>NZ_JBEYZY010000017.1:91729-187540 GCF_040646295.1 Streptomyces sp. NPDC046197 | reverse complement strand
ATTCCTGGAGAGGACAGCTCGAAGCGTCAATCGTTCGGTGGGTCAGGCCTGCCGAGCAGCGCCGCGGTGAATCCTCACAGTCGTTCGTACAGTGGCGCGCTCCACCTGGACGCCATGAACCACGCCCGCTACTCAGTCACGAGCCGCCCGCTGCGGGGGAGCAAGGCGGGCGGCTTCGTCATGCCCCGTGCCATGCCTAGACCCGTGGCAGGATTCTTTCGCGAGCTTCTCGAGTACCGATGATCACAATCAGAGCCCCCGGATCCTTGGGGTGCTCTTTGACTGAAACGTTACCCTGCTGATTAGACGCAGATCCACGAGTCCGTGACGAGTAATCGATTACCATCGCCGACTTGCTGCAACCAAGCGAGGCCCACGTTCCAGATCCACTCGCACCTTCTGCCGAGGCGAAGCTGTAGGGGCCAGCAGGGTATTTGGCGCTGCCGCCTGCATCATTCTCAGGCCATGCTGACGTAACATGAAGCAACGATCGCTTGGAGTTCGACGCGTCAGCCACCCGAAGGCCACAGGAGTCCCCCTGGATATACGCGATCAGGCGGTAAGAACCCTTACGAACCTCGCCAATCACCTTAGGGGCATGAGACTCTGAAGGGAATTCATCCGCTGCAATGATCTGCTCTTCGGTGGCGTCGATAGACTTAAGTTGACTTAGCCGCGCGAATTGGTCAGCCGATGATTCATGCGTAGGCCCATTATCGCTCCCCGAAGTGCATGCGACACACGATAGCGAAAGGGCGACCCCTATAGCTAACTTTCGAAAAATCTGCGCCATGGGGTCACCCTTTCAAATACTGAAATTACGGACCGCTAACTAGTCTAGCCACTGATTGAAACATACGCCAATGGGCTTATACACGTCGACCCTTCGGGTGAATCCGTGCCAGGGAACCTCGACGAGATAGTGCTCGGAGAGAGTGTACGCTTCGATGTTGCCGTGCTTGCCACTGGGTACCTCGTAGCGGGTTTCATTTGTGACTTTGTAGGTGTTTGTCACGCTAAAACCTACAGAAGCAGAAATCAACCCTTTACTGATTCCGGCGTCCCCACTGAGCTCGACCGCCCGTTCCTTACTGACCGTCAGCACCAGGGTGGTCTTACCTTGGCCGCTCGTCTTCGAAATCACTTCCGTGCCGCACGACTCTCCCAAATCGACTGGCCCCCGCGGCTGAGCCGTAACAGTAGAAATCGGCCGCACATAGTCGGGGTTCGGCTTGATTATCAACTTGGCGCCAGGCTTGAAGAGGTTACCAGGTAACTTGGCGTCAGGCTCAAAGAACTGAGTGACGGAACCTGCAGTGGCAGCCTTTACCTCACCCTGGGCCGCGGCTGGGGTCGCCGAATTAACCCCTAAGCCCACACTCATGGCGACTGCACCGATGAGCGCGCCGATCCTTGCTGTCCGCTTCATGATTACTCCTAGGGTCTCGGTGTGACTTTCTCGGACTAAGTTCCCTCGCCGGCGAACAAAGAAGAAACTATCGGCTGCACGGCACATCCCTCAATTGAATTGAGGGAGATTTGAGAGTGGACTGATTGATTCCGAAAATAATTTCCAGTTAACCAATTCAGCGTCCAATTGCAGGCGGAAGGGTGCATTCCTCTGCGGATCTCCTATAAGGCGCGGGTGAGTTGTCAGGCAGCGCTGTGAGGGACGTTGAATGGCCGACGATCGCACGTCCAGCACGACCGCCACGTCCAAGCTGCAGCCCGCAACAAGTGCACGGAGGCCGCTGTAAAGCTGCCGTGTGGCCATCCTCTGGCCAGAGCGCCGCTTGCAAGGCAGGCACATTGGGAAAAGGGAGCAGGTCACGGCTGGTCTGAGGAGCGATTGCTAGGCGGTCTTGAAAACCGCTGCGGAAGTGTCAGTGCCGCGTGCCAGGCTGTGACCATGATCGGTGACGTACCCAACGTTGAAGCGGGCCAGGAGTTCAGCACGCGCCGGCAGGCGCACGAGGCGGGCGTGCACAGGCCGTTGCAGGCAGGTATCTGCGGGACCAAGAGGACTGGCGCAGAGTCGATCGTCGTGTCCGGCGGCTACAAGGATGACGAGGACTACGGGGACGTCATCGTCTATACCGGCAGGACGGCGCCGGCAAGCAAGTGAGCGACCAGTCGTTGGACGACTCCGGTAACGCGGCGCTCGTGACCAGCTACCTCGAAGGACTGCCCGTCCGCGTCCTGCGCGGCTACCAGGGTGATGCTCCATACGCGCCGGCGGCTGGGTACCGGTACGACGGTCTCTATCGAGTCACCAGCTACGGCAGCAAGCTGGGCATCGATGGCTTCCTGATCTGGCAGTTTCGCCTTGAAGCCTATGACGACACCCCCACCCCTCAGGCGGCACAGCAGCCAGAGCTCCCGAACACCCCTGTCGGTTCGGAGCCTGCTGCCGTCACGGGGAACGAGACGCCGGAACGCATCACCTCAACCGTGCAGCGCATCGTTCGGAGCAGCGCGGTGAAACGGCAGGTGAAGGGATGGCACGATAATCGGTGCCAGGTCTGCGACCTGCGAATCGACGTCCCCGGCGGTAGCTACAGCGAAGGGGCTCACATTCGAGCCCTCGGGTCCCCGCACAACGGCCCGGATACCCCCAGCAACGTCCTCTGCCTGTGCCCGAACTGCCACGTGATGCCCGACGCTGGCGCCATCGTCATCGAAGACGGCCTCACTGTGATCCGCGGAGGTCAATCTGCCAGCACTTTGAGGACCGACCCGCGGCACACAATCGATCTGGAGTGCGTCCGCCACCACCGCGAACGCTGGCGTCAGTAAGTCAAGGTGAGGCTGTGCTCGCCAGCCGGGCGGGGGGCTGCTCTTCTTCGTGGCTGTGGTCCGCGGCGACACCGCCGGGCCCTCTCTGGGCCCTCCGAGGGCGACAAGCAACGGCCAACAAGGACCAACCATGACAGCCCAATTGCAGGTCAGCGGGAGTTTGTGTCCCGCTGACCTGGTCAAAATAATAGGCCCGCCAGACCCAGGGCAAGAAGAAGTAACCCGCAACGATCAAGGCCCCTACCTGGACTTTCGTCCCTGGCAGGGGTCTTGACGCTGTGCTGGGGCCGTCTCTGGGCCGTGGAACCCAGATTCGGCTGACCCACACTCGGATCGACACGCTCAAGGTGAACAGGGTGGCGGCGAGCGGGCTGACCCCAGACTGAACGCCCAGGCCAGCTCCGCCGAGGCTTGCGGTGCTGTCCGGGGGTCGCAGGTGTCACTTGGCGGGTGTCGGAGCCCGGTTGAAGAGCCGTCCGGCCAGGTCCGCCCCGATGATGGCGCCGTCGGCGTCGCGGGTGAGGAAACCGCGCTGGCCGATCAAGCCGCCGCCGGTGACGATGTACTCGTCGCCGCTTCCGGGGAGCAGGCCGAGCCCGGCCGGCGGCAGGTCTGGCGGCAGTTCCTTCTCGGACGCCGTGCGGGTCTCCGGCTTGATCCGGCATTCGACCGTCATCGTGTCACCGTCGGTGCCGATGATCAGCGTCATGAATTCGTTCTCGTAGTGCCCGATGATCTCCTGAGCGCGCTGCGGGTCGTACGGGAGCGGCTCAGGGTCGCACTCGACCACGCCGAGGTAGTGCTCGAGCGCCCAGCGGAGCACGGCCTGATTGAACTCCAGCCCGCTGTCGGGGCCGGCGTTGGATACCGCCACGACGGCGAAGTCCCGCTCCGGAACCAGCAGCAGGTTGGCGAACTGGCCATTCGTCGATCCGCCGTGCCCGACGGTGCGCACACCGTTCACGTCGCGCAGGAACCAGCCGAGGCCGATGGCGTCACCGAGCGTGGAGCCGTGCAGCTCCACCGTCGGCTCCTGCATCCGCCGCGCCAGGTCACCGCCGCCGAGGTGGAACCGGGCCCAGTGCAGCTGGTCGGAGATCGAGGACACCAGGCCGCCGCCCGGATTGTTGCCGCGCGTGTCCTTCCATGTCCGGGCGACCTTGAGCGCCCCTTCACTGAGGTTGTGGCCCACGGCGAACCGGCGGGTGATGGCCTGTCCGGCAGTGAAGACGCTGTTGGCCAGGCCGACCTGCTCCAGGACGAGTGAGGCGACAGCGGCCTCGTAGGTCAGGCTGGTGACGTTCTCGATGACCCGGCCGAGCAGGTTGTAGCCGAGCTGGCTGTAGGAGGCACGGCCGCCGACCGGACCGATCAGCGTCACCTCGGCCATCTTGGCCACCTCGCCGGCCACCGCATCGTCTCCGTCTCCGCTGTCGAAGACCATCCGAGTGTCCAGCCCGGCGGTGTGGTTGAGCAGGTTCAGGATGGTGATCTGCGCGGCCGCATCCTCGTCGGGGAGCCGGAGTTCGGGGACGTAGCGGCGGACCGGCGCCTCCAACTCGACCCGCCCCGCCTCGACCAGGCGCATGATCGCGGTCGCCGTGTAGGTCTTGGTGACCGAGCCCAGCACGAACAGCGTGTCCCGGTCGACGGGCAGCGGGTTGTCGATGCTCGTCACGCCGTGACACGCAGTCAGCTCCCGTCCGTCCACCCAGACCCCCACCGCTGCACCCGGGATGTCAAACTCCTTGGCCTTCGCCTCGACGAACTCCGCCAGCGCATCGCGTGACATCTCGATTCCCTCTCGGTCAGTGTGGTTCGCGCCCGACCCCGAGTCCACCGGGCGTCGCGGTGACTTGATCTTCGACCTTGCCCAGGCCTACGGCTACTACGGGGCCGCGTGGGTCATCGCCATCGGCCTGGTGATCGTGGGCTCCTCCTTGCTGGGCCGCCGTCGCGCCCGGGCCGCAGCCACCGAGGAGACGAACGAGCCGGAACGCGCCTGACGCACACCGGTGGGTGAGCAACGTCGGACGGCGGCGACTTCCTGAATCCCGCATGACCTCGGAAGTCACTGGCGGTGCCGCGTCATCCTGGTGCGCGGCCCCTGCCGGGTGGCGCCTACCGGCAGGGCCGACCCACCAGGTTCACGCCAGTGGCGACGGGGACGAGGATGAGGATGGACCTCGGAACCCATGTGCCGGTCGTCCGTCTGCCCGAACACCCCGAGAACGCAAGGGTGTTCACCCGGAAGCATCTCCGGCCCACGGTCATCGGCCTGCTTACCGGAAGCGTGCTTCTCGCCGCCCGCTGATTGATCGGCGGCTTGTCGGCAACCAGGTTTCACAGGGCCAGTGTGATCGCGGCGGCTCCGCCGCCCAGGCCGAGGGCCAGGGCGGCCTCGGTCCAGCCGCCCGTGCCCCAGCGGAAGAGGCGGTCGAGGGCCAGCCGGCCGGGGCCGATGGCGGCGACGGCCAGGGCCACCACGGCGATGCAGACGCTGTACTCGACGCCGCCGTCCGTGTCCCACAGGCCGTGGGCGCCGGTGACGGTCACCATGGCATTGACCATCACGCCGATGAGAGCGGCGGCCGCGAGTGGCGTAAGCAGGCCCAGGGCCAGGCCGAGGCCACCGAGGAATTCGGACAGTCCGCCGATCGTGGCGAAGAGTTTTCCCGGCCGGTAGCCGAGGGAGGCGAAGCTCATGCCGGTCTTGGTCAGGCCGCTGCCCCCGAAGAGGCCGAAGAGTTTCTGAGCGCCGTGCCCGGCCATCAGCAGTCCGAAGGTCAGTCTGACGAGCAGAAGTCCCCAGTCCGCGGCGGACGATGCGGGTGCGGCGGTGGTGTGTTCCGCCGGTTCCGGGGGAGCCGGCGGACGGTACAGGATGCGTTTCGTAACCATGTGATTGCTCCGGTGAGAACGCCGGAAACGGCGTTTGCCCCCAGCTCGGACGGATGCCGAGTCACCGATCGGCGGCGGGTCCCGCGCGATGCGGCAGGGCACGGGCCACCTCTTACCGATCCTTCCGCAACGCTCATGCCCGTGCACGCCGGAGCCCTGCCCGCGGCAGTGCGCGGACAGGGCTCGTTCGGGGGCGGCGGCCGGTCAGTGGCGGCCGTCGCGCCAGTCGTGTTCGCCGTGACCGTCACGCCGGTCGATGCCGCGGTCGCGCAGGTCACGGTCGTTGCGGCCGTCACGGTTGCGGCGGTCGTCCCAGGAGACGGCGTCGACGAAGCGGTCGTGGTCGTTGCGCAGGGTCGCGGTGTCCGAGCGCCGGTCCCACACGGGCGTGCGGCGGTCCTGGTAGAGATCGGTGGCGGTGTCCCGGCCGAAGCCGCTGTGGACGCGGACGGTCGAGCGGCCCTCCAGGCGGTAGTGACGGAAGGTGTAGGTGTGGCCGCTCGCGTCGGACAGGGTCCAGCCGTCCAGGTTGACGCTGCGCAGGCCCTTGTTGGTGATGTCCACCCACTCCCTGTTCAGCGAACGGTTGGTGCGCCGGTCGCGGTCCGGGGAGTCGGGGTGCACGCTGCTGATCACCACGTCCTGGCGGTGCGAGCGCCGGTCGTGGTCGGCCGCGGAGGCCGGCAGCACGGCCGTCCCGACCAGCGCTCCGGCCGCGACAGCGGCGGCGGCCAGGCGGCGAGCGTTCACAGAAACGGAAACGGACACAGGCTCTCCCTGCTTGGTGTGAGGGTGGCGGCCGGCTGGCCGCGTCCCTCACTTTGTCCGTCATGCGGTGAAATGGGATGGAAGCATAAGGCGTGTTACAGATTGCGCATATTTCCGTGACTCTTGCCTGCACGGCTCATTCATGTCGTGAACCACCCCTCCTGGCGGTCCGTCAGGGGACGCCTCCTTGTGGTCGTTGGCTCGCGGTGCCCTTCGCCATGACCCGTCTCCCCGGTGGCGCCGTGACCTTCACTCCCCCGTGCGTAACGACCGGCCGTTCCACATGCGCCCGGCCCGGCGGACTCCTACGGTGGAAGGGCAAGCCGCCGACACGTGGGAGATGCCCCTGGTCAGCGGGGCACGTGTGTCGGCCCGCACGGCACCGGAAGGCGGCCCGGACATGGCCACTACGTCAGACACGCCCGTCCTCGACACGCTCGCAGCCATGACCATCGACTCGATCGAACGCTGCGGCCTGGACGAGGGCACGCTCATCCTCACCCGCATCGCCGCGCTAGCGGCCATGGACGCCCCGGCGATCTCCTACCTCGCCCACGTCGGACCCGCCGTCCGCGCCGACCTGACGGCCGAGCAGGTGCAGGACATACTGGTGGCGGTCGCCCCGGTCATCGGAACCGCACGCGTCATGGCCGCGGCCGGACGTATCACCGAGGCACTCGGCCTCGCCGTCGCGCTGGCCGACGCCGAGGCGGAGGCACTGGCCCAGGCCGAGGCGCAGACCCGCGACAGGGGCTGACCACAACAGCAGTCGGCCGCTTCGGTGGTCGTCACCCGTTCGTCCGCGGGCCTGGACAGGGGTCGGGTCCACCTCGTGCGACAGGGCCTGGGCCCCGGCCGTGGTGCGCCGGGGCCCAGCGAGGGTGTGCGGTATGTGCGGCGACGTACGGGAACGGGCGGCGGCAGGTCGCGACGCCGTCAGCCGCACTGGCAGGGGCCACCCGACTGGCAGCCGCAGCCGCAGCCCGAGCCGCAGCCGCAGGCGCCGAAGAGCGGAAGGCTCTTGATCTCGGCGGGCTGCTCGGTCCGGTGCTCCTGCGCGGGGTCGGGCGTGGTGCTGGGGGATTCGGCCATGGGTCCTCCTCGAGGCTGGTGCCTTTGCCCATTCCATGCCCGCTCTGCTGGGCGCATCAACGGCGCACGGAGGCTCGCACGCGCCCCGGCGACCTGCTTTCGCGCCTGCTCAGGCGCCCTCGCCTCCGGCCGGTCAGGCTCCGTCGACGCCCGTCACCGGCTTGATGTCCTGCTGGAGATCGTCCGCGTGTTCACCCGTCACCAGGTACACCACCCGCTTGGCCACCGCCACCGCGTGGTCCGCGTAACGCTCGTAGTAGCGGCCGAGCAGGGTGACGTCCACGGCCGTCTCGATGCCGTGCTTCCAGCGATCGTCGATCAGGTGCTGGAAGAGGGTGCGGTGCAGGAGGTCCATCTCGTCGTCGTCCTGCTCCAGCTGGAGACCGAGGTCGACGTCCTTGGTCACGATCACCTCGGCCGCCTTCGCCATCAGACGCTGCGCGAGCTGGCCCATCTCCAGGATGGTGGCGTGCAGGTCCTGCGGCACCGCGCGCTCCGGGAAGCGCAGCCGGGCGAGCTTCGCCACGTGCTGGGCCAGGTCGCCCGAGCGCTCCAGGTCGGCCGACATGCGCAGCGACGTGACGACGATCCGCAGATCCGTGGCCACCGGCTGCTGGCGGGCCAGCAGGGCTATGGCCTTGGCCTCCAGGTCGTGCTGGAGTTCGTCGACCTTCTTGTCGGCCTCGATCACACTCTCGGCCAGCTTGAGATCGGCGTCGAGGATGGCCGTGGTGGCGCGCCCGATCGCCGACCCGACCAGCCGGGCCATTTCCACCAGACCGTCGCCGATCGAGTCCAGTTCCTCGTGGTACGCGTCCCGCATCAGGGTTCCCTCTCGTGCGTCTTTGTTCGGGGGTTGCAAGGGGTTTTTCGGGGCCGGGGCCCGTGGCTGAAACCGGCGGTGCAAACCCCACGCTCCCACGGTCCGGGCCGTACGCGTCCGTTTCCGTCACCCCAAATGAACCAATACTGGCTCCCAGGTGAACTCTGGGCGACGAGTGTTCGAGCTCGCACTCCGACGGCTGTGGTCATGTCCTACCCCATGCCTAACCTGGATGCATGGACGTGAACGCGGCGGTCGCCGCAGCGGCAGCGATCGCCGGAGTGCTCACCGGCGTCATCGCCGTGCTGGCGTTCCGCTGGAGCGAGCGCGAGCAGAAGCGCCCGACTCGCACCTCCCTGCATACGGACCCGGTGCTTCCGCCGGGCGTGGACACCGTCCTGTCGGTTCTGCGCTCCTCCGCCGTCGTCCTCGACGAGGGCGACGCGGTCGTCAAGGCCAGCTCCGCGGCGTACGCCCTCGGGCTGGTCCGCGGCGGCAAGCTCGCCGTCGAGCCCATGCTCCAGATGGCCAGGGACACCCGGCGGGACGGCGAGATACGCCAGGTGGAACTGGACCTGCCCCGGCGCGGCACCGGCCGCGGCGAGGCCCTGGCGGTCTCCGCCAGAGTCGCACCGCTCGGCTCCCGGTTGGTTCTGCTGCTGGTCGAGGACCTGACCGAGGCCCGCCGGATCGAGGCCGTACGCCGCGACTTCGTCGCGAACGTCAGCCACGAGCTCAAGACCCCCGTCGGCGCGCTGTCCCTGCTGTCCGAGGCCGTCATGGACGCCTCCGACGACCCGGAGGCCGTGCAGCGCTTCGCCGGGCGCATGCAGATCGAGGCGACCCGGCTCACCAACCTGGTCCAGGAACTGATCGACCTCTCCCGGGTGCAGAACGACGACCCGCTGGAGGACGCCGAGCCGGTCCGCGTGGACGAACTGGTCGCCGAGGCCATCGACCGCTGCCGGCACCAGGCTGGGACCAAGCAGATCACCATGGCGGCCGGCGGAACCGCGGACCTGCACGTGTGGGGCAACCGCGGCCAGCTCGCCGCAGCGCTCGGCAACCTCGTCGAGAACGCCGTCAACTACTCCCCGGCCCGCACCCGCGTCGGCATCGCCGCCCGCAGGGTGACCGCTCCCGGCGGGGACATGATCGAGGTAGCCGTCACCGACCAGGGCATCGGCATCTCGGGCAAGGACAAGGAGCGCATCTTCGAGCGCTTCTACCGCGTGGACCCGGCCCGCTCTCGTGCCACGGGCGGCACCGGCCTGGGTCTGGCGATCGTGAAGCACGTGGCCGCCTCGCACGGCGGGGAGGTCACGGTGTGGAGCTCCGAGGGACAGGGCTCCACCTTCACCCTGCGGCTGCCGGAGGCGGGTGCGGCCCGCGACCGCGCACAACAGCACCCCGCCCTCGACGACGAGGCCGGGCAGCCCACTGAGTCATCCCCGTACCTACCGCTTCCCGCCCCGGAGGTCCTTCCGTGACCCGAGTGCTCGTCGTCGAGGACGAGGAGTCCTTCTCCGACGCCCTGTCGTACATGCTCCGCAAGGAGGGCTTCGAGGTCGCCGTCGCGGCCACGGGCCCCGACGGACTCGACGAGTTCGAGCGCAACGGCGCCGACCTCGTCCTCCTCGACCTGATGCTGCCGGGGCTGCCCGGCACGGAGGTGTGCCGCCAGCTGCGCGGCCGCTCCAACGTCCCCGTGATCATGGTGACCGCCAAGGACAGCGAGATCGACAAGGTCGTCGGCCTGGAGATAGGAGCCGACGACTACGTCACCAAGCCGTTCTCCTCGCGTGAGCTGGTCGCCCGCATCCGCGCGGTGCTGCGCCGCCGCGGTGAGCCGGAGGAGGTCACCCCGGCCGCTCTGGAGGCCGGTCCGGTGCGCATGGACGTCGACCGGCACGTGGTCACCGTCTCCGGCTCCAAGGTCGACCTGCCGCTGAAGGAGTTCGACCTGCTGGAGATGCTGCTGCGCAACGCCGGGCGCGTGCTGACCCGCATGCAGCTCATCGACCGTGTCTGGGGCGCCGACTACGTGGGCGACACCAAGACCCTCGACGTCCACGTCAAGCGCCTGCGCGCCAAGATCGAGCCGGACCCGGGCGCCCCGCGCTATCTGGTCACGGTCCGGGGCCTGGGCTACAAGTTCGAGCCGTAGGCCGCGGGCCGGCCGCGGGGCCGTACCCCCGTATCGAGCCGTGAGCCGTGAGCCGTGAGCCCCGTGCCGCCCGACGCCGGGCGGCACGCCCGCGCCTGTCCCCGAGCGGCAGACGGCCGGCACGACGAAGGGCGGCACCCTCCCCGGGGTGCCGCCCTTGTGCGTACGGACTGTCTACGTACCGACTCTGTACGTACCGACTCAGTGACCGGCCGCCGACTGCGACGCCGAGTCGCCCGGGGTCGCGGTGGTGCCGGCCGACTCCGAGGCCGACGGGGAGCCGGACGCCGAGTGGGACGGCTTCGACGGCTTCGACGGCTTGCCGGACGACGGCTTGCCGGAGGCGGAGCCGGAGGGGACCGGCGAGCCCGAGCCGCCCGGCGCCGCCGGGATGCTGCTCGGGCCCCACTTGTCGAAGTAGCTGACGGCCGGGACGACGTAGGCGCGCAGGGTCACGGCACCGGTCGTGCTGAAGGTGAAGGTGATCTGCTGGGCGTTGCCGTTCTGGACGGCGACACCGGGGTTGGGCAGCGCGGCGGAGGCGTTGCCCTTGCCGCCCAGGACCAGGAAACCGTGGGCCGGGACGGTCACCTTGCCCTTGCCGCCGGCGGGCGAGAGCTGGGCGGTGCCGTCGCCCTGGACGCTGATGGAGTCCAGCGTCTGGTCGGTGTTGCCGTTGTTGAAGATGGTGGCGGAGATCACGGCCGGGCCCTTGGACTGCTGGTCGGGCTGGGTGATGACCGTGGCGTTCTGGATCTTGATGGCGCCCACGCTGGTGGCCGCGTTGTCGGGCTTGACCTCGAGCGTCTCGGCGTTGTTGCCGGCGCCGCACGCGGCGAGCGAGGCGATCGAGAACGCGATGGCGACGGCGGCGAAAGCGCCGCGTCGAAGGCTGCTGCTCACGGCGGCGGCAACTCCTTGAACGTGGGCGGAGCAGGGCGGCCCTCTGATAAAGCCACCCTAAGTGTCTGTCAGCGGCCATAGGTTACCGAGCCGTTCCCGCGCCATCGCACCCGACCCGCCCCTGCACGTCCCGGGCCTGCTCCGGACCCCTCCGCCGAGCGAGTCCCGTGCGTCCAATGTGACTCCTCGGTACGCATTGGCGGAGGGCCGGTCCGGCATTCACATAAGCGCCCTCCGGCATACCTCCGTACCAGGCTCCGGCGGATTTCCGGTGAAGGAATGCACGGCCGCCCCGGGAATTGATCACCAACTGCCGGGTCGGTCGTTGTGACGGGGCCGTGATCAATTCCGGATTCGTCCGGGAGGTGACTCGGCGCACCGAACGGAGTAGCGGAAGTCGAGCGCTTGGAACCCGACAAATCAGGATGTTCTGCCGCTTGGACGGGCCGCCGGATGTGTGTAGCGTACGGGTTTCACCTCGCGTGGAGAGCCCCTCCGACCTGCGAATACCCGCTTCCTCTTGGCCCGCCCAACCCTCCCGAAGCACGTTCCTGTTGCTGTTGTCAAGCCCCGAGATATGCCCTGACCTGCGAAAACGCCATTCAGAAGACGCCGTTTCCGTGTTACCCTGGATAGCCACGGAAGGGGTACCTGTCACATGACGTTCAAGGTTGGCGACACCGTGGTCTATCCCCATCACGGGGCCGCGCTGATCGAGGCCATCGAAACTCGCCAGATCAAAGGCGTGGACAAGACCTACTTGGTGCTGAAGGTCGCCCAGGGTGACCTGACGGTGCGTGTGCCAGCGGACAATGCGGAGTTCGTCGGCGTGCGTGATGTGGTCGGTCAGGACGGGCTGGACCGGGTCTTCGAGGTGCTGCGCGCTCCGTACGCCGAGGAGCCCACGAACTGGTCGCGTCGTTACAAGGCAAATCTGGAGAAGCTCGCCTCCGGCGATGTCATCAAGGTCGCGGAAGTCGTACGTGACCTGTGGCGTCGTGAGCGCGAGCGTGGACTCTCCGCCGGTGAGAAGCGCATGCTCGCCAAGGCCCGCCAGATCCTGGTGAGCGAGCTCGCTCTTGCGGAGAACACCAACGAGGACAAGGCCGAGGCCCTGCTCGACGAGGTGCTCGCGTCCTGACGCGGGACGCCGACAACACCCGCCTCAGTTCAGCACACTGAAATGCCGCGGTGCCCGATGACGCCACTACAGTCGCCGGGCGCTGCGGCATGTTCGTACCCGCGCGTGACGCTCATGCCGTACGAAGGGGAAAAGAGCCCCCGGCACGGATGTGCCGGGTGCTCCGACGGCTCGACCCGGGTCACGGAAGGGTCCGGTCGAGCGTCGCGCCCGGCACTTCCCCAGCCTCGGCCGGGGTGTCCCCAGAGGCCATACCCACGTAGGCCGAGCACACAAACCTGACAGGAACCGATGTCTGACGTTTCGCGCCCTTCACCCACGGCTGCTCAGCGCACAGGCCCCGTTGCCGCAGTGATCCCGGCCGCCGGCCGGGGCGTACGCCTCGGTCCGGGCGCCCCCAAGGCGCTTCGCGCGCTGAACGGCACGCCCATGCTCGTCCACGCCGTCCGCGCCATGGCCGCCTCCCGTTCCGTCTCCCTCGTGGTCGTCGTCGCCCCGCCCGACGGCGCCGGCGAGGTCAAGTCGCTGCTCGACGCGCACGCGCTGCCCGAGCGCACCGACTTCCTCGTCGTCCCCGGCGGCGAGTCCCGGCAGGAGTCCGTGAAGCTCGGTCTGGACGCGCTGCCGCCCGGCTACGACGTCGTCCTCGTGCACGACGCGGCCCGCCCGCTGGTGCCGGTGGACACGGTCGACGCCGTGATCGAGGCGGTACGGGCCGGTGCGCCCGCCGTCGTCCCGGCGCTGCCGCTGGCCGACACCGTCAAGCAGGTCGAGCCCGCGGCGGAGCCGGGCGGGCCCGAGCCGGTCGTGGCGACGCCGGACCGGGCACGGCTGCGGGCGGTGCAGACCCCGCAGGGCTTCGACCGGGCGACGCTGGTCCGCGCCCACGAGACGGTCACCGACAACGTCACCGACGACGCGAGCATGGTGGAGCAGCTCGGCGAGCGGGTCGTGGCCGTGCCGGGCCACGAGGAGGCCTTCAAGGTCACCCGGCCGCTGGACCTGGTCCTGGCGGAGGCGGTCCTGGCCCGCAGGAGGCTGAACGATGGCTTCTGAGACCGCTGGGGCCGCCGGGGCCGCCGCGGCGCCGCCGCCGCTTCCGCAGGTCGGCATCGGCACCGACATCCACGCTTTCGCGGAGGGCCGCGAACTGTGGTGCGCGGGCCTGAAGTGGGAGGGCGAGGGGCCCGGACTGGCCGGGCACTCCGACGCGGACGTGGTCGCGCACGCCGCGTGCAACGCGCTGTTCTCGGCCGCCGGGCTCGGTGACCTCGGGGAGCACTTCGGCACCGGGCGGCCGGAGTGGTCGGGCGCGTCGGGGGTCACGCTGCTGACCGAGGCCGCGCGCATCGTCCGCTCGGCCGGCTTCCGGATCGGGAATGTCGCGGTGCAGGTCGTCGGCCCCCGGCCGAAGATCGGCAAGCGGCGGGACGAGGCTCAGAAGATCCTGTCGGAGGCGGCCGGCGCTCCGGTGTCGGTGTCCGGCGCGACCACCGACGGCCTCGGCTTCCCCGGCCGCGGCGAGGGGCTGATGGCGGTGGCGACCGCACTCGTGGTGCGGGTGGGCTGACGGCGTGCGAGGGTACCCGGAGAATTCGCCGCTGACCGAGGCCTTCGGAGGTACCCCCATGTCCGCCGTCCTGTCCGACCGGCTCAAGGCCCTGCTCGACAGCCCCGTCTTCATCGTCGTCGGCACCATCCAGCCCGACGGCAGCCCACAGCTGTCCCCGGTGTGGGTGAAGCGGGACGGTGACCAGCTCCTCTTCTCCACGACCGTCGACCGCCAGAAGTACAAAAACCTCCAGCGCGACCCCCGGGTCAGCGTCGAGGTGCACGACCCCCAGTCGCCCTACGACTACGCCGAGATCCGCGGCACCGCCCAGACGACCACGGAAGGCGGCAAGGAACTCATCGAGGAACTGAGCCTGAAGTACACGGGCAAGAACTACGCCGAGTTCAACCCGGCGTCGGCGCAGGACGCGGAGCGGGTGGTCGTGAGGATCACGCCGCAGAAGGTCGTCGGGACTCTCTGAGGGCCGCCGGGAGCATGGGACGCCCGTTCTCCCGGGCACGAATGTGGGCCGCATAACAGGAAGGGGCGCGAGGCACTGTCCTGCGCCCACTACCCTGGAGTGGTGACCATTCGCCTGTACGACACCAGCGCCCGGCAGATCCGTGACTTCACCCCGATCAAGCCGGGTTGCGTCTCGATCTACCTGTGTGGCGCCACCGTGCAGGCGGCCCCGCACATCGGCCACATCCGGTCGGGGCTGAACTTCGACATCATGCGCCGGTGGTTCGAGTACCGGGGCTACGACGTCACGTTCATCCGCAACGTCACCGACATCGACGACAAGATCATCGCCAAGGCCCAGGAACAGAACCGGCCGTGGTGGGCGATCGGCTACGAGAACGAGCGCGCGTTCAACGACGGCTACACCGCGCTCGGCTGCCGGCCGCCCACCTACGAGCCCCGCGCCACGGGCCATGTGCCCGAGATGATCGAGATGATGCAGACGCTCATCGAGCGCGGACACGCCTACGAGGCCGACGGCAACGTCTACTTCGACGTACGTTCCTTCCCCGGTTACCTGGAGCTGTCCCGGCAGGAGCTGGACAACCTCCAGCAGCCCTCGGGCACGGGGGAGACCGGCAAGCGGGACCCGCGCGACTTCGCCATGTGGAAGGCCGCCAAGCCGGGTGAGCCGACCTGGCCGACGCCGTGGGGCCGCGGCCGCCCGGGCTGGCACCTGGAGTGCTCGGCGATGGCGCACAAGTACCTGGGCAGCGCCTTCGACATCCACGGCGGCGGCCTGGACCTGATCTTCCCGCACCACGAGAATGAGATCGCCCAGGCCAAGGCCTTCGGCGACGACTTCGCGCAGTACTGGGTGCACAACGCCTGGGTGACCATGGCCGGCGACAAGATGTCCAAGTCGCTCGGCAACTCGGTGCTCGTCTCCGAGATGGTCAAGCAGTGGCGTCCCATCGTCCTGCGCTACTACCTCGGCACCCCCCACTACCGCTCGATGATCGAGTACAGCGAGGAGTCGCTGCGCGAGGCCGAGTCGGCGTTCGCCCGCATCGAGGGCTTCGTGCAGCGTGTGGTGGAGAAGGCCGGGGGCGTGGTCGAGCCGTCCCCCGAGGTTCCGCCCGCCTTCGCCGAGGCGATGGACGACGACCTGGGCGTGCCGCAGGCGCTGGCCGTGGTGCACACCACCGTCCGGCAGGGCAACTCGGCGCTGGCCGCCGACGACAAGGAAGCCGCCGTGGCCCGCCTGGCCGAGGTGCGCGCCATGCTCGGCGTCCTCGGACTGGACCCGCTCGACACCGCCTGGGCCGGCGAGGGCGGTCGCGGCGAGGACCTGCACGGCGTGGTCGACACCCTGGTCCGCATGGTGCTGGACCAGCGCGAGGCCGCCCGCGCCCGCAAGGACTGGGCCACCGCGGACGCCATCCGCGACCAGCTGGGCCAGTCCGGCCTGGCCATCGAGGACAGCCCGCAGGGACCGCGCTGGTCGCTCGGCTCCCGCTGAGTCCGCCGCGGGCACCGAAGATCGAGTGTGCCGCCCGGCCTCCCGGGCCGCACACTGCATAGACGCACGTACGACGCTTTCGACAGAACAGGTAGGTCATGGCCGCGAACAACCGCCGCATGTCCGGCAAGAAGGGCGCGCAGGTCGGCAGTGGCGGCCAGCGGCGCCGGGGCCTGGAGGGCAAGGGGCCCACGCCCCCCGCCGAGATGCGCAAGGGGCACGCCAAGCAGCGTGTCGCCCAGGCGAAGGCCCGCCGTGCCCAGGGGCGCCCGCCGCAGCGCCGCGGCACGGGCAGGTCGTCCTCCGAGTTCGTCGTCGGCCGCAACCCGGTCGTCGAGGCGCTGCGTGAGGGCGTGCCCGCCTCCACGCTCTACGTCCAGCAGTTCATCGACAACGACGAGCGGGTGCGCGAGGCGCTCCAGCTCGCCGCCGAGCGCGGTGGCATCAACCTCATGGAGGCCCCGCGTCCCGAGCTGGACCGGATGACGAACGGGCTCAACCACCAGGGGCTCGTCCTCCAGGTCCCGCCCTACGAGTACGCCCATCCCGAGGACCTCGTCGACGCCGCCCACGACGAGGGCGAGGACCCGCTGATCGTCGCCCTGGACGGGGTGACCGACCCGCGCAACCTGGGCGCGGTCGTCCGCTCCGTCTCCGCCTTCGGCGGTCACGGCGTCGTGGTCCCCGAGCGGCGCGCGGCCGGCATGACCGCCGGCGCCTGGAAGACCTCCGCCGGTACGGCCGCCCGTACGCCGGTGGCCCGCGCCACCAACCTGACGCGCGCGCTGGAGGCCTACAAGAAGGCGGGCATCGCGGTCGTCGGTCTCGCCGCGGACGGCGAGGCCGAACTCGGCGACCTGGACGCCCTGGAGGGCCCGGTGGTGATCGTCGTCGGCAGCGAGGGCAAGGGTCTGTCCCGTCTGGTCGGTGAGACCTGCGACTTCCGGGTGCGGATCCCGATGCCCGGCGGCGCGGAGTCGCTGAACGCGGGTGTGGCGGCGGGGATCGTCCTGTACGAGGCGGCCCGCAGGCGCGCCTGAGGCCGGTCGGGGCCGGGCGCCCGAAAGGACGTCCGGCAGGTCGCCCGCTCGGGTAAATCCGGTCGATCGGCGCAACCTTGACGCGGTCCGGACAGCTCTGGCGGAGCCAGGCAGTGTCCTAACTCCTCGTCACTCGGTTAGAGGAGTGTGGACACCAGAACACCCCGCACACCCACGGGGGACCGCTCGTCGGGAATCGACGACGCTCCCGCGCTGAGCATGGTGAAGGTGCCGAGCGATCCGGCGCAGGTCATCGTCAATCACGCGAGTTTCCGCGTGCAGTTGGGCCCCGCCGCGCGGCACACCCGGTCCCCGCGGATCGCCCCGCACCTGAGCGCCGCCGAGGACACCGCCCGCATGCCGGTCGTGGGCAGGGCGGCCCGGGCCGGCGGCCGCCGCCGCCCGGTCGTCTGGAGCGGGAGGTCCGCCCCCGACGACACCGGCGCCCACCGGCTGCTGCAGGCCGTGCGCAGCGGCGTCCGGCACGCCGAGGAGACCTCCGGCGACGCCGGGGCCACCCAGGTCATCCCCCGGATCGACATCGACACGGGCTACGACGGCCCGTCGTACGACGACTTGGACCAGACCGCGCCGACCCCCGTCGTCGGGGCCCAGCGCACGTACGGGGACGGCGGAACCCGGCTCCTGCCGCACATGCGCACCGTCGGCAGCGCCTACGACGAACCCCCCTACGGCGCGGCCCCCTACGGGGAGTACGCCCCCGCCGAACCCGCCCACGCCGACCCGGACTTCACGGACGACGGCCCCGAGGAGTTCGTCGAGAACGGGCCCCGGCGGGCGAGGCGGCATGCCGACGACCCGGGCCGGCACGCCTACTACCCGGGCCGCCGCATGAACCTCGGCGTCGTCCTGCTGCCGCTGAGGGTCTTCCTCGGCTTCATCTCCATCTACGCCGGCATGGGCAAGCTCTGCGACCCGCTGTACTTCGACGGCGGCAAGCGCGGCTCCATGGTCAAGTGGCTCAACACCCTGCACCCCTGGGAAGTCGCCGAGCCGCTGCGCCAGTTCGCGCTCCAGCACCCCGTCGGCTCCGGGCTCGTCATCGCCTTCCTGCAGGTCGTCCTCGGCGTGCTGACGGTCCTGGGCTGCTGGCAGCGGGTCGCCGCGGTGCTCGGCGCGCTGCTCTCGGCCGCGCTCATCGTCACCGTCAGCTGGAAGTCGGTCCCCGCCTACGACGCCCCCGACATCATCTACCTCGCCGCCTGGTCGCCGCTGGTCATCGCCGGCGCCCCCGTGTACTCCGTCGACGGCCGCCTCGCCGCCTCCGCCTGGCGGCGGCTCGGTCCGCGTTCCGACATCTGGGAGCTGCGCCAGTACGTGCTCCGGCGCGGCACCCTGCTCACGCTGCTCGTCACCGGTGTCACCCTGCTGGTCGGCTCGCTGCTCGGCGGCGCCGTCCGCGACGCCGACCGCGTGGTCGTGCCCGGGCCCGGGGAGGCCCCGCGCAACGAACTGCCCGGCTCGCCCCTCCCGCAGCGTTCCGGCCAGCGGCAGGAGAGGTCGCCGTCCGCCTCCACCACCCCCACCCGGGGCCACTCGTCGGCGAGTCCCTCGCACGGCCCGTCGACCACTCCCGGCACGGCCCGGAAGAGCGGAACGGCCACCGGCGGTGCGCCGAGCCAGACCCAGGGCACCGAGGGCGGCGAGCTGCCGCCGCGCCACTCCGCCCCGGTCGAGCAGGCGCCCAGCACCAGCTCGGGCCCGACCTCGGGCGGCAGCGCCACCGGCGGCGGCTCGGCCGGCGGCTCCGGTGGCAGCTCATCCTCGGGCCAGCCCGGCCTGGTGGGCGGCCTGCTCGGGTAGACGGTCGTGCGGCAAGGGCCCGCCAAGGGCCCTTGCCCGACGCGTCGGCCGCGAGAGAGCCGAAGGGGCGCGCCGATGCCGGGACCCCGAACCTGCTGAGCCCTTCGGGTCTTCGCGCGTTCGGGGTCCCGGCATCGGCCTGCGCGGCCCCGTAGGCGAACGAGCCGTCAGGTGCGCCCCAGCGCCGCCAGTTCCTTCGCCGCCTCCGTGAGGTCCTTCGCGGTGTCGATGGCACGCCAGTAGGCGCCCTGCGGGATCGGGAAGCCGGCCAGCCGGCGCTCACGCGCCAGGCGCGGGAACGTGGTGCGCTCGTGGTCGCCGCGCTCCGGCAGCAGGCCGGCGAACTCGGGGGAGAAGACGTAGACGCCCGCGTTGATCTCGCAGGTCGACGGCGGGGCCTCGATGAAGTCGGTGATGTGACCGAAGCCGTCCGTCTTCACGGCGCCCCACGGGATGCGCGGGCGAGCCAGCGCGAGGGTCGCGACCGCGTCGCGCTCGGTGTGGAAGTCCGCCATGTCGCGCAGCGAGAAGCGGGTCCAGATGTCGCCGTTGGTCGCGTACCAGGGCTTGTCCGGGTGGGGGAGGTGGGCGGCGGCGAACTTCAGGCCGCCGCCGCGGCCGAGGGGCTCCGTCTCCACGACGGTGGTGACCTTGACGGGCAGGTCCGTCGACTTGAGCCACGTCTGCAGGACCTCGGCGAGGTGGCCGCAGGAGACCACCACGTCCGTCACGCCCTCTTCGGCGAGCCAGGCGAGCTGATGGCCGATGATCGGGGTGCCCGTACCGGGGATCTCGACCATCGGCTTGGGCCGGTCGTCGGTGTACGGACGCAGCCGGGAGCCCTGGCCACCGGCCAGGACGACGGCTTGAGTGGGGCGGGACGCCGCATTCGGATGGGTCATGACCGAACTGTACGTCGCGCCCCGCTCGCCGCTTTCGCCTGCGGCCGTTCCTTAATCAGCCGTTCCCCTGATTCCCACCGGGGGTGTCCCCCGATCGGGTGGGTGGAGCGGGAGTGTGCCGGTCAGCCGTGGGCGGCCGCGGCCAGGACGCCGGAGGCGAAGGAGGTGTCGCAGACGGGGCGGGCGTAGGACTGGGCGAGCGTCGGGCCGTAGATGCGGACCGCGGCCCGGCCGAGGGCGCGGGCGATGGAGGTGCAGTGCTCGGCCAGCGACGGGCGGCCGTTGACGGCCTGCTGCAGGTGGGTGAGCACGACGCCCGGGTCCTTCTCCTGCAGCTCTGTCAGCAGCCGGTCGCGCAGTACGTCCTGCGGGGCGCGGGAGCGGGTGGGGGAGGAGACCTCTGCCGCGGAGGCGTCCGACGCGGTGAGCACCGAGTTCGAGGGATTCCCCGACCAGTTGACTCGGGTGACCGCGAGGGTCCCGGAGAGCACCAGGACGACGGGCAGGACGAAGGCGAGGGTGCGGCCGATCCGGCGGGCGGGGCCCCGGCCGCGTCGCATCTGTGGGGTGGTGGTGTGCTTCACGCGAGTGAGGGTAGCGCCCCGTAATGATTTGGCGACATTTAGTCACCTCATCGAGGGAAGAGGAAGTACGCTTCCCTCGATGGCGAGTTGACGCACAGTGCTCGAAATGTCCGGTGCGCCGGGGTATTTCGAGGGCATGGACAAGGGCCCCGCGGCTGGTCGCGGGGCCCTTGTCGTCAACCCGGGTGAATCACCCGGGGTCGTCCCGATGTTTCAACCCGAAGGGTCACCCGGGGAGTCTGCCCGGGGGCGTCGGTCGGGGCGGTGTCGGTCGGAGCGTCAGTCGGAGAGCCGCTCGCCCGTCGAGGTGGAGAACACGTGCGTCTCGCCCGGCCGCGGCACCACGTGCAGCTGGGCGCCCTTCTCCGGCACCTGACGGCCGTTGACGCGGACGACCAGGTCCTTCTGCTGGCCGCCGACCTCGGCGGTGCCGTAGACGTAGCCGTCGGCGCCGAGCTCCTCCACGACGTTCACGGAGACGGCCAGGCCGGCCGGGGCGTCCTCGGCGTCCTTGGACAGGGAGGCGGCAGCGCCCCCGTCGAGCTCGACCACGTCGAAGTGCTCGGGACGGACACCCACGGTGACGGTGCGGTCACCCTTGTCGGCGGCGGCCTTGAGGGCGTCCCGGTTGACCGGGACCACGCTGTTGCCGAACTTCACACCGCCGTCGGTGATCGGGACCTCGACCAGGTTCATCGCGGGGGAGCCGATGAAGCCGGCGACGAAGAGGTTGGCGGGCTTGTCGTACATGTTGCGCGGGGTGTCGATCTGCTGGAGCAGACCGTCCTTGAGCACGGCCACCCGGTCGCCCATCGTCATGGCCTCGACCTGGTCGTGGGTGACGTAGACGGTGGTGATGCCCAGGCGGCGCTGCAGCGACGCGATCTGTGTGCGGGTTGAGACGCGGAGCTTGGCGTCGAGGTTGGACAGCGGCTCGTCCATCAGGAAGACCTGGGGCTCACGCACGATGGCGCGGCCCATGGCGACACGCTGGCGCTGACCGCCGGAGAGGGCCTTCGGCTTGCGGTCCAGGTACTCGGTGAGGTCGAGGATCTTCGCGGCCTCCTCGACCTTCTGGCGGATCTCCGCCTTGTTGACGCCGGCGATCTTGAGCGCGAAGCCCATGTTGTCGGCCACCGTCATGTGCGGGTAGAGCGCGTAGTTCTGGAACACCATGGCGATGTCCCGGTCCTTGGGCGGCAGGTGGGTGACGTCGCGGTCACCGATGCGGATGGCGCCGCCGTTGACGTCCTCGAGCCCGGCGAGCATCCGCAGGGAGGTGGACTTGCCGCAGCCGGACGGGCCGACCAGGACGAGGAACTCGCCGTCCTCGATGTCGATGTCGAGCGCGTCGACGGCGGGCTTGTCGGAACCCGGGTAGATCCGGGTCGCCTTGTCGAACGAGACAGTGGCCATGGTGAATGGGCCCCCTTCTACCGGCAGGAACGTGCCGGACGATCCGTTGTAGGAAGGTGGTTGCCACTACGGGTGGTTCCGCGTGGTTTCGTTGTGGTGTAGTCCACACAGGTGAACTGGCTCAGGACGGTACCTGGCGTTCACCTCGTCTGTCAGTACTTCGCGGCCTGTGAACTTCGCGGAAATTTTCGACGGAACGCCCCCGGGACCTGGGTAGACTGCACGGGCACGCAGGTGCACGCAGGTGCACGCCTCCTTAGCTCAGCTGGTCAGAGCGCCGCTCTTGTAAAGCGAAGGTCGTCGGTTCGAATCCGACAGGGGGCTCTGGAAAACCGTCTCTGACCTGGGGTTTCTCCCAGGTGAGACGCTTTACTCGGCCTCGGCCTCGGACTCCGCGTCCGGGGCCGTTTGCGTGAGCGGTGCGTGAGCGGATGCGCCGCCATCGCCCGGCTGGGCTGCGGATTCCCCGGCATCCGTCGGCACGCCTTCGGCGCCGGATTTCACGCCATCGGCGACCTCTGGCTCGGCTTCGGCCTTCTCGGCATCACCTGTCCGGTGAGCACGTGGTACGAGGCGGGCGGCGGCCTCGGCGATGGCGAGGTCGGCCTCGGGAAGCAAGCTCGTGTACGTGTCCGCCGTGATGGCGATCGAGGAGTGGCCGAGCATCTCCTGGATGTCCTTCAGGTCGGCCCCGGCCGCGTGAGCTAGGGTCGCCGCGCCGTGCCGCAGGTCGTGCAGTCGGATCGGCGGGAGGCCGATCTCCTCGTACAGCTCGATGAACCGGCGCGTGACGTTGGCGGGGTGGAGCATCTCGCCGTTCTCCTTGGTGAAGACGCGGCCGGACTCCACCCAGGCGCTCTCCCACTCCTCGCGGTCCTTGTCCTGCTGGACGCGGTGCCGTGTGAGGGCTCGGACCGTGTCGGAGTCGAGCGCGATGGTGCGGGCGCCTGCGTCGGTCTTGGGATCGTCCTCGTACACCTCCCAGCCGCTCACGACGGGCTGCTTGGCGACGGTGATACGGCCGTCGTCGAGATGCGTGTCGGTCCACCTCTGCCCGCATGCCTCGCCTCGCCGCAGTCCGCGGAAGGCGACCAGGTGCCACAGCGCGTACAGGCGGTCCTCCGCGGCATGGTCGAGGAAGAGGCCGGTGTGCTCCGGCGTCCAGACCATGACGGGCGAGGGCCTCTCGCCGGTGCGCTTCCAGTGGAGGATGCGCTCCTCGGTCCACACCAGCGCCTTGGGGCGCTTGCCCGCTTCCATCGGGACGTGGGCCGCCGGGTTGAAGGTGATGAGCTGCTGGGCGATCGCGGCGTTCAGTGCGGCCCGCAGTGTGGACCGGATGCGCTGACGCGTGGCCGGAGTGACCATCCGGCGGAAGGGCTCCATGTCGGGCGATGGCGGCCTTCAGTACCTTGCGGCGGGCGCGGTGCTCGCGCCCCTTCCAGGGGATCCGCCCAAGGTCCTCGATCGCCGTGCGGCGGGCCGCGTTTGCCTCGGCGATCTCGACGTTGGCCTCGGCGATAGCCTCGAACATCTCCGACAGGTGGCTGACGCGGAGGCGGTCAAGCCGCAGGTGCCCGATCCTCGGTTTGAGGTGGACGCGGATGTTGGTCTCATCGCGGCTGATGGCGCTCGGCCGGCCCTTCTTGCCCGCCAGCCACGTGTCCAGCCACTCGCCGACGGTGAGTCGGCTGTTCAGGTCCAGGCCGTGGCTGAGGCGCCGCCGCGACTCCTCGACGTTCGGGAGTGGCGCCTTCTCATCGGCCACCTTCTCCAGCAACTCGGCGATCTGCGCCAGCCCCTCGGGATCGTCGGATTCGGCGAGACCGAGGAGCGCGCGGACCTGGTCCAGGTCGGCCTGGGCGGCTTTGAGCCGGAGTTCTCACACCAGCCGAAGCCGCTTCAGGCCACTGCCTCACCCACCGCTACGTCGCCTGGCAGAGCCGCCACAACGTCGCAGCGCTGGGTCGCGTGGCGGACATCGTCTTCGTCCACAACCCCGAACGAGCCGACCGCCCTCATGACGGCATCGCCAGCGCCTTCACCGCTCTCGAAGCCGAGGCGCGTGCTGGACGGATCGGAGGCTACGGTGTCGCGACCTGGACAGGCTTCGACTGCGCGTTCAGCGTTGCTGACCTCCTCGACATCGCCACCCGCTGCGGAGGCCCCGGCCATCACCTGGCCGCCATCCAACTCCCTGTATCGCTGGTCATGCTCAAGCCAGTAGCCCAGGCTCTGGAGGGCGCCGGCCCTCTCGCTGAGGCGACCGCAGCCGGCCTGGACACGTTCATTTCCGCGCCCTTGCATGGCGGAGAACTCCCCGCCATGGTCACGGACGAACTCGCCCTGCCAATCCATGACCTTGCTGGCCGCCCTCGTCGTCCACGACAAGGCCACCAGCCGCGTCGTCCTCCTCCAACGCAGCGAGAACGCGAAGTGGCGCAAGGTATGCCGCGGGACACCATCCCCAGCACTGCAGGCGACCCCATTGGAGCCTTGAGGCGGTCTCCGCCAGACCCACCAGAAGCTGACGGGTTCACGCCATTCTTACCTGTCGCGTTCCAATCCCGCCTGCCTGGCCAGGCCGTTCTCAGCCCGGCCTTGTAGGTCTCCCCGGGCGATTTCAGACAACTCGCTAGCCACAGGTTCCTCTGCGGCCTCATCTGCCAAAGATGCCCTAGCCGCATGCTTCACGGTTTGACCACGGGGGGCGCACAGTGCACACACGAGCGCGAAGATTCGTCGTCACCGTCCTGGCCATGGCGCTCGTAGTCATCGGGGGCGTCGCACCGTCATGGGCTCTTCCGGGCAGGTTCACTGCGTCGCTCGCCTCTTCCACGGTGAAGTCGAGGATGGCGGCTGATCTTCCGAAGCCGCCGAAGGCGATGACATCGGCTGCGCGGCGCGCCCAGGTGGCGAAGGAGCGCCTTCCGCTGTCACCTGCCGGTGCTTTCGTGCGTGCACGGCGCCACTCTGCGTCGGACAAGCCAGTACCGCACTCCGCTGAGCGGCCATCACACGCCCCGGCGGTGGTGCCGCGGTCCTCGGCCGCGGTCCCGCCGGATCCGGCTTGGGTCAGTGCCTCTGCTGTGGCGTATCCGGGAACCGTGGACATCGGCGGACATTTGCAGTTCGCGGCCGGTACCGGTGCCGCGAACTACTCCGAGGTGTTGCTGCTGGTCCGGGACTCCTCGGGTACCACTGTGGTGGCCAGGGAGGTCACCCGAGCCTCTGATGACCCGGTAGGGAAGTCGGATCCGGTTCTTGCGTGGTGCTACGACTGGTGGCCCAACGATGGTGGTCACCCGGAGTTCAAGAACGAGTGCTTCTGGGCCGCGTCGAACGGTGCCGACGGACCGTTGCGGGACGGGCAGCAGTACTTCGCCCAGATTTACCTCCGGAGCACTGACGGGACGTGGAGCGCCAACGGGACCGACTCGCCGTACGTCACCGCTTTCTACACGCCGGACATTCCGGGTTCTCAGGTGGGCATCTGCACCTGTTACGCGCAGTCGGACCGCGCGGACCCGGTGAACACCGCCACGGGTACCTACTTCGAGAAGGCCACGGACGCGCGTCTGGTGGGTGCGGGCAGGCCACTGTCACTGGACCGCTATTACCGCTCCGGCTCCACTAATGTGGGCCTGCTGGGACGGGGCTGGTCGACGCCGTTCGACTCGAAACTGACTCTCAAGTCGAGCACCGCCACGCTGCTCACGGCAGACGGTTCGATCGTCGCCTTCACGAAGCTGAATGACGGCACGTATGCCGCGCCCGCAGGCACGTTCCTGAAGCTGACCGTGTCCGGGGGCACGTACACCGCCACCGATCAGGACCATTCGGCCAGCGTCTTCGACAGCGGCGGCCGGCTCACCGCGTTACGTGATGCCAGCGGAAACGGTCTGACCCTGGCGTACACGTCGAGCCGGCTGGCGTCGGTCACCGATGCCGCGGGCCGCAGCACGGCGTTCACAGTGGGTTCCGACGGCCTGCTGAGCAAGGTGGCCCTGCCGGACGACACCACGGTGGGATACGGATTCACCTCCGGGCAGCTGACCTCGGTGACGGATCCAGCAGGCAAGACGACGACGTACGGGTACGACTCGGCCCAGCACCTGACCACCGTGACGGATCCGACCGGCGCGAAGATCGTCAACACCTACGACGCGAACGGCCGGGTGAACAGCCAGACCGGTCCCAACGGCAAGAAGACCACGTTCACCTGGGACGGCAGCAGCACCTCGAACACCATCGATGCCGACGGCGGGGTGTGGTCGGACCAGTACGCCGGCAATGTGCTGATGGCGAGCATCGACCCCTACGGCAACGAAGTCTCCTACGACTACGACCAGTCGCTGCACCCGGTGGACATCACCGACCGGCTCGGCAACACCACCACGATGACGTACGACAGCGCCGGGAACATGCTCACCCGCACAGCGCCGTCGTCCGTTGGCAACAAGGAGAGCTGGACGTACGACGCGAAGGGCAACGTCGCCACCCACACCGACGGCCGCGGCGACACCACGGGGTACACGTACAACTCCACCGGCCAGGTCGCCACCGCCACCGACCCGGCGGGCGGAAAGGTGAGCTACACCTACACCTCACTCGGCGCGCTCGCCTCAGTCACCACACCGCGCGGCAAGGTCACGTCCTACGGCTACGACGCGGCCGGGAACCGCACGTCGGTCACCACGCCCCTGGGTGAGAAGACGACGTTCACCTATGACCCCTCAGGACGCATCCTCACCAAGACCGACCCACGCGGCAACGGCAGCGGGGCGGATGCGGCCGCGTACACCACCACGTATGCCTACGACCCGCGCGGGCTGCTGTCGTCCGTGACCGACCCGCTCGGCAACGTCACCAGCTACGGCTACAACGCAGCCGGGCAGCTGACCTCGGTCAAGGACGCCCAGGGACACACGACCAGCTATACCTACGATCCGGCCGGAAACGTCCTGACCAGCACCGACCCCGCGGGGAAGGTCACCACCAACACCTACGACGCGGCCGGCGACCTCACCTCGGTGACCGACCCGCTCGGCGACACCACGACCTACACGTACGACAAGAACGGGCAACTGCTCAGCACGGTCCCTCCACGAGGAAACATCTCCGGCGCCGACAAGGCGGCCTACACCACGAGTTACGCCTACGACGCGGGCGGCAACCGGACGAAGGTCACCGACCCGAGCGGGGCCGTCACCACCACCGCGTATGACGCCCTGAACCGGGTGGTGTCGGTGACCGACCCTCTGGGCCATGTCACCAAGACCACCTACGACGGCAACGACAACGTCGCCACCACCACCGACCCGCTGGGCAAGGTGACGACGTACGCCTACGACAAGGCCGACCGGCCCACGACGGTGAAAGATCCGTTGGGGAAGGTCACGACCTACGGCTACGACGCGGACGGTAACCGCACCAGCGTCAAATCGCCGCTGGGGTACACCACCTCGATGACGTTCGACGCGGACGGGCGGATGCTGACGCAGGTCGACCCACGGGGCAACGTCAGCGGAGCCACGGCGTCGCAGTACACGACCACCTACGCCTACGACCCGGCCGGCAACCAGACGACCGTCACCGACCCGCTGGGCCACAAGACCGTCACCGCCTACGACGCCATGAACCACGTCACGTCGGTGACCGATCCACTCGGTCGGGTCACGAAGACGGGCTATGACGAACTGGGCCGGATCTCGAAGGTGACCGGACCCGACGGGGCCGAGACCACCTACTCGTACGACGTCACCGGAACGTTGGCCACGCGCAAGGACCCCGATGGTCACACCACGGCGTACGGCTACGACGACGCCGGTCGGCAGACGTCCGTCACCGACCCGCTGGGCCGCAAGCATTCGTTCGGCTATGACGCGGACGGCAACGCCACCACCGTCACCGACGCCCGCGGCATCACCGCCACCACGGCGTTCGACGGGCGCGGTCTGGCCACGGGGACGACGTACAGCGACAGCACCCCGGCGACCGGTTACACCTACTTCGCCGATGGCCGGCCGCAGACCGTCACCGACGGGACGGGCAAGCGCACCTTCGGCTACGACGCGGACGGCCGGCTGACATCGGTGGCGCCGAGCGCCGGCAAGGGCGCCTTCGCCTACACCTACGACGCCGACGGCCGGATCACCTCCCGCGCCCAGGATTACACCGCCGGCGCCGCACTGGACTGGTCGGGCGCAGTGCAGACGGCGTCCACGGACCTGAACGGCGACGGGATCACCGACGTGATCCGCACCGACGCCAAGGACGGCATCCGTACCTATCTCGGCCGCCCCGACGGCACGTTCACCGCGGGCTCGACCCTGACCGGCAGCGGGACCGGCTTCACCCAGATCCTGCCCGTCGAGTTCACCGGCGACGGCAAGACCGACCTCCTGGCCATCGACAAGTCCACCGGCCACCTGTACCGCTACAACGGCGACGGGTCCGGCGGCTTCGCCGCAGCCGCCGACCTTGGTGCCGGGTGGGGTGGGATGACCCTGACCACCGGCGACTTCACCAGCGACGGCAAACAGGACCTGTTGGCCATCAACTCCGCCGACGGGCACCTGTACCTCTATCCGGGCAAGGGCGACGGCACCTTCGGCAGCCGCTCCGACCTCGGCAGCGGCTGGGCCACCTACCGGCTGACCTCCCTGGACTACAACGGCGACGGCAAGACCGACGTCCTCGCCATCAACTCCGCCGACGGGCACCTGTACCTCTATCCGGGCAAGGGCGACGGCACCTTCGGCAGCCGCTCCGACCTCGGCGCCGGGTGGGGCAGCATGTACCTCACCCCCGGCGATTTCAACGGCGACGGGAAAACCGACTTCCTCGCCCGCGACACCGCCAACAACAAGCTGCGCTTCTACCCCGCCAACGGCACCGGCGGCTTCGGCACCTACATCCTTGAGGCCGACGACTGGACGTCCTACGGCACGCCCGCCACGGGCACGTTCGACGCCGGCAAGACCCTGGGCATTGTCGCTCCTGACACCACTGGTCATCTGCGGCGGTGGAGCGGCGACGGCGCGGGACACCTCGCCGGGGCGGCGACCGCCACCGCTCCGGCATCGGGGCAGAAGACCACCTACGGCTACGACGACGACTCCCGCCAGACCTCCCAGACCGGCCCCGCGGGAACCGTCAACTACGCCTACGACCCGGCCGGCAACCTCACCACCACCACACTGCCCGCCGCCAACGGCTACACCGAAAAGCGCGGCTACGACAACGCAGGCCGCCTCACCTCCATCGGCAGCACCAGGGCCCTGACCACCCTGGCCAACTGGCAGCTCACGCTCGACGACGCCGGACAGCCCACCCAGGTGGACGTCGCCCGGCTCGGCAAACCCACCAGCCACCAGTACTACACCTACGACGCCGCCGGACGGCTGCTCACCGACTGCACCTCCGCCACCGTCGGCACGCAGTGCCCCGACGCCTCGGCCGCCACCACATACACCTACGACGGCGTCGGCAACCGCCTCACCTCCACCACCGCCGGCACCACCACCAACTACACCTACGACGCGGCCGACCAGCTGACCACCGCCGCCACCGGCACCACCACCCGCACCTACAGCTACGACAAGGACGGCAACCAGACCGGCGACGGCACCAACACCTACGCCTACGACGCCACCAACCACCTCACCTCACTGACCACCCCCAGCGCCACCTACACCTACGGCTACGACTCCGACGGCAACCGCACCACCGCCTCGAAGACCGGCACGGGCCTGCTGCGCACCACCGTCTGGGACCCCGACAACGCCCTCCCGCAGGCAGCCGCCGACTACACCGGCAGCGGCGCCCTCACCGCCGCCTACCAGTACAGCCCGCTGGAGCAGATCCAGTCCCAGACGCTGCCCAGTGGCGCCGCATACTTCCAGCACCACGACCAACTCGGTTCCGTCACCGACCTCACCGACGCCACCGGCAACCTCCAGTCCAGCTGGACCTACACCGCCTACGGCCAATCCACCCAGACCAACACCGCCACCAGCCCGCCAGCCAACCCCTTCACGTACACCGGTCAGTACACCGAACCCACCACGAAGGCCGCCGGCTACAACCTCCGCGCCCGCAGCTACGACCCCACCACCGGCCGCTTCACCACCACCGACCCCATCCAGCCGCAGCAGGCCGAGCCCTACACCTCGGCGTACAGCTACACCGGTGACCGGCCGACCTACGCCGTCGACCTCTCGGGCCAGAGCTGGTGGGATCCGATCACCAGCCGCCTCAAAGCCATCGGCAGCGGCCTGAAGGAAGGCGCCGAACTCCCCTTCACCTTCATCGGCGACCTCGGCGACGCCGTCTCCGGCCGCAACGGCGGCGCCGGCGCCTTCCTCGACAAGTACTTCCCCGTCCGCCCCGCCTACCGCCTCTACCGCGCTGCCGAAATGCTGCGCCAGCAAGGCTGCGACCAACTCGCCGACCAGTACGACGCGGCCGGCGACCAACTCACCCAACAGATCCTCCTCACCGGCCTCGGCGGGCTGACCGGCTGGGAAAAGGACGCTGTCGAACCACCCACGGCCCAACCGCGAAGGTTCGGCCCAGGTGCGGCCCATGGCGATGACCCGGCACTCAGCGGAACCAATCCGTACATTCCGCGCGGCTTCTCGGACACCGCCCAGTACCAGCAGTTTCTGACTAAGTTGTACGATGGCCTGAATGAACTCGGATTTTCGGATGCCGAGGCGGTTTTCCAGGGAAGCTCAGTGACCGGCACTAGCTACAGGACAGGGGAGCCATTCGACGAAGGGCGCACCAGCGACTACGACATAGCGCTCACTGGTCCGAACCTTCTCAAGCGCGCGAAGAACTCGAACATCCAGCTGCGGTCCCGAGGCACTCGGACAGGTCCACTGAAAGACTACCAATTGCGTCAAATGGGCCTGCTGAATTTGGCGAACGATCTGTCGGCCTCGCTGGGCGGACGTGAGGTCAAATTCATGATCTACGAGTCCACGGAAGCGGCGATTGCGCAAAAGCCCAGCCTTGTCGCCAAGAAGCCATGAGAAGTGCGGACGGAGGACGGTGTGCCCGACCGTTTTTACCTCTTCGGATCCACCGGTGCAGACATCGCTGAAGTCAGCGAGAACCTAGCCCGAACGCTTTCTGCTGCATCGGAGGAGCACGAGAGTTCGTACGCGGGTGGCGTCTACTTTCTACTGCGGAGTGCTCATTTCGATAAGGCAACCGTGGAAGAGAACTGGACCGACGAGGAAGGGTATCAGTCAGAGCCGGATTTTCCTGACTATCCGATCCTTGTATACCTGACGAATCCAGACCAGTCTGTGCTGACTTCGCTCGGTGGTCTGCCAGATCTGGCGAAGCTGCGGTTGGACGAGGTCGGGTAAGAACCACAAAGGCAGTGACGTAGGTGGCGGCATGCCTCTGCTTCCTGTCCGATGGCTGAACCCGACGCCTCTGACTCGTACCTCCAATGAGGCGTCAACGCTTTCTGGAACGCAGGTGTAGAGGTCCCGGAAAACGCGATCCAACCGTTCGGGGGGGGTGATGACTTTGAACAACCGGAGCGACCGGTACAGCCCGATCGCTGACCATGGCTCGCTCGTCAGGATCGAACCCGCGCAGCTATCGGAGGCCCTGCGAGGGTTCGCCCCGCCGGTGCCTCCAGGGCGACAGGCGCGGTGGGTTCTTACTCTGGTCGACATCGCTTTCACCGACTACTACCCCGCCAACCAAGACCAGGACATCGACCTGGAGCGGCGTCTGTCCTTTGCGGCGAGTCTGCTCGATTTCGTCGAGCGAGAATTGGGCGTCCATGACCTGGTAATCATCACCCGGGAGTACATGAGGTTTGCTCGGCTAGCGGTGGATGAAGGGGCTCGGGATATGCCTGCTTCTTTTCGAGTCGATGCCGTGGCAGAGCGATTACTGGATTGCCTTCCTTTCACTCGTGAGCAGGCATCGAGGGCGGCCAGTACCAGGCGTGACCGCTATCTCAGGGCTTTGGGCGCCGGTCTGCCGCAGGGAGAGGGATTCGATCGAGCGGTCAGCTTCGAAGGGGGCGTCGAACTTCGTGCGGTGCTTGTTCTGTTGGAAAAATTGTCTTGGTTTCAAGGCAGGGTTGCCGACACAGACCTGGCGCGTGAAGTAGAAGCCTGGCTGGATGTCGTTCCAGAGCTCGGCCTTGGAAGTGCTGTAGAAGAGTTGCTGTCCAGTCGGCGGAGACGAGGGACCGGGGGCCTGTGATCTGGTCAGGGTGCAGACGGCCGCAGACATGCCCATTGCAGGGCTGATGGCCGAGCCCTGCTGGTGGCGTGCCATGCGAGCAGCCTGGAGCGCGGCGTCTGACCTTTCGCCGCCCGGTGCGCCGACGCGCGCGGCCACCACGCCGGGGCGGACTCGCGCTCGGCCCTGGCAGAACCGTCGCGTGCGTGCAACTGCGGCCACCCGCGCCGTGTCGGCAGCCACTTTCGGTACCCGAAGAGAACTCGCTCCCCGACGTTGAAGCTCGCCAACGCAGCCGGTCACACCCCCCTTCGTGCGTGAGCGATGCGTGAGCGGACCGCCCGGCACGAGGCGTCATGGGCCGGATGCAGCAAGCCGCCGCGTGGCGCTGAGCAGGTGAGACAGCACCACGCGGCAGCGCCGAACACCCCCCCGGCAAGGATTCGACCCCACTTGTAAAGCGAAGGTCGTCGGTTCGAATCCGACAGGGGGCTCCACCAGGAAGGCCACCCGCAGCGGACGGTGCGGGTGGCCTTCTTCGTACGAGGCTCAGTCCGTCCTGAGCACCGCCGCCAGCACCTGCCGCAGCGTCGCCTCCGGGTCCGGTACGGCGCCCGGTGACCGCCACGCGACGAACCCGTCCGGCCGCACCAGCACCGCGCCGTCGGCCGTCGTACCGTGCACCCGTGCCCAGTCGGCCGCCTCCTGACCGCCCGGTCCGTCCGCGACGCAGGTGAGCTCGGCACCGGCGCCCGCACCGACCCGGTAGGCCTCCAGGCGTACGCCGTCACCCCCGGCCCCGGCGACGCGAAGCGCGGCGGCGTGCCAGCCTCCGTTGCCCTGCGCGTCGCTGAGCAGGACCATCGAGCGCTCGTACAGGTCGAGGGTGGAGATCCGCTCGCCGGAGCGGCGCAGCCACATGTGGGGGGCCCGGCTGCCGGGGTCCCCGGTGAGCCGCATCCCCTCGGGCACCACCTCCTGCGCCGGATCGGCGCCCACCACGGCGCCGTACCGGTAGCGGTAGCCGAGGACGACGTTGAGGATGCCGCCCCGGGCGCCGCTGCCGATGCCGGGGGCGGGGGCGAAGCCGGGGTGGCTGTGCTCCACCGAGCGGGCCGAGGCGCGGGCGCTGGTGGCGACGGCGACCGGGCGGCGCTCGGTGTCGTAGGTCTCCAGGAGGCCGGGTCCGGCCCAGCCGCCGAGCACGGCGGCCAGCTTCCAGGCCAGGTTGTGCGCGTCCTGGATGCCGGTGTTGGAGCCGAACGCCCCGGTCGGGGACATCTCGTGCGCGGAGTCCCCGGCAAGGAACACCCGGCCGGCCGCGTACCGGTCGGCGACCCGTTCGGCCGCACGCCAGGACGCCTTTCCGGTGATCTCGACGTCGAGGTCCGAGACCCCGACCGCCCGGCGGATGTGGCGCGCACACCGTTCCTCTGTGAACTCCTCCAGTGTCTCGCCGCGCTCCGGATGCCAGGGGGCGTGGAAGACCCAGTGCTCCGCGTTGTCGACGGGCAGCAGGGCCCCGTCGGCCTCGGGGTCGGTGAGGTAGCAGCAGATGAAGCGCCGGTCGCCGACCACGTCGGCGAGCAGTTTGGAGCGGAAGGTGAGGCTGACGTTGGCGAAGAGCTCGCCGGGGCCGGTCTGCCCGATGCCCAGCCGGTGCCGTACCGGGCTGCGCGGGCCGTCCGCCGCGACCAGGTAGTCCGCGCGGACGGTGTACCGCTCGTCGGTGCCGCGGTCCCGGACGATCGCGGTCACCCCTTCGGGGTCCTGCTCGAAGGACTCCATCTCGTGGGAGTAGCGCAGGTCGCCGCCGAGCCGCCGGGCGCTCTCGAGCAGCACGGGTTCGAGGTCGTTCTGACTGCACAGGCACCAGCCGGTGGGGCTGAACCTCGCCAGGCCGCCGCCGGGGTCGATGTGTTTGAACAGCCACTCGCCGGCGTCACCGACCAGGGTCGGGGTCTGCAGGATGCCGTGGTTGTCCGCCAGCAGCGAGGCCGCCGTCTTGATCTCCGGTTCGATGCCGGCCACCCGGAACAGCTCCATCGTGCGCACGTTGTTGCCGCGTCCGCGCGGGTGGATGGACGTACCGGCGTGCCGCTCGACCAGCATGTGCGGTACGCCGAGTCGGCCCAGGAACAGCGACGTGGACAGGCCCACCAGGGAACCGCCGACGACGAGGACGGGAACGCGGTGGTCGGCTTCTTGGTGCATCGATGCCTCCAGAGCTGGGTGCGGGAGTGGGGTGCATCGCAGATTCCATGCCCCCGTGGGAGCGGCTCCGCGTGCGTCCGCGGGGCCAATCACCCGCGTGGTTCATACGAGTCGCGCACTGATCGCGACCGGCACAGGATCGAGATCACGCTGACGTCGCGTCACCCGCGGCCGGCGTTCCCCTCTGCCCGAAGGAGACGTACGCAGGATGACCACCACTGAACGAGTTTCAGGACAGCAGACACATCAGGCCTCGAAGTGTGTCTCACAGTCCGTGTTCGACGGCTCCAGACTCCGGGTCGTTCTGCTCGTGGATGTCTACGACGGTGCCCAGCAGCAGTTCCTGGAGGCGTACGAGCAACTCTGCAACCAGGTCGCGTCCGTTCCCGGGCATGTCAGCGACCAGCTGTGCCAGTCGATCGAGAATCCCTCCCAATGGCTCATCACCAGTGAGTGGGAGAGTGCCCCGCCGTTCCTCGCCTGGGTGAACAGCGAGGAGCACGTGCGGATGGTGGAGCCGATGCACAGCTGCATCCGGGACACCCGGTCGCTGCGCTTCCACATCGTCCGCGAGACCGGCGGCGGGGCGGCCGGTGCCACGGACGGGCGCCGGCTGCAGGCGTCCCCGCGGATCGGCGACGGCGTGATCCGCCATGCGCTGACCTTCACCGTGAAGCCGGGCAGTGAGCAGAAGGTCGCGGAGATCCTCGCGAACTACAAGTCGCCCGAGGCACGGGTCGACGACACCACCCGGCTGTGCCGCACCTCCCTGTTCATGCACGGCAACCGGGTCGTACGGGCCATCGAGGTCCGCGGCGACCTGCTCGCGGCGCTGCGGCACGTCGCCCGGCAGCCCGAGGTGCGGGCCGTGGAGGAGGCCATCAACCCCTACCTGGAGCAGCACCGGGACCTCAACGACCAGGAATCCGCACGGGTGTTCTTCACCCGGGCGGCGCTGCCCGCCGTGCACCACGTGACGGCCGCTCAGGACGTCACGCAGGCCGAGCGGCACGCCCTGTACTACCCGGCGCGGCCCGGCATGGGCATGAAACTGGCGCAGCTGCTCGCCCAGCAGGACGAGCGGGCCGCGGACGACCCGCGCAGCCCGGTGCTGCGCAGCACGGTCTACGAGCGCGACGACGTCGTGGTGCGGCTGATCGACGTCCGCGGCGGCCTGGACGCCGACCCGGCCATGGGCCTGGGTCTGACGGACCCCGCGCAGGCGGCCGAGCTGACGACCCTCCTGGAGGACTCCGCCGACGGTGCGCACGCCGAGGAGCCGAAGGGCGCGCTGGCGCACCTGGTCGCGCTGGCCCGCATGGACCTCATCACCGACCGCCGGTCCGCGCCGGACGCCTGACGGCCGGCGCGCGGGCCGCCGCGGCCGCGTCCCCTGTCGACGCACCACAGCAACGGAGGAACTGACGTGATCAAACCCCGACCCAGAATCGTGGATCTCAGCGAGGTCGAGCCCAACGTCAAGCGCGGAGGCGATCTGCGCGCCATGCTCACCCCCGCCACGGTCGGCTCCACCAGCGGCTTCATGGGCGTGGCCATCATCCAGCCCGGCGACCGCATCGGCGAGCACTACCACCCGTACTCCGAGGAGTTCGTGTACGTGGTCTGCGGCGACCTCGAGGTGGACCTGGACGGCGACCCGCACGAGCTGCGGCCCGAGCAGGGCCTGATGATCCCCGCCTACATGCGCCACCGCTTCCGCAACGTCGGCAAGGTGGAGGCCCGCATCGTCTTCCACCTGGGCCCGCTGGCGCCCCGCCCGCAGCTCGGCCATGTCGACACGGAGGGCACCGAGTCCGTCCCGGTCGCCGCCGTGGGGGAGGCCGAGGCCGCAGAGGTGCGGTCATGACCAGGCGTGTGGCGGTCACCGGCATAGGTGTGGTGGCGCCGGGCGGCATCGGTGCCCCGGCGTTCTGGGGGCTGCTGGCGGAAGGGCGCACCGCGACGCGGGGCATCACCTTCTTCGACCCGTCCGGTCTGCGTTCCCGGATAGCCGCCGAGTGCGACTTCGACCCGGCGGCGCACGGACTGGACCCGGACCAGGTCGCGCGCTGCGACCGCTACATCCAGTTCGGCCTGGTCGCCGGGCAGGAGGCGGTACGGGACTCGGGCCTCGACCTCGCCGCGGAGAACCCCTGGCGGGTGGGGGTCTCGCTGGGCACCGCGGTCGGCGGCACCACCCGCCTGGAGAACGACTACGTCCTGGTCAGCCACCGCGGCGACCGCTGGGACGTGGACCACCGCGAGGCGCAGCCGCATCTGCACCGCGCGTTCTCGCCCAGCACCCTCGCTTCGACGGTGGCCGAGCGCTTCGGGGCGTGTGGTCCGGTGCAGACCGTCTCCACCGGTTGCACCTCCGGGCTCGACGCGGTCGGGTACGCCCTGCACACCGTCGAGGAGGGGCGGGCCGACATCTGCATAGCGGGGGCGTCGGACTCGCCGATCTCACCGATCACCATGGCGTGCTTCGACGCGATCAAGGCCACGTCCCCGAACAACGACGACCCCGCGCACGCCTCACGCCCCTTCGACAACAACCGTGACGGGTTCGTCATGGGCGAGGGCGGAGCGGTGCTCGTCCTGGAGGAGCTGGAGCACGCCCGGGCCCGCGGGGCCCACGTGTACTGCGAGCTCAGCGGCTACGCCACCTTCGGCAACGCCTACCACATGACCGGCCTGACCAGTGAGGGCGTGGAGATGGCGCGGGCCATCGAGGCCGCCCTGGACCACGCCCGCCTCGACGGCTCCGCGATCGACTACGTCAACGCGCACGGCTCGGGCACCCGCCAGAACGACCGTCACGAGACGGCCGCCGTGAAGCGGGCCCTGGGCCACCACGCCTACGACACGCCGATGAGCTCCATCAAGTCCATGGTGGGGCACTCCCTCGGGGCGATCGGGGCCATCGAGGTGGTGGCCTGCGTGCTGGCGCTGGCCCACCAGGTCATACCCCCGACCGCGAACTACGAGACGCCCGACCCCGAGTGCGACCTGGACTACGTCCCGCGCACCGCCCGCGAGCGGAAGCTGACCAGCGTGCTCTCCGTGGGCAGCGGGTTCGGCGGCTTCCAGTCCGCGGTCATCCTGACCCGGCCGTAGGGAGAGGACACGATGAGTGCACCCCATGAACGGCGGGCGGCCGTCACCGGAATCGGTGTGGTCGCGCCCAACGGAACGAGCACCGAGACCTTCTGGAAGGCGACCCAGGAGGGCATCAGCGTTCTCGACGGCGTCACCCGCGAGGGCTGTGAACACCTGCCGTTGAAGGTGGCCGGCGAGGTCCGCGCCTTCGAGCCCTCGGCGGCGATCGAGGAGCGTTACCTCGTCCAGACCGACCGGTTCACGCACTTCGCGATGGCCGCGGCCGACCGCGCCCTCGAGGACGCCCGGCTCGGCCAGGACGGCGTCGGCGACTCGCCGTTCTCCGCTGGTGTGGTCACCGCGGCCGGTTCCGGCGGCGGTGAGTTCGGCCAGCGGGAGCTGCAGAAGCTGTGGGGCAAGGGCAGCCGCTACGTCGGCCCCTGGCAGTCCATCGCCTGGTTCTACGCGGCCAGCACCGGCCAGATCTCCATCCGGCGCGGGTTCAAGGGGCCCTGTTCGGTGGTCGCCGCCGACGAGGCGGGCGGTCTGGACGCGCTGGCCCACGCGGCGCGGGCCGTGCGGCGCGGCACCGACGTGATCGTGGCCGGTTCGACCGAGGCGCCACTGGCCCCGTACTCGATGGTCTGCCAGCTCGGTTACCAGGAGCTGAGCCGGGTCGACGACCCGGCACGCGCCTACCGCCCGTTCACCGACGACGCCTGCGGGTTCGTGCCCGCCGAGGGCGGCGCCATGCTCGTCGTGGAGGAGGCGGGCGTGGCGCGGGAGCGGGGCGTGCCCGTGCGGGCGGAGATCGCCGGGCACGCGGCGACCTTCACCGGCCCCTCCCGCTGGGAGCTGTCCCGGGAGGGGCTGGCCCAGGCGATCCGCGGTGCCCTGGACGAGGCGCACTGTGCCCCCGGCGAGGTCGACGTCGTTTTCGCCGACGCCCTCGGCATCCCGGAGGCGGACCGCGCCGAGGCTCTTGCCGTCGTCGACGCGCTCGGCGCGCACGGCCGGCGTGTGCCGGTCACCGCGCCGAAGACCGGCACCGGCCGCGGCTACTGCGCCGCGCCCGTGCTGGACACGGCGGCGGCGGTCCTGGCCATGGAACACGGTCTGATCCCGCCGACCCCCAACGTCTTCGACGTCTGCCATGACCTCGACCTGGTGACCGTCCGCGCCCGCCCCGCCCAGGTGCGCACCGCGCTGGTCCTCAGCCGGGGGCTCATGGGCTCGAACTCGGCGCTGGTGCTGCGGCACGGCGCCGGCTGTGGCGCCCCGTAGGCGAACGGATCCAGCACCGACGCCTCGTGGCGAGGCCGCCGGGAGCTGTCGGGAGCAACAACGGGAGCCATGCAGAGCAATTGGGAGCAATCGGGAGCAACAAGGAGAGAAACGCATGAGTGACCGAATCACCGTGGAAGAACTGGCCGAACTCATGAAGAGGGCCGCTGGTATCACCGTCAGCCCGCAGGAGCTGGCGGACCGGCCCGACATCGGCTTCGAGGAGCTCGGCATCGACTCGCTCGGGCTGCTCGGTGTCGTGGGCGAACTGGAGAACCGGCACGGCACGCCGATGCCTCCCGACGCGGAGCACTGCAAGACCCCCCGGCAGTTCCTCGACCTCGTCAACAGCACTCTCATGGAAGAAGCAGCCTGACATGGCCGGACACACCGAGAACGAGATCACCATCGCCGCACCGGTGGACCTGGTGTGGGACATGACCAACGACGTGGAGCGCTGGCCGCAGCTCTTCAGCGAGTACGCCTCCGCCGAGATCCTGTCCCAGGAAGGGAACAAGTGCACCTTCCGGCTGACCATGCACCCGGACGAGAACGGCACCGTCTGGAGCTGGGTCTCCGAGCGCGAGCCCGACCGCGGCACGCTGACCGTCCGGGCCCGGCGGGTCGAGACGGGACCGTTCGCCCACATGAACATCCACTGGCGGTACGAGGAGGTCCCGGCCGGGACCCGGATGATCTGGACCCAGGACTTCGCGATGAAGCCGGACGCGCCGGTCGACGACGACTGGATGACCGACAACATCAACAAGAACTCCAAGGTCCAGCTGGCCCTGATCCGCGACAAGATCGAGAAGGCCGCCGCAGGTCACCGGGCCGAGCCGGCCCTGACCCGCGACTGAGCCGGACGGAGGACAGGACCGTGCACCAAGCACTGATCGTCGCGCGGATGGCCCCGGGCTCGGCCCCGGACATCGCCAGGATCTTCGAGGAGTCCGACCGGGGGGAGCTGCCGCACCTGGTCGGCGTCACCCGGCGCAGCCTCTTCCAGTTCGGCGATGTGTACATGCACCTGGTGGAGGCCGAACGGGACCCCGGTCCGGCCATCGCCAAGGTGACCGGGCACCCGGAGTTCCGGGACATCAGCGAGCGGCTGTCGGCGTTCGTCAGCGCCTACGACCCGGAGACCTGGCGTTCACCGAAGGACGCGATGGCCACCCGCTTCTACCTCTGGGAGCGCGACCGGGCGGCCTGACCCCGCCGTCCGATCCCGCCGTCCGACCCCGCCGTCTGGCCACACAGACGGCCACCGGCCGCCGGGCCCGCAGTGTCGCGGGCCCGGCGGCCGGTGGTCCGGGAAGGTCCCGCCGGCCAGGCGGGGACAGTGCACCGGTCAGGCGGGAACGGTGCAGTCGAACGCGTGCAGGTAGGGGTTGACCGGGCTGATGTCGTCGATGACCAGGCCCGCCGCCTTCAGCCGGCCGACCATGCTGTCGGTGGTGTGCTTGGCTCCGCCGACGTTCAGCAGCAGCAGCAGGTCCATGGCGGTGCTGAACCGCATCGACGGCGTGTCGTCGACGAGGTTCTCGATGACCACGACCCGCGCCTTGGGCCCGCCCGCCTGGATGACGTTGCGCAGGCACCGGGCGGTGGAGTCGTCGTCCCACTCCAGGATGTTCTTGATGATGTAGACGTCGGCCTTCACCGGGATGGCCTCACGGCAGTCGCCGGGCACGATGCGCACCCGGTCCGCGAGTGGGCCTCCCGCGCGCAGCCGTGGGTCGGCGTTCTCCACCACCCGCGGCAGGTCGAGCAGGGTGCCGTGCATGGCGGGGTACTTCTCCAGCAGTCCGGCCACCACGTGCCCCTGCCCGCCGCCGATGTCGGCCACCGACTTGGCCCCCGACAGGTCCAGCAGCTCGGCGACGTCCTGCGCGGACTGCCGGCTGGAGGTCGTCATGGCCCGGTTGAAGACGTCGGCCGACTCCGGGGCGTCCTCGTTGAGGTAGACGAAGAACTCCTTGCCGTACAGGTCCTGCACGACGTTGCGGCCGGTGCGCACCGCCTCGTCCAGCTTCGGCCAGGCGTCCCAGGTCCACGCCTCGGTGCACCACAGGGTGATGTAGCGCAGGCTGTTGGGGTCGTCCTCGCGCAGCAGCCGGGACATGTCGGTGTGCGTGAACGCCCCGTCCGGCCGCTCGGCGAAGACGCCGTAGCAGGAGAGCGCGCGCAGCAGCCGGCGCAGCGGCTTGGGCTCGGTCTTCAAAGCGGCCGCGAGGTCCTCCACGGCCATGGGGCCGTCCCCCAGCGCGTCGGCGACACCCAGCCGGGCGGCCGCCCGGAGGGCGCCGGCACAGGCCGCCCCGAACGCGAGCTCCCTGAGCCGCATGGACGGCGGTGGGGCGGGGGGCGCCCCCTGCTCGAGCGGGGCCGAGCGCTTGGGGGATGGTGCGGTCGTCATGTGCCGCCTCCCTTTCCTAGGGCTTGGTCGGGTCCACGGGTGGGTGCGGCCTCAGCACAGTCCGGCGGGCTTGGAGGCCCAGCAGACGTTGTGCTCGAAGGTGTTGTTCCGCTTGGCGGACTCCTGGTTGACGATGTCCGCCGGCGTGTTCGAGTCCAGCGTGTTGTCGCTGATCCGGTTCCGGTCGCTGGTGACGCCCACGAAGCTCTTGAACAGCACGACGCCGCCCGACAGCGGGGACTTGCCCGTGTTGCCGACGACGGCGTTGCCGGTCACCCGGGTGTCCTCGGCGCCGGTCAGGACGATGCCGGAGCCCTGCAGGTAGGGCAGCCGGGCGGTCTTCGGGCAGTACTTGTTGTTCTCCACGACCCAGTTGCCGCGCACGGTGAGGTTGCCGGCCTTCGGCTTGTTCTCGTCGCCGACGACGAACACGCCCGCGCAGTTGCCGCTGACGTTGTTCTCGGCGACGGTGAGGTCGCGCAGGCGGCGGACGGTGACGCCGATCCGGTTGCCCTCCAGCCGGTTGTGGGAGATCAGCGTGCCCTGGGTCTCGGTGGCGCCCTGCTCGGCCGTGATGGTGTTGGCGAGGAAGACGCCCGCGTCGCCGTTGTCCTGGGCGGTGTTCTGCCGGATCACGCTGCGCACGGAGCGCTCCTCGGCGATGCCCCACAGCCCGTTGTTCGCGGCGGTCACGTGCTGCACGGTCAGCCCGTCGGTCCCCACCGCGATCAGCCCCGCGCGGGGGAAGCCGGTCAGGGTCAGGTCGGAGACGGTGACGTCCTTGAGCCGCTTGGTCTTGGTCCCCGCCACGCAGATGCCGTTGCCGCGCTCGCCGCAGTCGCCCGTGGCCTTGCCGGCGGGCGGTGCCAGGACGGTGGCGTGGCCCATGCCGCGCAGGGTCAGCCCGGGCGTCGTCACCTTGACGCTCTCGTGGTAGACGCCGGGGAACAGCAGCACCGTGTCACCCGACTTGGCGGAGTCCACCGCCTTCTGGATCGACTCTCCCTGGTGCACCAGATAGGTCTTCGGCAGGGAGGTCGGCCAGGCGGCGCCGACCCCCGAGCCGACGAGCGCCGCGGTGCAAAGGAGCAGGGAGATGTGGCGTTTTGTCATATACTGCACGCTATGACCTGATGAGTCGTTGGAACGCCGGATGGGCCATCCGGCGGCGTGTCATGGGACGGGAGGCGGCCGATCGAGCGGGGTCGTGATGGCTGCCGGGCCGGCGCGCCGGGCACCTCGGTCGCCTTCGCGCCCATACTTGCGGGTGTGAGCTGGGGCATGCGATTTCGGCGGGGGCTGGACCTGGTGGCGGCATACGTCCGCAGCGCCCCGGGCACGTACGTCTGGCTGCTGGTCCTGTTCGTCAGCACCGTCGCCCTGCACCGCATGACCCCCCATATCGAGCACCAGTTCCTGCGGCAGCGCTCGACGAACATCCACGAGCTGTCCAACAACCCCGTACGGGTGCTGGTCGCCAGTGCGATGTGGATCGAGAGCGGCCACTGGCTGCCGTACGTGGTCCTGTACACGGTCTTCCACGCGCAGGCCGAGCGCTGGCTGGGCACCCTGCGCTGGTTGCTGGTGTGCGTGGCCGCGCACCTGCTGGCGACCCTGATCAGCGAGGGCGCCCTGCTGTGGGCGATCCGGCGGGGCGTGGCGCCGGAGTCCGCCGTCAACACCCTGGACGTGGGCGTGAGTTACGCGCTGGCGGGGGTGGTCGGGGTGCTGACCTACCGGATCGCCCCTCCCTGGCGGTATGCCTACGCCGCTGCCGTGCTCGTCTTCTACGGGGTGCCGCTGGTGGCCGGGCGCACCTTCACCGATCTCGGGCATTTCACCGCCGTTCTGATCGGTCTCGGCTGCTATCCGCTGGTCAGAGGGCGGGGAAAAGCATGGAATCCGAAGGAGACACTGGCCGCCGCGAGGCGTTAACGTCCGGCCATGAGCAGCTCGGCAAGCAGTGCCGTCAACGGCGGCGTCTCCTTCTGGTTCGCGCACGACGGTCTCCCCTCGGTGCGGGAGCCGCTCACCGGTGACGCCACGGCCGACGTCGTGATCGTCGGCGGTGGGTACACCGGACTGTGGACCGCGTACTACCTGAAGAAGGCGGCTCCCTTCCTGCGGATCACCCTCCTGGAGCAGAAGTTCTGCGGCTACGGCGCCTCGGGCCGCAACGGGGGCTGGCTGTACAACGGGATCGCCGGCCGCGACCGGTACGCGAAGCTGCACGGCCACGAGGCCGCCGTACGTCTCCAGCGCGCCATGAACGACACCGTCGACGAGGTGATCCGGGTCGCCGCCGAGGAGGGCGTCGAGGCCGACGTGCACAAGGGCGGCGTGCTGGAAGTAGCCCGCACTCCCGCCCAGTTGGCCCGCCTGAAGGCCTTCCACGAGCACGAGCTGTCGTACGGCGAGAAGGACCGCGAGCTGTACGGCGCCCGGCAGACCGCCGAGCGCGTCCGGGTGGCCGACGCCGTCGGCTCGGCCTGGACCCCGCACGGGGCCCGGCTGAACCCGGCCAAGCTCGTCAAGGGCCTCGCGGCGGTGGTGGAGGCCCTCGGGGTCACCATCCACGAGTCGACGCCGGTCACGGAGATCCGCCCGAAGCACGCGGTCACCCCGTACGGAACCGTACGGGCGCCGTACGTCCTGCGCTGCACGGAGGGCTTCACCGCCTCGCTCAAGGGCCAGCGGCGCACCTGGCTGCCCATGAACTCCTCGATGATCGCGACCGAGCCGCTGACCGACGAGCAGTGGGAGGCGGTCGGCTGGGCCGGCCGGGAGACCCTCGGCGACATGGCGCACGCCTACATGTACGCCCAGCGCACCGCCGACGGCCGGATCGCGCTGGGCGGCCGCGGGGTGCCGTACCGCTTCGGCTCGCGCACCGACAACGACGGCCGCACGCAGGAGGCGACGATCGAGGCCCTGCGCGACATCCTGATCCGGTTCTTCCCCGCGCTGGCCGGGGTGCGCGTCGAGCACGCCTGGTCGGGCGTGCTCGGCGTGCCGCGCGACTGGTGCGCCACCGTCACCCTGGACCGCTCGACGGGACTGGGCTGGGCGGGCGGCTACGTCGGCTCCGGCGTGGCCACCACCAACCTCGCCGCCCGCACCCTCAGGGACCTCGTCCGGCAGGACTCCGGGCAGGGGGGCCGGACCGAGCTCACCGACCTGCCCTGGGTCGGCCACAAGGTCCGCAAGTGGGAGCCGGAGCCGTTGCGCTGGCTGGGCGTGCAGGGCATGTACGCCACCTACCGCACGGCGGACCGGCGTGAACTGCTGACCCACAGCGCCCAGTCGTCGCGTCTGGCCCGGATGGCCGACCGGGTGGCCGGGCGTCATTGACGTGGCTTCGCGCCACGGCTGAATCTTTACCCTCTGATTGCAGTACGAGACACCTCCCGCAACTCCCTTCCCATTGAAGCTGTGTGCCGACGTCTGTCATGTACGCCACGGCTCTTTAGGGGAGGGCACTTCATGGCGGCCACAAGCCGGCACAGAAGACGAACAGCGGCAGTACTCATCACCACCGCGGCACTGGGACTGACCATCACGCAGGCCCAGGCCGCGGGGCGTGGCGGCGGCGACCCCTTCGGGGTCCGCGCGCTGCGCCACCAGGCCCGGCTGAACGAGCAGCACCAGGGCCGCTCCGCCTTCGCGAAGGACGGGGACGACGACGGCGGCAACGAGGGTGAGGGGATCGCCGAACAGGCCGACCAGTACGCCGAGGCCCGCACCTCGCCCGGCATCGTCGCGCCGGGCGCGTACGGGGCCGCCTACGACGCGCTGCGGAACCTGCCGCACACCAAGGGCAGTTGGCAGGACGTGACCCGGCTGCCCTACGACTCCGACGACCCCCGCTACCGGGACGTCAACTCCAACTCCAGCGGCGGCTCGGGCCGGGTCACCGGCCGGGTGACCGGACTCGCCGCCGACAACCGCGGCTATGTGTACGCCGGTTCGGCCAACGGCGGTGTCTTCCGGTCGCGGACCGGCGGCGGCCACTGGACCGAGATCTCCGACGGGCTGCCCGCCCTGTCCACCGGAGACCTGCAGCTGGACGGCCGCGGACGGCTCTGGTACGCGACCGGTGAGGCGAACACCAGCGCCACCTCTTTCCTCGGCACCGGCGTCTACGTCCTCGACGACCCGCGGCACGGCAGCTTCAGCCGACGCGACCGGGTCGGCGGCGACGAGCTGGAGTCGACCTCGATCCACGCGCTGCGGTTCGCCGGCGACAAGGTGTGGGCGGCGACCACGCGGGGCGTGTGGAGCCACTCCACCAAGACCCTGAAGGGTGCCTGGAGGCTGGAGTTCGCGCCCAACCCGGACTATCTGCCGGGCGGTTCGAAGGCCGCCGATCCGAACGCCGCCTACAAGAACATCGCCAACGACATCGCCGTGGACCCGAAGAACCCGGACCACGTGGTGCTCGCGGTCGGCTGGCGCGGCGGTGACACGTACAACGGCTTCTACACCAAGGGCAAGGACGGCTGGCAGCGGCTGACCGGGCTCGGCGACCTGCCGGCAAACAGCGAGGACGTCGGCAACGTCACCTTCGCGCGCAGCGCCGACGGCTCCCGCTACTACGCCATCGACCAGTCGCCGCAGCAGACGGCCGAGAACCCCGACAGCGGCCTGGAGGGCATCTTCGTCTCCAAGTCGGGCTCGCCCACGGGCCCGTGGACGAGGATCGCCGACTACAAGCAGCTGCGCGACTCCGGTTCGGCGCTCACCGGCGCCGGGTACCAGCCCGGCATCCAGGCCTGGTACAACCAGTTCCTCGCCGTGGACCCGAAGAACCCCGACCACGTGTACGCCGGTCTGGAGGAGGTCTTCGAAACCAAGGACGGCGGCACGTCCTGGACGGTCCCGGGACCGTACTGGAACTTCGGCTTCAAGTGCTGGTCCATCGACCCGGCCAAGCAGTCCGGCGACTGCCCGGCCACCGTGCACGCCGACCAGCACGCGGTGACGATCGGCAGCGACCACGGCAAGCCGTACGTCGTCGTGGGCGACGACGGCGGAGCCTACCGGCGCCCGCTGAACGGCAGCGCCAACGCCGAGGGCCACGCCACCGACTGGACGTCCCTCAACGACGGCACCATGGACGCCCTGCAGTACTACTCGGTGGGCGTCGGCACCGACGGCCGCGGGGTCGCCGTCACCGGCGGCCTGCAGGACAACGGCCAGTCGGTCCTGCGCCCGGGAGACCGTGTGATGGGCTCCGACTTCGGCGGCGACGGCGGCGACACGATCACCGACCCGGCGGCCGGCTGCAACACCGCCCAGGAGTACGTCTACCTCGCGGTGTCGGTGACGCAGAACTGCGCGGTCAACGACGGCAGCTGGACCACCGACCCGTCCAAGGCGACCACGTACTCCGTCGCACCGCCCGACAGCGCCACCAGCGAGGCCCGCTTCATCGCCCCGCTGAACGCCGACATCAAGGACAAGAACACCTGGGTCGCCGGCGGCCGGCACGTGTGGATCAACACCAAGGGCTGGGCGATCCGCAGCGGCAGCGAATGGTCCGGCGCCTACGACCTGGGGGCGGGCAACACCGCCACGGCGGTCGCCGCCTCCGGCGGCAAGGTGTACGCGGCCTGGTGCGGGCCCTGCAACAACCAGGGCTTCACCCGCGGCATCGCGGTGGGCAACGCCGACGGCACCGGCTGGCATCAGCTGACCCTGCCGGTCGACGGCACCGTCCCCAACCGGTACCTGTCCGGGCTCGCGATCGACCCGGCCGACGCCAACCACGTCCTGCTCGCGGTCAACGGGTTCTCCCGCAAGTGGACCGAGGGTCCGGGCGCCGGTGTGGGCCACCTGTTCGAGACCCGGGACGGCGGGGTGACCTGGAAGGACGTCTCCGGGAACCTGCCGGACGTTCCGGCGAACTCGGTGGCCCTGCTGAAGGGCGGGACGATCGTGCTCGGGACCGACCTCGGCGTCCTCGTCCGGACCCCGAAGTCGGCGGGCTGGAAGGTGGCGGGCGACAACCTGCCCACCACGGCGGTCATGCAGCTGAGGACCGGCCCCGACGGCCTGCTCTACGCGGCCACGCACGGGCGCGGCATCTGGGCGATCGACCCCCGGCGCCTGCGCTGACCTCCACGGGGAGGGGCCCCGTACGGGACCCCTCCCCACCCCTTCGCGGGCTTCTCAGGCCACCGGCTCCGGCAGCACCGCGTCCGCCGCCCCGCGCCCGGGAGGCCCCGCCGTCACCATCAGGCCCGCGACCAGCCCGGCCAGCAGCATGACGCCGGCGGCCCACCAGATGGCCACCGTGTACCCGTGGACGACGCCCTCCGGAACCACCCGGGCCCGGTCCGCCGGACCGCTCAGATGGGCGGTGATGTAGGCGGCGCTGCTGGTGGTGGCGATCGTGTTGAGCAGGGCGGTGCCGATCGAACCGCCGACCTGCTGCGAGGTGTTCACGGTCGCGGAGGTGACGCCCGAGTCCTGCGGGGCCACGCCCGCGGTGGCGGTGGCGAACACCGGCATGAAGGTCAGGCCCATGCCCAGGCCCATCAGCAGCAGCGCGGGCAGGATCTCGGTGGTGTACTCCGAGGCGACGGTGATGTGCGTGAGGATCACCAGGCCGCTCGCGGCCAGGACCATGCCGGGGACCATCAGCATCCGCGGTGCCACGCGCTGCAGCAGGCGGGCCGAGATCTGCGTGGAGCCGACGATGATCGCGGCGGTCAGCGGCAGGAAGGCCAGACCGGTCCGCAGCGGCGAGTAGCCGAGGATGCCCTGCAGGTAGTAGGTCAGGAAGAGGAACAGCCCGAACATGCCGATCACGGCCAGCAGCATGGTCAGGAAGCAGCCCGCCCGGTTGCGGTCCCTGATGATGTGCAGGGGCAGCAGCGGCACCGGCGCCCGGGTCTGCCGCCACACGAACCCCGCCAGCAGGACCACGCCGCCCGCGAACAGGGTCAGCACCAGCGGGTCCGTCCAGCCGCGCGGCTCGGCCTCGCTGAACCCGTAGACGATCGCGACCAGACCGCCGCAGCCCAGCAGCACGCCCGGGACGTCCAGCCGGGCGCCCGCGCGGCGGGGGCTGTCGGGCAGCAGGGCGAGGGCGCCGAGCACCGCGACGACGGCGATGGGGACGTTGACGTACAGGCACCAGCGCCAGTTCAGGTACTCGGTCAGCAGCCCGCCGACGATGAAGCCGATCGCCGATCCGCTGCCCGCGAGGGCGCCGTAGATCCCGAACGCCTTTCCACGCTCCCTGGGGTCGGTGAACGTCGTGGTGAGCAGGCTGAGCGCCGACGGGGCGAGCACGGCGGCGAAGGCGCCCTGCAGCGCACGGGCGCCGAAGAGCATGCCGGAGGACATGGCCGCGCCGCCGAGGGCCGAGGCACCGGCGAAGCCGACGAGCCCGATGACGAACGTGCGCTTGCGGCCCACCAGATCGGCGATCCGCCCGCCCAGCAGGAGCAGTCCGCCGAAGGCGAGGGTGTAGGCGGTGATGACCCACTGACGGTTGCCGTCGGACATGTGCAGGTCGCGCTGTGCGGAGGGGAGGGCGATGTTCACGATGGTGGCGTCGAGGACGACCATCAGCTGTGCCAGCGCGATCACCACCAGGCCCCACCAGCGGCGACGGCCGGTGCGCTCGGACGTCGCCTCACCTGTTCGGGTGACAGTCACCTGGCCAGAAGACCATGAATCGGGAGGTACCGCATCCCTGTCCGTCCTATGCCTGGTCATGGCTCCGGCACCTGCCGGGGCAGGGTCCCGCGGTGGCCCGCGCGCAGCGCCGTCCCGGGGTGACGCGCTGGCCGCGGCGGGGCGGGGCGGCGCTGGGCGCGGTCGGCGGCGTTGTCAGTGGTCGGGTGCAGCATGGGGGCATGGTGAGGAGAGCAACTGGCAGGACCGGTGCGAGCGGGAGCGGTGCCGACGGGACCGGGGTGAGGCCGGCGCGGCGGCCGGAGGTGCGGCTGCCGCCGCTGCAGACGTACGGCGGCGGGGAGTTGGCGCCGGACGGCGACTACGACGGGCTGGAGTTCCGGGACGCGGACTTCGCCGGGCACAACGGCGCCGGCGCGCGCTTCCTGGACTGCGCGCTGACCGGCTGCGCCCTGCAGGAGACGTCCCTGCACCACGCCCGGCTGCTCGACTCGGTCCTCACCGGCATACGGGGGGTCGGCACCGACCTCGCCGAGTCGACCCTGCGCGACGTCGAGCTGGTCGACGCCCGCCTCGGCGGGGTGCAGCTGCACGGAGCGGTCCTGGAGCGGGTGTGGATCCGGGGCGGCAAGATCGACTGTCTGAACCTGCGCAGGGCGAGGCTCAGGGACGTCGTGTTCGAGGGCTGCGTCCTGGTCGAGCCGGACTTCGGGGGTGCCCGGCTGGAGCGGGTCGAGTTCGTGGACTGCGCGCTGAAGGCCGCCGACTTCACCGCGGCGACGTTCACCGACGTGGACCTGCGGGGGGCCGCGTCGCTGGAGATCGCCCGCGGTGTGGACCGGCTGGCGGGGGCGGTGATCAGCCCCGCCCAGCTGCTGGACCTGGCACCGGTGCTGGCGGCTGGGCTGGGGATCAGAGTGGAGGGCTGACGGCCGCGCGCCGGGAGCTCAGCCGATCCAGGAGCGGAAGTCCTCGATGGTCCGGCGCCGCATGGTGAGGAAGGCGAGCCAGGAGCCGTCGGCGTAGTGGAGCCGGAAGCGGGCCATCAGCTGGAGGCGGGGCCGCCGATCGACCCGGGCCACCCAGGCCCGGGGCACCTCCCACACCGGCGTGCCGTCCAGCGGGTGCACCAGGCCGACGCGCTGGTCGGTGACCCGCATCAGCAGGGCTCCGGAGGTGGCCGGCAGGCCGGACGCGATGCTGCCGGCCCCGCCGGACTGCGCGCCGACGCTCCGCACCAGCTGGTCACCGAGCTCCCCGCCGAACCGCCCGTGCCCGTGGATGCTCACCTTGACGCCCTTGGCACCCTTGGCGGGGACGACCACGGCGTACGTCTGAAGCTGCTCACCGGGCGCCAAGTGGCCAAGCGCGGAACGCTGGTGGCGGGAGATCGTTTCGGGCACGGGGGATGATCGTACAGGCCGTGCGCCCCGCTCACGGCACCCGGGGAAAGCGGGCCTGGAGGGTCCAGATCGCCGGATTCTCCGCGAGGTCCTCGTGCATGTCGCACAGGTCGGCGATCAGGTCGTGCAGAAAGTCCCGCGCCTCCCGGCGCAGCGTGGCGTGGGGAAAGGTCAGCGGCGCTTCCTCGGCCGGCATCCAGTCGGACTCGATGTCCACCCAGCCGAACCGCCGCTCGAAGAGCATGCGGTCGGTCGACTCGGTGAAGTCCAGCTCCGCCCGTTGCGGGCGCGAGGCGCGCGAACCGGCCGGGTCCCTGTCCAGCCGCTCCACGATGTCGCACAGCGCCCACGCGAAGTCGAGCACCGGCACCCACCCCCAGGCCGTGGCCAGCTCCCGGTCCGCCGCGGTGTCGGCCAGATACACGTCACCGCAGAACAGGTCGTGCCGCAGCGCGTGCACGTCCGCACGCCGGTAGTCCGTCTGCGGGGGGTCGGGGAAGCGGTTGGAGAGGGCGTAGCCGATGTCGAGCACGTAGGCGATGGTGTCACGGCCGCCGCATAGGATCGCTCCTGTGTCCCGATCCGCACCCGCCGGCCGCCCCGCGGCCGCGCTCTCCATGCTGCTCGCGCTCACCCTGACGGCCTGCGGCGGCGGTGTGCACGGCACCCCGGGCGGCTGGGGCGTGCGGGACCCGTACTTCCCCAAGGCGGGCAACGGGGGATACGACGTGGCCCACTACGACCTGACCCTCGCCTACGCCCCGGACGGCCACCGCCTCACCGGCACCGCGGTGATCACCGCTCGCGCCACGAAGAACCTGACCGCCTTCAACCTGGATCTGCAGGGGATGGACGTCACCGGCGTCACCGTCGAGGGCCGGGACGCCCACTTCAACCGGGCCGGCCAGGAACTCACCGTCCGCCCGCACGAGGAGCTGAGGAAGGGCGGGACGTTCAGCGCGACGGTGCGCTACTCCGGCACCCCGGTGACGATCACCGACCCCGACGGCTCCGAGGAGGGCTGGCTGCCCACCGCCGACGGTGGGGTGGCGCTCGGCGAGCCGACGGGCTCGATGGCGTGGTTCCCCGGCAACGACCATCCCTCCGACAAGGCCACCTACGACGTCTCCGTCACCGTGCCCGACGGTCTGCAGGCCGTCTCCAACGGCGAGTTGAAGAGCCGGACCAGCAGCGGCGGCCGCACGACCTTCCGCTGGCGCACCGCCGAACCGATGGCCAGCTATGTCGCCACCCTCGCCATCGGTCACTACGACATCACCCGCTCGACAACGAAGAACGGCCTGCCGGTCTACGTCGCCGTCGCCACCGGCCAGGCGGAGGCGAGCCGCGAGGTGCTCGCGAAGCTGCCCCAGATCATGGAATGGGAGGAGTACAACTTCGGGCCCTTCCCCTTCTCCTCCACCGGCGCCATAGTCGGCCCCCCGAAGTCGGCCGACTACGCCCTGGAGACGCAGAACCGTCCCTTCTTCTCCGGCGCCCCGGACGTCGAGACCCTCGTCCACGAACTCGCCCACCAGTGGTACGGCGACTCCGTGACGCCGAGGAGCTGGCGGGACATGTGGCTCAACGAGGGCTTCGCCACCTACGCGGAGTGGCTGTGGTGGGAGGACAACGGCGGCGAGAGCGCGCAGCAGACCTTCGACCACCTCTACCGCGGCGACTACTACGACAGTGACGAGGAGAACAAGGCGATCTGGGCGTATCCGCCGGCGAGACCGAGCGGCGCCGCGCACATCTCCGACGCCCCCGTCTACCAGCGCGGCGCGATGGTCCTGCAGAAGATCCGGCAGACCGTCGGCGACGACACCTTCTACGACATCATCCAGGGCTGGGCCGCCACCCACCGCCACGGCAACGCGGACACCGCCGACTTCACCGCATACGTGGAGAAGAAGGCGCCGGACAAGGACTTCAGCGGCATCTGGAAGGACTGGCTGTACGGCGACGGGAAGCCCGCACACCCCTGAGGTCCGTCCGCCGCGGCGGGGTCACGACGGCCGGGGCGTGGTCAGCTCCTTGCGCAACACCGAGCAGGGGCGGCCGAGCCGGCGGTCCGGGCGGTGGTCGATGACGTGGTAGCCGAGGGCGGTCCAGAAGGCGAGGGCCCTGGGGTTGTTCTCCAGGACGGCGAGGCGTACGGCGGTCCGTCCGGCCGCGCGGAAGCGCTCCTCGACCAGTGTGGCCAACCGCCGCCCGTACCCACGCCGTTGGGCGCCGGCGTCCACCATCAGCAGGCCGATCCACGGGTCCGGGTCGGCGGGGTCGGGATGGCGGGCGAGTGTGATCGCGATGCCGACGAGCCACCCCTCTGCGCGGGCGAGCAGCACCTCCACGTCGGGGTTCGCCAGCTCCTCGGCCAGGGCGGCCGCCACCTGCTCCGGACGGATGTCGTCCGGGTCGGGGAACTCGCCGCTGAGGGCGTGGAACTCGCGGTGGGAGGCGTAGAGCGCGGTGAGCTCGACCAGCAGCTCACCCGGGAGTTCGTGGTCGGGTGCGACGGTGAGGACTTCGAGGATCACCGGCGCAACGTACCGCGGACGGGCCGTCGGCGCCCGGGGAAAGACCGGGGCCCCGGCCCTGCCCGGCCGGGGCACCGGGGCAACCCCGATGCCCGGCGACCGCGAGGGAGTCCGTCAGACGTTGACGCCGAAGTCCTGGGCGATGCCGACCAGGCCCGAGGCGTAACCCTGGCCGACCGCGCGGAACTTCCACTCCGCGCCGTTGCGGTACAGCTCGCCGAAGACCATCGCCGTCTCGGTGGCCGCGTCCTCGGAGAGGTCGTAGCGGGCGATCTCGGCGCCGCCGGCCTGGTTGACGATGCGGATGTAGGCGTTGCGGACCTGGCCGAAGTTCTGGCCGCGGTTCTCGGCGTCGTAGATGGAGACCGGGAAGACGACCTTGTCGATGTCGGCGGGGAGGGCGGCGAGGTTGACGTTGATGGCCTCGTCGTCACCGGCGCCCTCACCCGTGCGGTTGTCACCGGTGTGGACGATGGAGTTGTCCGGGGTCTGCTTGTTGTTGAAGAAGACGAAGTGGGCGTCGGAGTAGACCTTGCCCTGCGTGTTGACCGCGATCGCGGAGGCGTCGAGGTCGAAGTCCGTGCCGGTGGTGGTGCGGACGTCCCAGCCGAGGCCCACGGTGACGGCGGTCAGGCCCGGAGCTTCCTTCGTGAGCGAGACATTGCCGCCCTTGGACAGGCTTACAGCCATTGTTGGGAGTCCCTTCCCTCGTTGCGTGTGCGGACGAAGCTACCGCCACCCCTAGGAACGCCAAGGGGGGTCCCCATGGTTCCGCATCTCTTTACCCTCTTTACCCGTGCCCCTGGAACCCTGGCCGTCGTGAAAACCGGGTGACGTGGGCCGGGCACAGCCGGGAACATGTACGGCATGTCTGGTCCCTATGTCGTCCGCGGCTCCGTCTCGCTCCCCGAGGCCGAGCTGATGTGGCGTTTCTCGCGCTCGTCGGGGCCCGGCGGACAGCACGTCAACACCAGTGACTCGCAGGTGGAGCTGCGTTTCGACCTGGCGCGGACCGAGGCGCTTCCACAGGTGTGGAAGGAGCGGGCGCTCCAGCGGCTGGCCGGCCGGCTCGTCGACGGCGTCGTCAGCGTCCGTGCCTCCGAGCACCGCTCCCAGTGGCGCAACCGCGAGGCCGCCGCCGTACGTCTGGCCGCACTCCTCGCCGAGGCGAGCGCGCCACCGCCCAGGCCGCGCAAGCCGACCCGCATCCCGCGCGGCATCAACGAGCGGCGCCTGCGCGAGAAGAAACAGCGGGCGGACACGAAACGCGGACGCTCGGGCCGCGACTGGGGCTGAGGCCCTGTCGTCGAACTCCCGCCCGCCCCTGACAGGACCCGGTGACGACACCGCGACAGGGCCCGGTGACGACACCGCGACAGGACCCGGTGACGACACCACCGGGACCCGCTGTCACTCCGTGCTGCCGGAGAGCTCCGGCACGCCCACCGTCCGGCCCTCGGCACTCTCCCCGGTCCGTCGGAGACCCAGCCCCATCGCGGGACCACGGAATTCCCGCTCAGCCCAGTAGCCGGTACCGCCCCCGGAAGTACGTCAGCGGGCCGCCGTCGGCGCTCGGGACGTGTGCCGTCAGGACCCGCCCGATGACCAGCGTGTGGTCGCCCGCCGCCACCCGCTGCTCGGTGCGCAGCTCCAGGGTGGCCAGGGCGCCGCCCACCAGCGGGGCGCCGGAGAGCTTGCCGCGGACGTAGGGGATGTCCTCGAACAGGAGCCGGTCGCTGATGCGGCCCTTCATGGCGAAGCGGCCGGCGATGTGGCGCTGGCTCCCGGAGAGCACGGAGACCGCCCACAACGGCTGCTCGGCGAGCAGGTCGTCCATGCGGGAACCCTCGCGCAGGCTGACCAGGGCCAGCGGCGGGTCCAGGGACACCGACATGAACGCCGTGGCGGTCATGCCCACGTCCTCGCCCCCCGGCGCCAGCGGGTCGCCCGGGTCGAGCGGCGGCTCCTGCGCGGTCACCAGCACCACGCCCGCGGCCAGCCGGGACATGGCGGCGCGGAACTCCTCGTTGCTCACCCCCTCAGCATGCCCGGAGGGGAGTCCCCCCTGTTCGAGCGAAGCCGGGAGCTCGGCGGAGGCCTTGGCGGCGGAGGCCGTGACGGCGCGGGACGACGGAGCGGCAGATGTGTTCAGCACACAACAAACGCTAATCACCGGTTGCCGCCGCCCGCATCGGGCCCTGGCCCGAAGCCGGACCTAGGACCTGCGGCGGAGTACTCGCCGACGGATTTCGGCGGGTCCGGCGGAACACTCGTTCATGATGTCCGCGCACCCGCAAAATTTTGCGTTCAGTAAAGGCGCAGGGAAAACGCAGAAACTCCACTTAATTGTTCACGTTTAGCTGTGACTTGAGTCACAAGCGCCATGAATTGTTGACCCTGTGTACCGAGTGGGCTTCGCGCTGTGATTCAGTGGCTGGGACGCTGCACCAGACGATACGCCGAAGAGAACCCTTGATTCGCTGCGAGGTCGCGGGGGGAGGGCGAGCATGGAGACCGAGTCGGAGCCGTACGTCCGGCTGGCGACCCTGCGACAACTGCACCAGGTCATGGCGGACATGAACACCGCCCGAAGCCTTGCGGACACACTGCAGACCGTCGCCGACGGAGTCGTGAACGGCCTCGGCTACGAGCTGGCGTGCGTGAACCTCGTACGCCCCGACGGCGATCTCGTGGTCGCCGCCTTCGCGGGGAACTCCGCCGCCGAGGCGCTGATCGCCGGCCGTGTCGGCTCCCGCGAGGCCTGGGAGCGTCGGCTGGGCATGGGCGAGCAGTGGGGCGACCTGGTCTTCATATCCCACACCGAGGGCTGGGTCCTCGACGACGACGACGTCCCGCAGTGGTACACGGACGGGCCCGCGCCCCGCTTCGAGGACGAGTGGCACCCCTCCGACCGCCTGTTCGCCCCGATGTACACGCCGGGCGGACCGGGCGGTTCCTCCGGCGAGCTGCTCGGCGTGCTCTCCGTGGACCGGCCCCGCAACGGCCGCCGGCCCGGCGCCTGGGGCCGTGAGGCGCTGCAGATGTACGCGTTCCAGGCCGCCATCGCCATCAGCAACGCGCGGCTGCGCGCCAACATGCAGCGCGCCCTTGTCCGCCTGGAGCGCGAGCAGCAGGCCCTGCGCGCCAGCGAGGAGAGCTTCAGGCAGGCCTTCGAGTACGCCCCCTCCGGCATGGCCATCGCCGAGATGGGCGGCGACCAGCACGGCCGCATCCTGCGCACCAACGACGCCCTGTGCCGGCTGCTGGGCCGCCCGGCCTCCGCGATGCGCCGCTACTCCTTCTCCGACCTCGTCCACCCCGAGGACATCGGCACCCTGCTGCGGACCTCCGCCGAGGGCGGCCGCGCCGAGCTGCGCCTGGGCCGCCGCGACGGCACGTACGTGTGGGTGTCCCTGCGCAACTCCGTCGTCGCGGACGCCGCCGACGGCCCCCGCTTCCTGCTCACCCACGTCGAGGACATCGAGGAACGCAAGCGCCGCGAGCTCCAGCTCGCCCACCGCGCCTCCCACGACTCGCTCACCGGCCTGCCGAACTCCGCCGAGCTGCGCGCCCGCCTCTCGGCCCGCCTCTGCCGGCGCCCCCAGTCGGCGTACCCCGGCGAGCTGGAGTCGCTCGACGCGGCCTACGGCCACCCGGCGTACGACGTCGGCGGTCACGGCTTCGACTTCCGGTCCGCCGCCGAGGCGTACGACGCCTTCGACCACCACGTGCACACCGTCGCCCCCGACGGCGACCACGACGACGGCGCCAAGGGCCTCGCCGTGCTCTTCTGCGACCTGGACGGCTTCAAGTCGATCAACGACCGGTTCGGACACAACGCGGGCGACGCGGTGCTCATCGAGGTGGCCCAGCGGCTCAGCAACGGCGTCCGGGACGGCGACACGGTGGCCCGGCTCGGCGGCGACGAGTTCGTGATCCTGGCCGACGGGCTGGGCCGCGCCGACGCCCAGGACCTCGCCGTGCGGCTGCGCAACGAGATCATCCAGCCGATCCGCGCCGAGGGCCGCGCCGTGCGGGTCGGCGCCAGCTTCGGCATCGGCTGGGCGCACTGCGGCATGACGGCGGACGAAGTGTTGAAGTCTGCCGACGAACGTATGTATGTAGAGAAACGATCTCGTCCCAAACAGCACCGGCGTGCCGGATGACGGGCAGGTCAGTGGGCTGATGCGGCGTGAGTCACCCGTTTGGGGCACGAAGAACGGGTAGGCTCGCCATTCTCACCACGTACCGCACCCGACCCGCACCTGTTGAGGAGTACCAAGGGATGACGCCCGGCAACAGCGGCGCGAGCACGCCCGAGGACGACGACCCGTTCGGCTATCTGTACGCGGATGGCCAGGCCAACGGGGCCCAGCCGCCGTCCGGTGGCTACGGCTACCCGAACTCGGTCAGCCGGGTCCGCACGGTCGGCCAGCGGCAGTACGCCCAGCAGCCCCCCACGGCGCCGTACGGGCAGGTCCCGCAGCAGGGCGCGTACGGCCAGCCGAACGCCCACTACGCGGCCCCGGAGACGCTGCCCGGTGGCGCCCCGACGACCGGCACGACCGGCCGGCCCGCCCAGGGCGGCGGCCGCGGCCGGGGCCCGAACACCAAGGGCCTGCTGATCGGCGCCATCGCGGTGGTCGCGGCGGTGGTCATCGGCATCGGCGTGGCGATGATCGGCGACAACTCGCACGGCAAGTCCGGCGACAAGGCCGGGGGCTCCACCCCGGCCGCCTCGCAGAGCAGCGCGCCGAGCCCGTCGGCGAGCAACAGCGCCGCGGCCGCGGACAACCTGCCGACCATCGACGCCAAGGCCCTGCTGCTCGGCGGCGGCGCCACGACCGCGTCGGACGTCAAGGGCGCGAAGGCGGACGGCGGCGTCTACGTCACCGGCTTCAACCAGCCCGGCGCCTCGATCACCTGGAACGTCAACGGAATCCCGGCCGACGGCAAGTACACGCTCTTCGTCGGCTACGGCGTGCCCGGCAAGGACGGCACCGCGACCCTCACGGTCAACGGCACCCCGTCCACCACGCCGGTCAACCTGAAGAACTACGCGAACGCCCCCGCGGGCGACTACGAGAAGGGCTGGACGCACACGTTCAACTGGGTCCAGCTCAACAAGGGCACGAACTCCATCAAGGTCTCGTGCGAGCAGGGCAACCAGTGCGACGCGAACCTCGACCAGCTCTGGCTGGTCAAGGGCTGGGTCAAGTCCGGCGGCTGACCCTCAGGCGGCGCTGACCTCCCCCGTCACCGACACCCGCCCCAGCAGCTCCTCGTAGGCGCCGCGGTCGAACTCGCCGGCCGCGTGGGCGAGGACCGTGGCCGTGGACAGGGCGGTGGCGCGGGCCAGGCGGTCCGGCCAGGGGAGGTGCTCGACCAGCCCCGACAGCAGACCCGCGACCGCGGAGTCCCCGGCGCCGGTGGGGTTGCCGTGGACGCGGGCCGGCGGGGTGGCGCGCCAGTGGCCCTCCGGGGTGTGGGCGAGGAGGCCCTCGCCGCCCAGGGAGGCGACGACCGCCCGGGCGCCGCGTCTGCGGGCGTCCTGGGTGGCGCGCAGGGGCTCGTGGGAGCCGGTGAGTTCGGCCAGCTCCTCGGCGTTCGGCTTGATGATGTCGGGGCGGGCGGCGACGGCCCGGCGCAGCGGCTCGCCGCTGGTGTCCAGCAGTACGGGGACGTCAGCGGTGTGCGCGGAGCGCACCAGGCCCGCGTAAGCGCCCACCGGCACGCCGGGCGGCAGACTGCCGCACAGCGCCACCGCCGACACCGAGCCGAGCAGGTTCTCGTAGACGTCCTGGAAGGTGGACCACTCGCCGGGGGTGATGACCGGCCCCGGCTCGTTGAGCTGGGTGGTGTCGCCGGTGCGCTCGTCCACGACGGCTATGGTGCGCCGGGTCGCGCCGGCGACCGGGACGAGCGCGTCCGCCACGCCGAGCGAGTCCGCGAGCCGGTCGCGCACGACGCTCCCGGTGGCTCCGCCGGTGAAGCCGGTGACCGTCACCTCGTGGCCGAGGGCCGCGAGCACCCGGGCCACGTTCAGTCCCTTGCCGCCGGGCCGTTCGGTCACCTGGGACACCCGGTGCGAGGTGTGGGGTCTGAGGGACGGCACCCGATAGGTGATGTCGAGAGCGGTGTTCAGCGTGACCGTCAGGATCACCTGGGCCGACCTCCCCCGATTGAATGCGCCTGCCGCGAAGCTCCGGAGGCACGATCATGCCAAACAGTCGGCGGCCGGCCCAGTCCCGGAGTCGGCCACTACGGCCGTATGGCCGGACGGATCAGCCCAGTTGGGGATCGACCACCCATTCGCCGCGCCGCATCACGCCCTTGAGGTCGAAGTTCTCGTCCAGGAGCACCAGGTCGGCGTCCTTGCCGGGCTCCAGCGAGCCCACCCGGTCGTCCATGCCGAGCAGCCGGGCCGGGTTGGCGGACAGGGCGGCCACCACGTCCCGCACCGGCAGCCGGTCGACCGTCACCGCCCGCTTGAAGGCCCGGTCCAGGGTGAGTGTCGAGCCGGCGATCGAGCCGCCCTCCACCAGGCGCGCCACCCCGTCGGCCACCTCGACCTCCAGCGGGCCGAGCATGTAGCGGCCGTCGCCGAAACCGGCCGCGTCCATGGCGTCGGTGATGAAGGCCACCCGTCCGGCGCCCGCGCGATGGAACGCCAGTTCCAGAGCCGCCGGGTGAAGGTGCGTGCCGTCGTTGATCAGCTCGACGGTGACCCGCTCGTCCTCCAGGAGCGCCGCGATCGGCCCCGGCGTGCGGTGGCCGAGGGTCGGCATGGCGTTGAACAGGTGGGTCGCCACCGTCGCCCCCGCGTCGATCGCCTGCACCGTCTGCTCGTACGTCGCGTCCGTGTGCCCGATCGCCGCGATCACCCCGTGCTCGGCCAGCAGCCGCACCGAGTCGATGCCGCCGGGCAGTTCGGTGGCGAGGGTGACCATCTTCGCGGTGCCGCGGGCCGCGTCGATCAGCTTGCGCACCTCCGCCGGGTCCGGGTCGCGCAGCAGCTGCGCGGAGTGCGCCCCCTTGCGGCACGGCGAGATGAACGGCCCCTCGAAGTGGATCCCGGCGAGGTCGCCCTGCTCGGCCAGCTCGCTCAGCATCCCGGCCCGCTGCCCGAGGAAGTCCATCTCACCGGTGACGGTGGAGGCGACGAGCGTGGTCGTGCCGTGCTGCCGGTGGGTGTGGATGCCGTGCAGGACCTCGTCGACCGTCCCGGAGGTGAAGGACGCTCCGCCACCGCCGTGGTTGTGGAGGTCGACGAAGCCCGGGACCAGCCAGTGGCCCCGTACGTCGACGGTCTGCGCGTCTGCTGGGGCCGTGTCGGCGATCCGCGTGCCCTGGACGATCACGCGGCCGCCGTCCACGATCCCGGTGGGCAGTACCACCCGGGCACCGGTGAGAACCTTGCTAGCGGCCATCAGGTGGTTACCTCCGGGGAGTCGTAGGGGTGTTCAGGAGATCCCGGGCGAGGAGCCCCGCGCCCAGGCATCCGGCGGTGTCCCCGAGGGCGGCGGGGACGATCGACGGCAGCTTCTGGAAGGTGACGCGGCGCCGGACGGCGTCCCGCAGTGGTGTGAACAAGGTTTCCCCCGCCTCGGCGAGCCCGCCACCGATGATCAGCGTGCGCGGGTCCAGCAGGGTGAGCGCGGTGACCAGCCCGTCGGCGAGCGCGTCCACCGCCTCCTGCCACACCTCGCGGGCCCTCGGGTCCCCGGACTCCACGGCCTTGGCGCAGTCCGCCGCGTCCGCGTCCGGGTCCCCGCAGGCCTCGGCCCACGCCTGGCTGACCGCCGCCGCGGAGGCGAACCGCTCCAGACAGCCGCGCTGCCCGCACGGGCAGGGGGTGCCCCCGGGCCGCACGACGACGTGGCCGATCTCGCCCGCGAATCCGTGCGCCCCCGCCTCCACCCGGCCGTCGATGCCGATGGCTCCCGCGATCCCGGTACCCAGCGGCACGAAGAGGAACCGGTCGGCGCCCCGGCCCGCCCCGACCCGGCCCTCCGCGAGCCCGCCGGTGCGCACGTCGTGGCCGAGGGCCACGGGGATGCCGAGCCGTTCGGCCAGCAGGTCGCGCAGCGGCACGTCACGCCAGTCGAGGTTGGCCGCGTAGACGGCGACGCCCCGCTCCTCGTCGACGATGCCGGGCACGGCGACGCCGGCCGCGGCCGCGGGCTCACCGAAGCGCTCCGCGCCGTAGGCGTGCAGCTCGGCGGCGAAGCCGAGGATCTCCTCGACGACGGCCTCGGGCCCGCGCTCGCGCCCGGTCGCCCGGCGCGCCCGGTGCAGCAGGGCGGGGGGCCCGGCGGGTGTCCCGCCGGACGGCACGGGGCCGGCCGCCACCAGGGCGGCCTTCATGCCGGTGCCGCCCACATCGAGGGCGATGACGTGTCTCACGGAGGACAGTGTGGCCCGCGGACCCGCGAGAGGTCTAGTCCACTTACGTGGTGTAGACCTTATGGCTGACGTTTTGAAAGTTTTCGCCTTGCGGCGGCGCAGGTTCCGGTTCTGTGCGTTTCCGTTCGGCGAGCCGGCAGTGTGTGGGGCAGAGAAGCAGTGCAGCGGCGTAGGACAGGAATGATCGCGGTGGTGTCCGCACTGGGCATGACGGCGGTCCTCGGCGGCTGCGGGAGCACCGGCTCCTCCGACGTCACCCTCAGACTGGTCGCCGCCGACTACGGCGACTCGGCGGCCAACAGTTCCCAGAAGTACTGGGACGGGCTCGCCAAGGACTACGAGTCCCAGCACCCGGGCGTGAAGGTGCAGGTCAGCGTCTACTCCTGGACCGACGTCGACCGCAAGGTCAAGGAGATGGTCGACGCGGGCAACGCGCCCGACATGGCGCAGATCGGCGCGTACGCCGACTACGCGTCGCGGGGTCTGCTCTACAAGGCCGACGACCTGCTCTCCATCCCCGTCCAGGCGAACTTCATCGGCCAGCTCTCCGACGCCGGGCAGCTGCAGCACGTGCAGTACGGCATTCCGTTCGCGGCCTCCACGCGCGTCCTCTTCTACAACAGGACGCTCTTCGACCGGGCCCACCTCACCCCGCCGACGACATGGGCCGAGCTCGCCGCCGACGCCACGGCGCTGAAGGCACAGGGCGTGAAGTACCCGTACGCGTTGCCCCTCGGCCCGGAGGAGGCGCAGGCGGAGACCATGCAGTGGCTGCTCAGCGGTGGCTCCGGCTACACCGACGACGGCGGTACCTACACCCTGGACTCGGCGCAGAACGTCAAGACCTTCGACTGGCTCAAGGACGAGCTGGTCGGCAAGGGGCTGACCGGGCCGGTCGCCCCCGGCAAGCTCAACCGTGCGGACGCGTTCGCCGCCTTCGCCGACGGTGAGGTGGGCATGCTCAACGGCCACCCCACGCTGATGCAGCAGGCCGCGAAGAAGGGTGTGCGGTTCGGTACCGTCCCGATGCCGGGCCGCAACGGCACGGCCAAGGCGACCATGGGCGTCGCCGACTGGATGATGGCCTTCAAGAAGAACGGCCACCGCGACAAGATCGGCGACTTCCTCGACTTCGTCTACAGCGACAAGAACGTGCTCGACTTCTCCCGCGAGTACGACCTGCTGCCCGTCACCGGCACCGCGTCCGACACGATGGCCGCGGCGGAGGAGGACAAGAAGCTCGGGCCGTTCCTGGCGGCGCTCTCCGCCGCCCAGCTCTACCCGGCCGGCAAGACGTCCTGGGCCCATGTAAGCGCGGACATCAAGCAGCACATCGGCCAGGCCGTCGCCCCCGGCGGCAGCCCGGCCGCGGTCCTCGGCGGGCTCCAGGCGACGGCCACCGCCGCGGACAGCGCGGCGAGCGGCAGGTAGTGAGCGGCCAGGTAGGCACGCAAGGCGGGTAGGCAGCCGCGGGGCGGGCGGACGGAGCTGTGTCGGTGGCGGGGGCTACGGTTCCCGGTATGGACCACGACCAGGACGACCAGGAGGAGCTCGGCCGCAGGGAACGGGACATCCTCGCCCTGGAGCGCCGCGGCTCTCCGGGCCCCGGTGCCAAGGAGCGCGCGATACGCGAGGAGCTCGGCCTGTCCCCGGTCCGCTACTACCAGCTCCTCAACGCCCTGCTCGACGACAGACGCGCGCTGGCGCACGACCCGGTGACGGTCAACCGGCTCCGCCGGGTGCGGGAGGAGCGACGGGGCGAGCGGTGATGCCTGGCCACGGTCCTGGCCACTGCCCTGGCCGTCGCCGCGGCCGCCCCTGTGTGGGGGAGTGCGGGGCCGTGCGTGGACGGCCCGTCGGCGGGCCGCTCGGCGTCGGCTCGACGAGGAGTGCGGGCGGCCCCGCGTGGATAGGGTCGCCGTATGGGCAGCCACGACACGGACTCGACCAAACCCAAGCACTCCCTGCCGACGCCTGCCACGCGGGCCGGGCGGGACGGGCTCGCCGCGATCCTCGCGCGGCCGGAGAAGGCGGTGATCGCGCTCGACTTCGACGGGACGCTCGCGCCGATCGTGCCGGACCCGGACCAGGCCCGGGCACACCCGCAGGCGGTGCCCGCGCTGGCCGCGCTCGCGCCGAAGGTGGCCGCCGTGGCGGTGGTCACCGGCCGCCCGGCCGGGGTCGCCGTGCGGCACGGCGGTTTCGCGGGTGTTCCCGGCCTGCGGCACCTCGTCGTCCTCGGTCACTACGGCGCCGAGCGCTGGGACGCCGCCACCGGCTCCGTCAGCGCCCCCGCCGCGGATCCCGGCGTCGCGGCCGTCCGGGCCGAACTGCCGGGCCTCCTCGACCGGATCGGTGCCTGGCACGGGGCCTGGATCGAGGAGAAGGGCCGGTCCGTCGCCGTCCACACCCGCCGCGCCAAGGACCCGCAGGCCGCCTTCGAGGTGCTGCGTGAGCCCCTCACCGAGCTGGCCACCCGGCACGGCCTGATCGTCGAACCGGGCCGCATGGTCCTCGAACTGCGCCCGCCGGGCATGGACAAGGGCGTCGCGCTGCTGGACTACGTCCGTGACATCGGCGCCGCGTCGGTCCTGTACGCCGGCGACGACCTCGGCGACCTGCCCGCCTTCGCCGCGGTCGGCAAACTTCGCGCGGAGGGCGTACCGGGCCTGCTGGTGTGCAGCGGCAGCAGCGAGGTGACCGAACTTTCGGAGCGGGCCGACCTGGTGGTGGACGGCCCGCAGGGGGTGGTGGAGCTGCTGCGGAACCTCGCCGATCGGCTCGGCTGAGCCGTCGGCTCCGAGCGGCGGGTTCCTGGCCGTCGGTTCTGAGCCGTCAGTTCTCGGCCGTCAGCTCGTGCAGCTGGTCCAGGAACCACTGAGCCGGCGGCAGCGCGGTGGCCGCTGCCGCCAGCCTCTTGGAGCGATCGGCCCGCTCGTGCGCCGGCAGGGTCAGTGCCTCGTGCAGGGCCGACGCCGTCCCGACCACGTCGTAGGGGTTGACCACGAGCGCGTCCTCGCCCAGCTCCGCGTACGCCCCCGCCTCCCGCGACAGCACCAGCGCGCAGCCGGAGTCGGACACCACCGGCACCTCCTTGGCGACCAGGTTCATGCCGTCCCGGACGGGGTTCACCAGGGCCACGTCGGCCAGCCGGTAGGCCGCGAGCGAGCGGGCGAAGTCGTCCCTCACATGCAGCACCACCGGCGTCCACCCGGGCCTGCCGTACTGCCCGTTGATCTCCTCCGCCAGCCGCCGCACCTCGTCCGTGTAGTCGCGGTAGACGGCGAGGTCCTGGCGCGAGGGGTAGGCGAAGGCGAGGTGCACCACCCGTTCGCGCCACTCCGGGTGGTCCTCCAGCAGCTGCCGGTAGGCCAGCAGGCCCCGCACGATGTTCTTCGACAGCTCGGTCCGGTCCACCCGCACGATGGTCCTGCGGGCGCGCCCGTCGGGCCCCGTGCCGATCTCCGCGCGCAGCGCGGCCATGCGTTCGTCCACGTCGGCCTCCCGCGACCGCCTGCGCAGGAAGTCCGCGTCCGCGCCGAGCCCGTGCACCCCGACCCGGGTGCCCCCGAGTCCGCCGACCAGCGCCTCGCAGCACCCGGTGAACGCGTCCGCCCACCGCCGGGTGAGGAAACCGAGCCGGTCGGCGCCCAGCATGCCGCGCAGCACCTGCTCGGCGATGTCGTCCGGCAGCATCCGGAAGTAGTCCACCGGTGCCCACGGCGTGTGCGAGAAATGGCCGATGCGCACATCCGGCCGGAAGTCGCGCAGCATCCCCGGCACCAGCGTCAGGTGGTAGTCCTGCACCAGGACCGCCGCGCCCTCGGCCGCCTCCTCCGCCAGCGCCTGCGCGAAGGCCCGGTTGTAGGCCTCGTACGACGCCCACTGGCGCCGGAACTCCGCGTCGAAGACCGGCTCCAGCGGGGTCTGGTAGAGCATGTGGTGGACGAACCACAGCACGGAGTTGGCGATGCCGTTGTAGGCGTCGGCGAAGACGTCCGCGTCGATGTCGAGCATCCGTACCTGCTGACCGCCGGTCGCGTCGGCGGGCAGCCGGCGGCCGCCCTCGAAGCGGCGCACCGCCTCGCGGTCGGCGTCGCTCAGCGCGGCGCACACCCACACCGCGCCCGCGTCCGGGCCGATCGCCGACAGCCCGGACACCAGCCCGCCGCCGCCGCGTCTGGCGTGCAGCGAGCCGGCCCCACCGTCGGGGCGCACTTCGTACGAAACCGGGCCGCGGTTGGACGCGACCAGCACCTCGGCACCGTGCGTTGAAACCATGGTCCTCAACCTAGCCCGGCCCGGAAACGCTCAAACGTACGGTTCCGCTTCGTGGGTGGCCGTATACGGCCGGGCCGGCGTTTTACGCCACCTTCCGGGCCGCGTACTCCGCGATCTCCACCATGGGCGGCCGCTCCTCGGTGTCCACCGAGTAGGTGCGCGGCTCGAAGCCGTCCTCACCCCGTTCGAACTGGGTGAGGGAGGGGCGGATCAGATGGCCGCGGGCCAGACGGAGCTGGGCGGTGCGGTAGATCGCGGCGGCCATGCGGCCCAGCGCCTGCCCGTCCTGATGCCGGTGTTTGCGCACACCGACGTCGACCTGCGCGAGCGCGTCCAGACCCACCAGGTGCAGCGCGTCGACCAGCATGCCGAGCTCGACGCCGTAGCCGACCGGGAAGGGAAGCTGTTCCAGCAGCGAGCGGCGGGCCGCGTACTCGCCGCCGAGCGGCTGCACGAAGCCGGCCAGCTGGGGCCAGTGCATGTTCAGCAGTGGACGCGCCATCAGCTCGGTGACGCGTCCGCCCTGACCTGCCGCCGCGCCGGACGCGGACTCGCCGGCGAGCGTCAGCGGGCGGTCGTACATGGCCTTCACCAGGTCCACACCGGGGTCGGTGAGCAGCGGGCCCACGATCCCGGTGACGAAGTCGGAGGAGAACTCCCTCAGGTCGGCGTCCACGAAGCAGACGACGTCCCCGCGGGTGACGAGCAGCGAGCGCCACAGCACCTCGCCCTTGCCGGGCACGGCCGGGATGCGCGGCAGGATGTCGTCGCGGTGGACGACCCGGGCGCCGGCCGCGGCGGCCACCTCGGAGGTGCGGTCGGTGGAGCCCGAGTCGACGACGAGGAGCTCGTCGACGAGTGGCACCTGCTCCATGAGGTCGTGGCGGATGACGGCGACGATGTCGCCGACCGTCTCCTCCTCGTTGAGCGCGGGCAGCACGACGCTGACCGACGAGCCGCTCGCGCGTTTGGCGGCCAGGATCGTGTGGAGCGGGCGATCGGTCACGGACCAGGAGCGTGTCCTCAGCCAGCGCTCGACTTCTTCCAGCACGGTCGGCGGCTCCTCACTGGTGTTCGGATCACGGCACGGATCACACGGTCCGGTGATCCGTCTCGCGGTTCGGACGACTATCTCAACTGTCGTGGCCGTCGGTTACAGTCTTGAACAACGCGGATGACCATCACGTGTCGGGGGTCGCCGCGGCTTCACAACCACATACCGCTCATCCAGAGGGGCAGAGGGACACGGCCCGATGAAGCCCCGGCAACCCTCCAGCCGGTTCTCGTATCGACTGCTTGCGAGCACAGCAGATCGTCTTCGCGAGGCTCCCGGCTAGGGAAGGTGCCAAATCCGTCTCACGGCGAGATGCGTCGTGAGGAAGATGAGGAGAAAGGGCCTCGCCTCACATGGCTGTGCAGACTGTTGCAAGCAGCACCGACCCCACCGTCGACCTCGGCCCCGCCGCCGCGCTGTCCTGTCGCGAATGCGGCCACCGTGTACCTCTGGGTCCTGTGTTCGCCTGCGAGGAGTGTTTCGGCCCGCTGGAGATCGCCTACGACTTCTCGGCCTACGACACCGAGGAACTGCGCAAGCGGATCGAAGCGGGCCCCGCGAACATCTGGCGCTACGCGCCGCTGCTGCCCGTCCCGGCGGACGTGGCGACCAGGCCGAACCTGAACCCGGGCTGGACCAAGCTCGTCCAGGCCGACAACCTCGCCCGCGAACTCGGCGTCACCGGCGGGCTGTACGTGAAGGACGACTCCGGCAACCCGACCCACTCCTTCAAGGACCGTGTCGTCGCCCAGGCACTGGAGGCCGCCCGCGCCTTCGGCTTCACCACCCTGTCCTGCTCCTCCACCGGCAACCTGGCCGGTGCCGTCGGTGCCGCCGCCGCGCGGGCCGGCTTCCGCTCGTGCGTGTTCATCCCGCACGACCTGGAGCAGGGCAAGGTCGTCATGGCCGCGATCTACGGCGGTGAGCTCGTCGGCATCGAGGGCAACTACGACGACGTGAACCGCTTCTGCTCCGAGCTGATCGGTGACCCGGCCGGCGAGGGCTGGGGCTTCGTCAACGTCAACCTGCGCCCGTACTACGCGGAAGGGTCCAAGACCCTGGCGTACGAGATCTGCGAGCAGCTCGGCTGGCGGCTGCCCGACCAGATCGTGGTCCCGATCGCCTCCGGCTCACAGCTCACCAAGATCGACAAGGGTCTGCAGGAGCTGATCGGGCTCGGGCTGGTGGAGGACCGGCCGTACAAGATCTTCGGCGCCCAGGCCGAGGGCTGCTCGCCGGTGTCGACCGCCTTCAAGGCCGGCCACGACGTCGTGCGTCCCCAGAAGCCGAACACCATCGCCAAGTCCCTCGCCATCGGCAACCCGGCCGACGGCCCGTACGTCCTCGACATCGCGCGCCGCACGGGCGGTGCGGTGGAGGACGTGACGGACGAGCAGGTCGTCGACGCCATCAGGCTGCTCGCCCGGACCGAGGGCGTCTTCGCCGAGACGGCGGGCGGTGTGACGGTCGGGGTGACGAAGAAGCTGATCGACAACGGCGTGCTCGACCCGGCCAAGACCACCGTCGTCCTCAACACGGGCGACGGTCTCAAGACCCTGGACGCGGTGGCGGGTACCGGGCTCACCGCGACGATCCGTCCGAACCTGGACTCCTTCCGAGAGGCTGGCCTCGCATGAGCGTGACCGTTCGCATCCCGACCATCCTGCGCACCTACACCGGCGGCCAGGCCGAGGTGAAGGCCCAGGGCGCGACCCTGGCCGAGGTCATCGCCGACCTGGAGAAGAACCACAACGGCATCGCCGCCCGGGTCCTGGACGACCAGGGCAGGCTGCGCCGTTTCGTCAACGTGTACGTCAACGACGACGACGTCCGCTTCGAGCAGGGCCTGGAGACCGCCACCCCGGACGGCGCCGGCGTCTCGATCATTCCGGCGGTGGCCGGCGGCTGACGGCGCGTCGGCGTGCCGCGCGGCGGCCCCGGACGGCCTCGTCATTACCTTCGGTAATGCCCGTCACTGAGAGTTCATCGAATTGCCTCCTCCGTGAGAGAAGCGGAGGGGGCAATTCAGTGTGATTGAGCGCGGTACAGTTGGGGAACGCGCTCCTGATCTCAGGGGCGCAAGCCATGGATTCCTGCCGCATGCCCGACAAGAAGTAGCCAAAGTGCGAGGGCGATTTGCGGCTTTTGCGCCGTTTGCGGGGTCTGACTTGCCCTGAATTCAGGTGATTTTTCGCCAAATTCCGGACCATGCGCGTCTGGAATTCTCGTCCGATTGACCTGTTGCAGACGGCAGTTGGACAGATACATTCAGCCGCGGTCGACGCGTTCCGGCGCACGCCCCCAATCCATGGGGGGTGAGGTCTGACCCGGGTCCGCGAGGTGTGGATCTGTGCAAGGGCCAGTAATAGGGGAGTTAGGCATGGCTCAGGGCACCGTCAAGTGGTTCAACGCGGAGAAGGGGTACGGCTTCATCGCGGTCGACGGTGGTGCGGACGTTTTCGTCCACTACAGCGCGATCCAGATGGACGGCTACCGCACGCTGGAAGAGGGCCAGCGGGTCGAGTTCGAGATCTCGCAGGGCCAGAAGGGCCCGCAGGCCGACATGGTCCGCGTCACGGCCTGAATCGCGCGACCACCGCAAGAAACGTCTTCTGTCGAAGGGCCCGCACCTCACCGTGGTGCGGGCCCTTCGGCGTGTCCGGGTCCGGGCGCGCCGCCCTGCGACACGCCTGTTCGCGCGGGGCTGACCGCGGCCGCCGCTCCCCCCTGGTCGCTTGCACTCGGGAGGGTCGAGTGCTAATCATTGGCGTTAGCACTCTGAAGGTGAGAGTGACAATGAAGGACCGGGTCGGTGAGGCCACGGACCGGGTGGGGCAGGGAACCACCGGCCGGGGCCGTCCGTCGCGGGCGCGGGCGCGGTCCGAAGTAATCACCCCCAGTCCTGGAGGGACCACTTCACATGGCCAAGATCATCGCGTTCGACGAGGAGGCGCGGCGCGGCCTCGAGCGCGGCATGAACCAGCTCGCGGACGCCGTCAAGGTGACCCTCGGCCCCAAGGGCCGCAACGTCGTCCTTGAGAAGAAGTGGGGCGCCCCCACGATCACCAACGACGGTGTCTCCATCGCCAAGGAGATCGAGCTCGAGGACCCGTACGAGAAGATCGGCGCCGAGCTGGTCAAGGAAGTCGCCAAGAAGACGGACGACGTCGCCGGTGACGGTACGACCACCGCGACCGTTCTCGCCCAGGCCCTGGTCAAGGAAGGCCTGCGCAACGTCGCCGCCGGCGCCAACCCGATGGCCCTCAAGCGCGGTATCGAGAAGGCCGTCGAGGCCGTCTCCGCCGCCCTGCTCGACCAGGCGAAGGAGGTCGAGACCAAGGAGCAGATCGCCTCCACGGCCTCCATCTCCGCCGCCGACACCCAGATCGGTGAGCTCATCGCCGAGGCCATGGACAAGGTCGGCAAGGAAGGCGTCATCACCGTCGAGGAGTCGCAGACCTTCGGTCTGGAGCTCGAGCTCACCGAGGGCATGCGCTTCGACAAGGGCTACATCTCCGCCTACTTCGCGACCGACATGGAGCGCATGGAGGCGGTGCTCGAGGACCCGTACATCCTCATCGCCAACTCCAAGATCTCCTCGGTCAAGGACCTGCTCCCGCTCCTGGAGAAGGTCATGCAGTCGGGCAAGCCGCTGCTGATCATCGCCGAGGACGTCGAGGGCGAGGCCCTGTCGACCCTGGTCGTCAACAAGATCCGCGGCACCTTCAAGTCGGTTGCCGTGAAGGCCCCGGGCTTCGGTGACCGCCGCAAGGCCATGCTCGGCGACATCGCCATCCTCACGGGCGGCGAGGTCATCTCCGAGGAGGTCGGCCTCAAGCTGGAGAACGCGTCCCTGGACCTCCTGGGCCGCGCCCGCAAGGTCGTCATCACCAAGGACGAGACCACCATCGTCGACGGCGCCGGCTCCCCGGAGCAGGTGCAGGGCCGCGTGAACCAGATCCGCGCCGAGATCGAGAACAGCGACTCCGACTACGACCGCGAGAAGCTCCAGGAGCGCCTGGCCAAGCTGGCCGGCGGTGTCGCGGTCATCAAGGCCGGTGCCGCCACCGAGGTCGAGCTCAAGGAGCGCAAGCACCGCATCGAGGACGCCGTCCGCAACGCCAAGGCGGCCGTCGAGGAGGGCATCGTCGCCGGTGGTGGCGTGGCCCTGCTGCAGGCCTCCCAGGTCTTCGAGAAGCTGGAGCTCGAGGGCGACGAGGCGACCGGCGCCAACGCCGTGAAGCTGGCCCTGGAGGCCCCGCTGAAGCAGATCGCCGTCAACGGTGGTCTCGAGGGCGGCGTCGTCGTGGAGAAGGTGCGCAACCTGGCCGTCGGCCACGGTCTGAACGCCGCCACCGGCGAGTACGTCGACATGATCGCCGAGGGCATCATCGACCCGGCGAAGGTGACCCGTTCCGCGCTGCAGAACGCCGCCTCCATCGCCGCGCTGTTCCTCACCACCGAGGCCGTCATCGCCGACAAGCCGGAGAAGGCCGCCGCGCCGGCCGGCGGCGGCATGCCGGGCGGTGACATGGACTTCTGATCGACCGGTCCGGTTGATCGACCGTCCTTTCGTACCGAGGGCGGCACTCCCTGGAAGCAGGGAGTGCCGCCCTCGGGCGTGTCCGGGATCACACGATGGCCCGGCCGGCTGCGGAATGGGCCCACTGCGGGGGCAGTTACTTTAGTAGCTGCAACAATGCGCGTGCACATACCGCCTGGTCGACAGAGCCACTCACGAGGAGCCCCCACGTGACCGTCAACACGTCCCCCGCCTCCCGCGCGGCCCAGATCCTCTCCCGTCCGATCGCGCTCAACGGGCTCACGGTCCCCAACCGGATCGTCATGGCCCCGATGACCCGCATGTTCTCCCCGGGCGGCATCCCCGGCGAGGACGTGCGCTCGTACTACGCCCGCCGTGCCGCCGCCGGAGTCGGTCTGATCGTCACGGAAGGCACGTACGTGGGGCACGACTCCGCCGGGCAGAGCGACCGGGTGCCGCGCTTCCACGGGGAGGAGCAGCTCGCGGGCTGGGCGAAGGTCGCCGAGGAGGTGCACGCGGCGGGCGGCACGATCGTGCCGCAGCTGTGGCACATCGGCATGGTCCGCAAGCCGGGCGAGCCGCCCTACCCCGAGGCCCCTGCGGTGGGCCCCTCCGGGCTGCGCATCGACGGCACCGAGGGCACCGGCAGGGCGATGACGCGGCAGGACCTGGACGAGGTCATCGGCGCGTTCGCCGAGGCGGCGGCCGCCGCCCAGCGCATCGGCTTCGACGGTGTGGAACTGCACGGCGCCCACGGCTATCTGCTCGACCAGTTCCTGTGGGAAGGCACCAACCGCCGTACGGACGGCTACGGCGGCGACCCGGTGGCCCGCACCAGGTTCGCCGCGGAGATCGTGGCGGCGGTCCGCGCCGCCGTCTCGCCCGACTTCCCGATCATCTTCCGCTACTCGCAGTGGAAGCAGGAGGCCTACGACGCTCGGCTCGCCGAGACCCCGGAGGAGCTGGAGGCGATCCTGACCCCGCTGGCGGCGGCCGGAGTGGACGTCTTCCACGCCTCCACGCGCCGCTACTGGCTGCCGGAGTTCGAGGGTTCCGACCTCAACCTCGCCGGCTGGACCAAGAAGCTGACGGGCAAGCAGGTCATCACCGTCGGCTCGGTCGGTCTCGACGGCGACTTCATCAAGGCGTTCCAGGGGGAGGGTGCGCAGGTGGGCAGCCTCGACAACCTCCTCGACCGCCTGGAGCGCGACGAGTTCGACCTGGTGGCCGTGGGCCGCGCGCTGCTCCAGGACCCCGAGTGGGCGGCGAAGGTCCTCGGGGACCGCGTCCACGAGCTTCAGCCGTACGAGGCGTCGGCGCTGAAGACGCTGAGCTGACGTCGCCGACGTCCGCGACCGGGGCGGCGCCCGTCGGGGCGCCGCCCTTTTCGGCCTATCCGTTGTTGCCCATCGGCTCGATGTCGACCCGCACCGGGGTCCCCCAGACCCGTACCACCTCGTAGTCGGTGAACTCGTGCACGAGCCGGTAGGCCATGGCGGCGTGCGGCCCACGGCGCTGCGCGGCGAGGAACAGTTCGGCCTCGCGCCGGTCGCGGCGCGGGGTGCCGCACAACTGCCACTCCCGCCCGTTCCACAGCTCCGGCAGCCAGCGCTGCTGCGGTTGCGGGCGGTCCTCGCGGACGCCGTAGCGGGACGGGGCGGTGGCGGTGGGCTCGGCGGGCCGGGCGTACGACGGGTAGGAGCCGTTGACCTCGGAGCGACGGGCGGCGCGACGCCGGGTCTCGCACAGCAGGCACAGGTCCTGGGCGCCCTCGTCGACGGGGCCATGGGGGTGCTCGGGGCAACGGGTGGCCGGGGCCGTGCCGGTGACGCTCTCGTCGAGCAGGTCCAGGGCGCGCCGCAGATCGCCCTTCATCTCGTGCAGCCTGGCGTCCGGCGTGTCGGCGGTGAGGGCCTCGCCGTGCTCGCCGAGCAGGCGGAGGGCGCGGCCGAGGGCGGTGAGCTGGGCGTGGTTCATCGTCGTCAGTCGGTGCGGTCCTTGAGCTTTCCGGTGTCGAGGGTGGCGTCCACGGGGGGCGGCTCGACGGTGTCTCCCCAAGGGTAGGACGGGCGGGGGAGCGGCTCGACCCTACCCGGCCCGGTTCTCACCGTCGTGAAGCGACCGGCCCCCGAAGCCGAAGAGGTACGTCGCCAGGAAGCCCACCGCGTAGCCGGTCAGCAGACCGCCCCCGTAGATCGCCGCCGTCGCGGCCGGGCTCCTGTTCCCGGCCAGCAGGGGGAACAGGGCCCAGCCCGACGGGCCGATCGCGGTGGCGCCCACCTTGGTCCCGAGCATCGCGAAGGAGCCGATGAAGGCGCCGCCCGCCGCCCCGCCCGCGCAGGCGGTCAGGAAGGGCCGGCCCAGCGGGAGGGAGACGCCGTAGATCAGGGGTTCGCCGACGCCCAGGAGGCCGGCGGGGAGCGCCGATCTGATCGTCGTACGGATAGAGGTGTCGTGGCGCAGGCGGACGTACACCGCCAGGGCCGCGCCGACCTGGCCCGCGCCCGCCATCGCCAGGAGGGGCAGCAGCGGTGTGGAGCCCTGCTGTTCGATCAGGGTGGTGTGGAGGGGGATCAGGGCCTGGTGCAGGCCCAGCATGACGAGGGGCAGGAACAGCGCCCCCAGGATCAGGCCGGCCGCCGCGCCCGTCGTCTGCAGCAGCCAGTTCGCCGTCGTGCCCACGGCGGTGGAGACGGCTCCGGCCGCGTACATCAGCCCGTACAGCGTCGCCAGGCCGGAGAGCAGCACCGTGAGTGTCGGGGTCACCAGGACGTCCAGCGCGCCCGGGACCCGGCCCCGGCACCACTTCTCCACGCGGGTCGCGAGCAGCGCCGCCGCCAGTGCGCCCAGCACCCCTCCCTGGCCGGGTCGCAGGGCCGTCCCGAACGCCGTCACCTTCGCCACGCCGGGGTGGACCACCACGGCCGCGACGGCGCCGCCCAGCACCGGCGTGCCGCCGAACTCCTTCGCCGTGTTCACCCCCACGAACACCGCGATCAACGCCATGAAGCCCGAGGACAGGGACGTCAGCGCGGGCGTGAGGCCGGGCAGCCAGCCGGCGTTGGCGAGCAGGCCGGCCGCGCCTGCCAGCACCCCGCACCCGATCAGCGCCGGGATCAGCGGCACAAAGACGTTCGCCACCCGCCCGAGCGCCCGCTTGACCGGCGTCGCATTGCGCCGCCGAGCAGCCTCCCGCAACTGCCTCCCCCGCCCGGCGAGCCCATCCGCCAAGGTCCCCGCCTCCGGCCCGACCGTCAGCGTCCCGGCCGCCGGGCCGTCCGTCACTGTCCCGGTCGGCGGGCCGCCCGCCGCCTGCGCCGCCGGGGCGCCCGCCGCCGTGTGCGTTGCCAAGGCGTCCGCCGCTGCCTGTGCCGCCCGGCCCCTCTTCAGCAGGGTTTCGAACTGGGCTGTCACGCTGACGACCAGGCCGGGGCCGAGCACGAGCTGGTAGGTGTCGCCGGTGGTGACCACGCCCAGCACCTGCGGCAGCGCTCGCAGCGCTTCCTCGTTGGCCAGGGAAGGGTCCGCGAGGCCCAGGCGCAGGCGGGTCATGCAGTGGGCGACGGAGGTGACGTTCGCCGGACCGCCGACCTGGAGGAGGATCGCGGCTGCCGTGGAGGGTGGGTTCGTGCGCACGTCCCGAGCGTGCGCGTCAGCTCCCCGCCGCCGCCAGCGCGGCACGCAGATGACCGCCGGACTCCTCCAGAAGGAGGGCGGCCGTCGAGCCGTCCACCCCGGCCAGAAGGGTCAGGATGGCGTTCTTCACCTTGCCGTCGGTCGCCGCCAGGGCGCGTTCGATCTCGTCGTCCGCCGCTCCCGTGGCGAGCGCGACGATACGGCGGGAACGGGCGCGCAGCTTGTCGTTGGAGGCGCGCACGTCGACCATCAGGTTCCCGTACGTCTTGCCCAGGCGGATCATGGTGACCGTAGAGAGCATGTTGAGGACCAGCTTCTGGGCCGTCCCGGCCTTCAGCCGGGTCGAGCCGGTGACCAGTTCCGGGCCCACCACGATCTCGATGCCGTGTTCGGCGGCGGCCGCAAGCGCGCTGGCGGCGTTGCAGGCCAGGCCGATGGTCAGCGCGCCCAGCGCACGGGCGTGTTCGACCGCGCCGATGGCGTACGGCGTGCGGCCGGAGGCGGAGATGCCGACCACCGTGTCGTCGGGCGTGAGGCCGAGCGCGTCGAGGGCCTCGACCGCAAGCTTCCGGGAGTCCTCCGCCCCCTCGATCGACGTCACCATGGCCTTTGGCCCGCCCGCGATCAGGCCGACGACCTGGGCGGGGTCGGTGTTGAAGGTCGGTGGACACTCCGAGGCGTCCAGGACCCCCAACCGCCCCGCCGTTCCCGCACCGGCGTAGAGCAGCCGGCCGCCCCGCGCCATCCGTTCCGCCACGGCGTCGATGGCGGCGGCGATCTCCGGCAGCCGCTCGGCGATGGCGATGGGCACGGTCGCGTCCTCGGCGTTCATCAGCCGGGTGATCTCGACGGTGGGCAGCCGGTCGATCTCGGACAGCTCGGGTCGGAACGCCTCGGTCGTCAGCGTCTCCAACTCGGCGCGCAGCTCACGGTAGTGGGACGTGGAGGTCATGAGGGGGCGACTCTCTTCGTGCGTACGGCTACCAGTACTGATGCTCAACGACTGATCTGGGACTGCTCTACGGCTGCTCCAAGGCCGTTCTGCCGTTCTGCGATGCTCTGCGGCTGTTCTGCGGCTGTTCTGCGGCTGTTGTGGGGCTCTTTCGTGGGGGTGGGGGTGAGGTGCGAGGGCCGGCCGGTCTAGCGCTGTGTTCCGCCGCCCCGCGGGCTGTGGCGGTGGGCCAGGGCCTCGTACGACGCGGCCAGCGCCGGCGCCGTCGTCTCGTACGTACGCTGCGCCACGCCCACGAACAGGCAGTCCACGACGAGCAGTTGGCTGGTCCGGGACGACATCGCCGCCGGGCGCAGCTCGCTCTCGCGGGCCGTCGAGGTGGTCAGGACGTGGTCGGCGTACTGTGTGACGGGCGCGTCGGGCCGGCCGGTGATGGCGACCGTGGTCGCCCCGCGCTCGAAGGCGACGCGCAGTGGTTCTATGACGTCTCCCGTCGACCCCGAGTGGGTGATTGCGATCGCCACGTCGCCCGCGCGCAGCTGCACGGCGTTGGTGACGGCCAGGTGAGGGTCGCTGTGCGCGTGGGCTATCTGTCCTATGCGCAGCAGCTTCTGGGTGAGGTCCTGGGCAACCAGACCGGAGGCGCCGACGCCGTACACGTCGGTGCGGCGGGCGGCGGCGAGCGCGGTGACGGCCGCGCCGAGTTGCACGGTGTCGAGACCGGCTGCGGTGTCGGCGAGGGTCTGCTGCTCGTCGTAGGCGAGTTTGGTGACGACGTCGGCGATGGGGTCGTCCACCGCGATGTCCGTCGTGATCGCGGGCGCGCGGCCGGACTGCTGCTGGGCGGCGAGTCCGGCGAGGGCGAGTCGCAGGTCGCGGTAGCCGGGGTAGCCGAGCAGCCGGGCGGTGCGTACGACCGTTGCCTCGCTGGTGCCGGTGAGCTCGGCGAGGCCGGTGACCGTGAGGGCCGCGCAGCCGGCCGGGTCGTTCGCGACGGCCTCGGCGACCCGCTGCATGGAACGGGTCATCGAGGGGGCGAGCGTCCGCACCTTGGCGGCGAGGGCGGCGGGCGCCGGTGGCGTGCCGCCCGTGCCGCCGCTCATCGCGAAAATTTCCTTCAGGTCCTGGGTCACACAGTGAAAGATATTTTCGGCGCCGAGGTGCGGTCAAGAGTGCGCACAATGGATGCATGGATCCCATCAGTCCCCTGGAGCAGGCACTGCACGCCGCCCGCGCCCTGGTGCTCGCCGACCTGGTGGCGGGCGATGTCGCGGAGGCGGACGTGGTCTCGCTCGTGGAGGACTCCGTCGCCCAGCGCCGTTGGTGGGTGGAGCAGTGGCCGGACGGCGCGGAGTACGTGGCCGGCCTGGTCGCGCAGGACGTCCAGGACGCGCTCCTGGAACGGTACGGCCGCTGGCCGCTGTGTCCCGTGTGCGGCTCCGGCGACCCGCACGCGCTGGACGTCGAGCCGGAGCTCGGGCCCGACCCGCACTGGGTGTGTTCCAAGGCGGGCGTGAAGGTGGCGCCGGTGGGGTCACTGGCGGGGGCGACGGGTGGAAAGCCGCCCTCGTGACCCCGACCCGTACGGGGGTGGCGCGGTGACGATCTACATCGATCCGCCGAACTGGCCCGGGCACGGCCGGATGTGGTCCCACCTCGTCAGCGACGACTCCTACGAGGAACTGCACCTGTTCGCGGAGGAGTTGGGCGTACCGCGCCGGGCCTTCGAGCGCGACCACTACGACCTGCCCTCCGACCGCTACGCGGACGCGGTGGCCGCCGGAGCCGTGCAGGTCAGCAGCCGTGAAGTGGTGCGGCTGCTGCACGCCTCGGGCCTGCGCCGCCCCAAGCACCGCGTCCGGCCCCGCAGTTCGTAGCGGCCCGCTCGCTCAGCCCGTAGTTCGTAGCGGCCCGCTCGCTCTCAGCCCCGCAGTTCGTAGGCGAGCTGTTCCTCGCCGTCGCCGCCCTCGCCCGTCCGGTCGGCGGGGACGAATCCGGCGCGGGTGACCACCCGCTGCGAGGGCAGGTTGTCGTGGTCGACCCGCGCGAACAGCCGCTCCACGTCGTCCCGGGCCAGCGCCCACCGCGACAGGGCGCGCAGGGCCTCGGTGGCGTAGCCGCGGCCCCGGGCGGCCTCGGCGAGGTCGTACCCGACCTCCGCCCGCCCGTCCTCGTCGGGGGCGCCGTGGAAGCCGAGCGCGCCGAGCGCCCGGCCGTCCTCCCGCCGCACGAGCACGAATATGCCCCACTCGGGCCGGTGCAGCCCGCTCTCGTACGCCTTCACCACCATCCCGGCGGCATCCCGGGTGCCCTGGTAGGGGCCACCCTCGATCCAGGGGAAGCCGCCGTCGCCGCCGAGGCTCAGGTCGCGCGCGGCGGCCGGGGTGACGCCCTCCAGGACGAGCCGCGGCGCGGGGACGACGAGCGGGTTGCTCCACCGCCACTCGGTGACCGGTGCCCGGCCGGGCAGTTCGCCGCGGCCGGTGGCCCACAGCAGGGTCGGCCAGGGGGCGGGGCCCGGCCGGACGTGCGGGAAGAGCCGGGTCAGCAGGTCCGCGCACAGCTCGGCGGGCGGCTCGTAGGCCAGTCCCAGGCCCTGGGCGATGTCGTGCGTGTGCAGCACGACCTCGGTGACCCCCATCGCGGCAAAGCCCTCACGGTTCGCGCTGCGGAAGGGGTACGGGTGGAAGGCGCGGACCTCCCTCGGGGTGGTGCGGACGACGGCGGTGAGCAGGGCGCCGGTCGTCTCGATCACGTCCAGGACGCCCGCGTTTCCGGTGCCGTCGTCGAGGACGATGTCGAAGGGGACGTACGCCTCCTGGGCACGCCCGGCCAGCTGTCCCGCGTACGCCACGAGATCGCTCGCGATGTGTTCGGCCGTGTGCCGGCAGCTCCACTCCAGCCGCCCGGCCCGCGCCCCCTCCCAGTCCCGGTCCGTCACCGTCCGCAGCAGCGCCACCGCGCCCGCGACGGCCTGCTGTACCTGTTCCCCGCCCCAGTCATCCATGACCGCAGGGTAGGCGCGGTGGGGGACTCACAGCGACAGCATTTCCAGCTCGGAGGCCATGTTGTAGCGGGCCGTCCGCTCCCATGTCGCCGCCGCGTACGGGGTTCTGAACAGGCGTGGCATCGCCAGCAGCTGACGCAGTACGCCGGCGCGGCCCTCGCGGAACACGTCGTTCGGGACGAAGTGGTACTCCTCGCGGACCGCGGCCGTGTACGCGGCGTACACGGACGGCGGCGAGGCGAGGATCGCCAGGTCGGCGTCGCACAGGACCTGCCCGTCCCGGTCGTCGTCGGCCGGGTCGTGGCCGACGGTCAGGCGGACCAGGCGGGCGACCTGTGCGGTCCGGTCCTCCGGTAGTCCGGCCTCGGGCAGCGCGCGCTCGGCGAGGCGGGCCGAGCGCTCCTCGTTCTCGGACCGGTCGGGAAGGTAGACCGCGTCGTGGAACCAGGCCGCCAGGCGGACGACGTCCGGGGCGTCGGCGTACTGCTCCAGTACGTCGATGCGGTCCAGGACCGCCGTGAGGTGCGCGAGGGTGTGGTACCGCCGCTGCGGCTCCTGCCAGCGGGCGAGCAGATTGTCGGCGTACGGCGCCGGATCGGGACCGGCGCCGGGACCCCGAGCGCCTTCCAGGGCACGGGTCCAGCGAGCGCGCAGAGCGTCGAGGTCGGCGTGATCGGCCATGTGCTCATTCTCCCGTCCGGGAGGGTGTGTGCATGGCGTCGCGGGGGAGGCGCGAGTTCGACGACACGCCCTAGCGTGGAGCCCATGACTTCTGCCGTGAACGACGTACGGGACCCCGAGCTGCCCGGGCGGCTGCTCATGACCGAGCGGGACGTGCTGATTCCGCTGCTGCGGGCCAGGCCGGACGCGGACTTCGGCCGGCCGACCGCGGCGTGTCCCGGGTGGACGGTGCGGGACGTGCTGGCGCACTGCTCCGCCGCGCTGCTCAGGGTCGTGGAGAGCCGGTTCGAGCGGGGTGTCTTCTCTCCCGGGTCCAATGACCGGGACATCGCCGAGCGGGCCGACTGGACGAACGCCCGGGTCGTCGACGAGCTGGAGCGCGGGATGACCGAGGCCGGGCCGGTGATCGCCCGGGCCGGCGGTGTACTGGACATGATCGCGCTGGGGGAGTGGGTGCACGCCGGAGACGTGCGCGAGACCCTCGGCGAACCGGGGGCCTACGCGGGCGACGGGCTGCCGCACGCGCTCACCCTGCTGGCCCGCGTCACCCGTGAGAAGGGGCATCTGCCGCTGCACGCCGACCTCGACGACGTGGACGAGCCGCTGCGCCTCGGTGACGTGAGCGGCGAGCGGACCCCGGCGCGGTACATCGGCGACGCCGCCACGCTCGTACGGCTGTACGCGGGGCGTCCGGTGCCGGTGGCGGGGGTGGGGTACGAGCTGGCGGGGGCGGAACGGGCGGAGCTGAACATCTTCGGGTGACCGGTTCCGCTCCCTGTGCTCGGACCGGGGATCCCGCGGGCGTACCCTGAGATTGGACTAGACCTGTCCGCTCCAGGGGAAACCAGGGAAACCAAGGAAAGGGGTCCTATGAGCACGCGTGCAGTCCTGGAGGTGATCGCCCTCGGCATCGAGGACGCGGTCGCCGCCCAGGCCGGAGGCGCGGACCGCCTTGAGCTGGTCACCGACATCGCGGCCGACGGGCTGACCCCGCCGGCCGCGACCTTCGCCGGGATCCGTGCCGCCGTCGACATTCCGCTGCGCGTGATGCTGCGGCTGGCGGACGGCTTCGCCGCGGCGGGGGCCGGGGGCGTGGACCGGCTGGTCCGGGTGGCCGGGGAGATGCGGGCCGCGGGAGCCGAGGAGTTCGTGCTGGGGTTCCTCGACGCGGACGGCGGCGCGGACCTGACCGCCGTGGAGCGGGTCGTCGCCGAGCTGGACGGGTGCCGCTGGACCTTCCACCGGGCGATCGACCGGGCCGCGGACCGCGACGCGCTGCGCAAACAGCTGGACGGGCTGCCCGGCCTCGACACGTATCTGACGGCGGGCTCGGCGTCCGGCGTGGACGACGGCCTCCCCACGCTGGTCGCGGAGGCGGCGCGGACGGGCGAGCCCGGGTACGAGCAGCGGATCATGGTGGGCGGGGGCCTGCGGCTGGACCACGTGGCCGCGCTCCGGGCCGCCGGGATCGACGCCTTCCACATCGGCGGCGCGGCTCGTCCCACCGGGTGGGACGGCCCGGTCTCGCCCGAGGCCGTGGCCGAGTGGCGAACAGTCCTGGACGGGGAGGTGTCATCCCGCTAGGGCCTTGAGCTGCGCGCACACCCCCCGGGGGTGTCGTTCGGATCACCGCGGGTCCGTGACGCCTGGCACGGCACCTCGCGGCGTTGTCGCATCACCCGAGTACACCCAGTACGCGGGTCATGCTCCGCCTTGCGATGCACCGCACCATGCGCCGCGGCCTGATCCGAGGCGATCCGAACGACACCCCCTAGGTGTATTGATCACGAGCGGACAGCTGTGGTGGCAGCGTGGTCGCGTGGGTCACGACGAGGCCCGACACGGCGCGGGTCAGCGCCACGTACAGGCGGCGCAGGCCGGTGCGCTCGTCGGGTTCGCCGTCGACCACGGCCTGCGGCTCGTCCAGGACCACGTAGTCGTACTCCAGGCCCTTGGCCAGTGAGGCCGGGACCAGGGTCAGTCGCGTCTGCGCCGTCGTCTCCTCGCCGGGGGCCAGATACGTCAGTCCGGCCGCCGTGAGCGCCTCGGCGAGCGCGGGGACACGGGCGTCGGCGGCGATGAGGCCGGTCGAACCCTCGTTGCGCAGCAACTCCTCGCAGGCGGCGACCACTTCCGCGTCACCGGTGCTCGCGCGGACTTCGAAGAACCCGGGGTTCTCGCGGACCGACGCGACCGGTGTCAGGCCCGGCGCGATGTGCGGCAGCAGCCGGGAGGCGTACGTGATGACGTCCGTCGGCACGCGGAATCCGGCGGTGAGCTCCTCGACGGCCCCGTCGGACTTGCCGAGGTGGCCGAGCGCCTCCTCCCAGGTGCGGGTCGCCCAGGGCGTGGTGCCCTGGGCCAGGTCGCCGAGGACGGTCGCGGAGCCCGTGGTGCAGCGCCGGCCGACCGCCCGGTACTGCATGGGGGAGAGGTCCTGTGCCTCGTCCAGCACCACATGGCCCAGGGACTGCGTCCGCTCGACGAGGTCGGTCGCCTCGTCGATCAGCACCGCGTCCGCCGCCGACCACTTGGCCGACTTCACCGACCGCACGGGCCTGGCCCACAGGATCGTCTTCTGCTCCTCCTCGCTCAGGACTCCCCCGGCGTGCTCGGCGAGGAAGTCCGCGTCCGTCAGCAGCCGGAGCACCAGTTTCGCCGGGTCGACCGGCGGCCAGATCGCCTTGACGGCGGCCTTCACCGCCGGGTTGCGCGCGACGGCGTCCTGCACGCGGTCGTCCGGGGCCTCGCCCGAGCGCTCCATCTGTACCAGCACCGCGTGGGCGATGCGCTGCGGCAGGGCCTCGCGGGCGGCGCCGTAGCGGATGCCGCGATCCAGCAACTCGCGGACGATGTCCTCCAGTTCGTACGCCGGGACGCGCCAGCGCCGTGAGCCGCGCACCACCACGACCGGTTCGGTGGGCGGGGTGACGTGCGCGTATACGGCCCTGCGCAGCACCTGGGCCATCCTCGCGTCGCCCTTGACGATCGCCGCCGCCGCATCGTCCGTGCCCCGTACCTCCACATGGGCCACCAGGTCGTCGACCGTTGCCTGGCGCACCGCCAACTCGCCGAGGGCGGGCAGGACTTGCTCGATGTAGTGCAGGAAGGACCGGTTGGGCCCGATGACCAGGGTGCCGGTGCGCGCCAGCCGCTCCCGGTGCGCGTAGAGGAGGTAGGCGACCCGGTGCAGGCCGACGGCGGTCTTCCCGGTGCCGGGCCCGCCCTGCACACAGACCGTGCCCGACAGCCCCGACCGTACGATCTCGTCCTGCTCGGGCTGGATGGTGGCGACGATGTCCCGCATCGGGCCCACGCGCGGGCGCTCGATCTCCTGCTGGAGCAGCTTGCTGGTGGTGGCCTCCGACGAGTCGGCCGGCTCGGACAGGTGCTCGTCCTCGTACGCGGTGAGGTCGCCGCCGGTGTAGCCGAAGCGGCGGCGCAGCGCGATGTCCATCGGGTCCTTCTTGGAGGCCCGGTAGAACGGCTGCGAGACGGGCGCGCGCCAGTCGATCACCATCGGGTCGCCGTCGGCGTCGTGCACGTGCCGGCGCCCGATGTAGAACCTCTCTCCCTCGGCGCCCTCGGCCTGCTCGGCTCCGGGCGCGTGCAGGTAGTCGAGGCGGCCGAAGAACAGCGGGGTGCCGCCGAGGTCGGCCAGCGCCTTGATGCGCTCGTCGATCTGGCGGGCCAGGACCTCGGCGTTGACCCAGTTCGCGGTGACGTCGCTGATGTCGAGCGACTCGACGTCCTCGCGCATGGCGCGCAGGGCGGCCCGGGACGCGGCCAGGTGGGACCGTTCGCGGGCGAGGGGGGCGTCGGCTGGCGTGGACAAGGGTGTGCCTCCGGAGGCCTACGGGACAGACGGCTGCGGAACGCCGGTGCGGATGCCGTCCGGTTTCCGTCCGGTCGGCGGCTCTCCGTGAGGAGGCGGGCAAGAGCGGAGATTCTAGGCCGGAGGGGGACGCGGAGGCCAACGGATTTCCGCGTACGACGATCTCCGCACCCCTACCCCTAGGGGGTTGCGTCCCCCCGGTGTAGGGGGTGCGCTCCCTCTACGGGGGTACGGGAAGACCGGCGGAATTGGCCCCGGAGACCGATTCCGGAAGGGGGCCGGGAGATTCACCATGGAGACATGAGCGCAGCAACCATTCATCCAGCCTCCGCCGCCCGGCCGGCCGGCGCCACGGCCGTGCGGGGCATTCACCACCACCGCCTGGGCGACGCCCTGCACGCCGTCAGGGTCTTCGCGGGCGCGGCGTTCGACGTGATCATCCTCGGCGAGTACGGCGAGGAAGCAGGCGTACGTCACAAGTGACCAACTAGGGTCGGCCCGTGGAAGAACGGACGGTGGCCCTGCGGTCACATGCAGCCCCTGCCCTGGTCCTCCTCGCCGTCTCGCTGTGCGCCCTCGCGGCCCTGTGTGTCGTCCAGCACCTGCACATGTCCGACGCGCTGGTCTACCGGGACGAGGGCCGGGCGGTCCTGCACGGCCGTGACCTCTACGGCGTCACGCTCACCCAGTGGCGGCTGTCGGCCACCTACCCGCCCTTCGCGGCGCTGCTGTTCGTACCGACGGCGTGGATGCCGGCCCCGGTCCTGAAGGCGGCGTTCCTCGCGGGCAACGCGCTCCTGCTCGCCTGGCTGGTCCACCTCTCCGCCCGTTTCGCGGGACGCCCGGCCGGTCTTCCGCTGCTGTGCACGGTCACCGCCCTCGCCGTCTGGCTCGAACCGGTCTTCCAGACCTTCGTCTACGGGCAGATCAACCTCGCGGTCACCTGCCTCGTCCTGTGGGACCTCACCCGGCCACCCGGCGCCCGCGGCAGGGGACTCGCGCTGGGCGTCGCCACCGGCATCAAGCTGACGCCGGGACTCTTCATCGTGTACCTGCTGCTGAAGGGCCGCCGACGCGAGGCGGCCACGGCGGCGGCCGGGTTCGCCGCGACCGTCGCCCTCGGCGCCCTCGTCCTGCCCACGGCCAGCGTCGACTTCTTCACCCGGCGCCTGTACGAGACCGGCCGGGTGGGCAAGCCGTGGATCATCGACAACCAGTCCATCCAGGGGCTGGTCGCCCGCGCGCTGCGGGACCCGGCACCGGGCCTGGCGTGGCTGGTCCCGTCGCTGGTGGTGGCCGCCGCAGGTCTGTGGCTCGCGCGCCGGGCCCCCGACGAGCGGTGGGGCGTTCTGCTGACCGCGGTCACCGCGCTGCTCGTCTCGCCGATCAGCTGGTCCCACCACTGGGTGTGGTGCATCCCGCTGATCGCCGTACTCGTGGCCGATGGCCACGGGCGGTGGGCGGTCTTCACCGCGGTCGTCTTCACGGCCCGCACGATGTGGCTGGTCCCGCACGACGGCGACCTGGACCTGCACGTCCCGTGGTGGCAGCAGCCCCTGGCGTCCCCGTACGTGCTGCTGGGGCTGGGCCTGCTGGCGGCCTTGGCCCTCCGGCTGCGCCCGGTCGCCAAAGGGCCGGGCGATCAGCTCTCGGCGAGGATCTCGTCCGCGTCCACGATGCGGTAGGCGTAGCCCTGCTCGGCCAGGAAGCGCTGCCGGTGGGCGGCGAAGTCCTGGTCGATCGTGTCCCGGGCCACCACCGAGTAGAAGTGCGCCTGGTGACCGTCTGCCTTCGGGCGCAGCACCCGGCCCAGGCGCTGGGCCTCCTCCTGCCGGGAGCCGAAGGTGCCCGAGACCTGGATGGCGACGGTGGCCTCCGGCAGGTCGATGGAGAAGTTCGCGACCTTCGACACCACCAGCACGCTGATCTCTCCCTCACGGAAGGCGTCGAAGAGCTTCTCGCGCTGGAGGTTGGTCGTCTCGCCCTTGATCACCGGGGCGTTCAAGTGCTCGCCCAGCTCGTCGAGTTGGTCGATGTACTGGCCGATGACCAGGATCTGCTGCCCCGCGAAGCGCCGGACGATGGCCTCCGTGACCTTCCGCTTGGTCTCCGTCGTCGCGCAGAAGCGGTACTTCTCCTCCGTCTCGGCGGTGGCGTACGCCAGCCGCTCGGCCTCCGTCAGGTTCACCCGCACCTCGACGCAGTCGGCGGGCGCGATGTAGCCCTGGGCCTCGATCTCCTTCCAGGGCGCGTCGAACCGCTTGGGGCCGATGAGGGAGAACACGTCCGACTCGCGGCCGTCCTCGCGCACCAGGGTCGCGGTCAGGCCCAGTCGCCGCCGCGCCTGGAGGTCGGCCGTGAACTTGAAGACCGGAGCGGGCAGCAGGTGCACCTCGTCGTAGACGATCAGCCCCCAGTCGCGGGAGTCGAACAGCTCCAGGTGCGGGTAGACGCCCTTCCGCTTGGTCGTCAGCACCTGGTAGGTGGCGATGGTGACCGGCCGGATCTCCTTCCTCGTCCCGCTGTACTCGCCGATCTCGTCCTCGGTCAGCGAGGTCCGCTTCACCAGCTCGTGCTTCCACTGCCGGGCGGACACGGTGTTGGTGACGAGGATCAGCGTCGTCGACTTGGCCTGCGCCATCGATCCGGCGCCGACCAGCGTCTTGCCCGCACCGCAGGGCAGGACGACCACGCCCGAACCGCCGTGCCAGAAGTTCTCCACGGCCTGCTTCTGGTACGCCCGCAGCGCCCAGCCGTTCTCGCGCAGCTCGATCGGGTGCGCCTCGCCGTCGACGTACCCGGCGAGGTCCTCGGCGGGCCAGCCCAGCTTCAGCAGCACCTGCTTGATCTGCCCCCGCTCCGAGGGGTGCACGGCCACGGTGTCGGGGTCGATGCGGGCGCCGACCAGGGGAGTGATCCGCTTGGACTTGAGGATCTCCTCCAGCACCGGCCGGTCGGTGGTCGACAGCACCAGCCCGTGCGCGGGGTGCTTGCTGAGCGTCAGCCGCCCGTAGCGGTCCATCGTGTCGGCGATGTCGACGAGCAGCGCGTGCGGCACGGGGTAGCGGCTGTACTGCACCAGCGCGTCCACGACCTGCTCGGCGTCGTGGCCGGCCGCGCGGGCGTTCCACAGGCCGAGCGGGGTGACCCGGTAGGTGTGGATGTGCTCGGGTGCCCGTTCCAGCTCCGCGAACGGCGCGATCGCCCGGCGGCAGTCGTCGGCCTGCTCGTGGTCGACCTCGAGGAGCAGGGTCTTGTCTGACTGGACGATCAGCGGACCATTCACGCGCGGCACCCTTTCCGTAGCGGCCGAACATCCAGTGTCGCAAATGACCGCGCGATCACGGATCGACCGGGATCCCGCGCCACCAGGTGACCAGCGACGAAGCGTTCGGGTCCTCCGCCACCACCGCGACCAGTTTGTCGTCGTACGACCACGCCATGCGGTACCTGCCGCTGTCCCAGTGGCACAGGATGGTGCCGGTGCGGGCCCCGTACCTGTTGTACCAGGGGCCGGCGTAGGCCTGGGCGGTGTAGCAGTTGGCGGCGAGGGTGCTGACGGTGAACCGCGACTTCTCCGCGTTCAGCCACAGCGCCATCCGGCCGGCGTCGGCGAACGAGACGACGAGCGGGTTCCGCGCCGGACCGGTGGCCGACCGGCAGTTGACGGCCGCGCTCGCGTAGGCGCCGGGGCTCGCGGCCCGGCAGCCGGACAGGTCCCCTCCGGCGATCCGGTCGGCCAGCTCCCGCTGCTGGGGCGTCAGGCCGGAGGAGTCCGTCGGGTCGCCGCCGGGGTCGTCCGTCGGGCTTCCGGCCGGGGTGTCCGTGGGGTCGTCCGTGGGCTCCCCGGACGGATCGTCCGCGGGCGAGGCGGAGCCGTCCCCCGGGCCCGAGGCGGAACTCGTGGTGCGGTCGCCCGGACCGGCGTCCGCCGAGGAGCTCTCCGCCGACGGCGGCGACGAGACCACGGACACCGTCCTCGGCCCGGCATCGGTCTGGAACACGCCCGCCACCAAAGCCGCCAGCACACCGGCCACGATCGTCGCGCAGCCCCCGATCACCGCCGCCCAGATGGTCGCCCGGGCGGTGCGGCGATGTCCGTCGGGCGACGGTCCGTGCCCCGGTGGTCCTGCTCCTGGATCGCTCATCGCGGCCGCCCCCCTTGCCGTCCCCCCGGGCAACGCATCCCGGCCGTTGATGCGTTGTCACTGGAATAGCACAGAACGTAGCCGTCGGCGCAGCTGTTTCATGACTTTTCCGTTTCCCGCCCGCTGCTCATTCCTGGTCGTCGGCGAGCTCGGCCACGCCCGTGACCCGGTGCAGCGGGTAGGTGCGGACCTCGTCCGCGGTGTGGTCGTACGCCGTCACGAAGCCGCCCTCCACACGGATCGGCGCGATGACGCGCTGGCTCGCGGCGCCCTCGGCGTTGACGTAGCCGATCCACAGGCTCCCGCCGGTCAGGACGGCGGCCTGCATGGTGGCGAGGGTCTCGGCAGAACTGGTACGGGGCAGGACGCCGTTCGCGAGCGGGGCCGCGACCGGCTTGCGCGGTGTGGTGGAGGCCAGGTCACCCGCCCGGATCGCGCGGACGGCGGCGGACAGCAGGGTGGCGTCGGGCGCGGGCGGGCCGTCCGGCACCGGCTCGGGTGCGGTGCGCGGCGGGGTGCGGTGGGCGTGCGCGCGGGTGACCAGGACGTCCCCCTCGGCGGACTCGGCGGCCGGGGCGTGGCCCATCGCCCGCAGGCCCTCCAGCAGCGTCGCCGGATCGGCCTGTGCCGCCAGCACGGTCGGCGCCAGGCGGCGCAGCCGCAGGGCCGCGGACCGCTTGTCGGCCAGGATCTCGTTCAGCAGCGCGTCGTCGTCGCAGCGCACGTACGCCGAGGCCGCGCCCACGCGCAGATGCCCGTGCCGGCGGGCCACGTCGTCGATCAGGTACGCCAGCGGCTGCGGCACCGGCGTACGGGAGTGCGCGGTGAGAAAGGCGTGCAGGTCCGCGGCGGTCCGACCGGCGTCCAGGGCCCGCCGTACGGAGGCCGGGGTGAACCGGTAGACGGTCGCGCCGCCCTTGGACTCCACGTCCGCGAGCACCCCCAGCATGTCGGCCAGCGGCCGCTGGAGCGGGCCGGGGGCCACCGCGGTGAGGTCGGCCTGGAGCAGGATGTGGTCGAGGGGCTCGGGCAGCAGCGGGGCCAGGAGGCGGGCGGCCGCGGCGGTGGCGGTGGCCCGTTCGGCGGGGGAGGTCGGTTCCGCGGAGGCCGGGGGAAGGGGTTTCGCACCGGTCGTGCCCGATACGGTCCCCAGTGGGCCGGGGGAGGCTCCCGCGGGCCGGCGGTGCTTGTGGACGGGGAGCTTGTCACCGGGGCCCGCGGGCTCGGCCTCCGCCGCGGAGGCCTTGGCGGGCGGTGCCCCCAGCAGCGCCCGCCCGTGCGCGGACAGCGCGCCCCGCCCGGTCACGCCGAGCAGCTCCGCCTCGGACAGCGTCCACCGGGCCAGCCGGCTGCGCAGGTCGTCCTCCCGATGGGGGCCGCGCAACGGCCGCTCCCAGCGCAGCCGGGCCAGCACCGACTCGTGGGACGGCGCGGCGCCCTCCGGCAGGCCGGCCAGCAGGGTGAGCACCCGGTGCCGTACCTCCGCCGCCGCCGAACGGTCCAGTCCGGGGCCGAGCGCCGACAGCGCGCGGTCCTTCGCGTCCCGCCCGCCCACCAGCCCCGGAGTCCGGGTCGCCGTCAGCCACACCCCGGCCAGCCGCGCCCAGCGCTCGGCCGCAGGCCGCTCCAGCCACTCGTCGTAGGCGGGGGTCGCCGCGTACCGCTCGTCCGGCTCTCCGTCGGAGGCCAGCAGACCGGCGGCGTAGGCGAGTTCGACCCAGAAGGCGGCCACCGGCTCGGACAAGTCCAGGGCGACGGCCGTGCGTTTCAGATCGCGCACGCTCAGACCGCCGGCCCGCAGCACGTTCGGCCCGCCCTCGTCCCAGTCCTTCAGCAGCTCCTCGACGGTCGCGAGCGCGGTGTACGCCTGCCCGGCCGCGGTGGAGTCCACAACCTGTGGACGGTGGGTCGCGGCGGCCTCGACGGGCGGCGGCACCGGCTCGGGTTCGCGGTGGGCGCGGCCCTCGCGCAGGTGCAGGGCCACCTCGCGGGGCAGTACGACCGTGCCGGGCGCCGTCGGCAGCAGCAGACCGCGGTCGAGCAGCCAGCGCAGCCGGGGCGCGGGATCGGGGGTGACCTGGCCGTAGGGAGGGCCCCACACCAGGCGGTCCAGTACGCCGAGGGAGTCGGCCGGGGCCCCGGCGAGCAGGGCCGCCATCCGCGTCCGGTCCGTGAAGAGCCCGGTCAGCGAGGCCACGGCGGAGACCGAGTCGTGCGTCGAGGGCAGCCCGGCAGTGGTCAGGAGCTCCTGGATCCGGCCCGGTGACATGCCCGCCGTCGCCTCCTGCACCGTCGGGCCGAGCCCTGTCGGGGACGGGTGCTGGGGCGAGGGGGCGAGCAACTCGCGGGCGGTGCGCACCAGGCGCAGCCGGTCGTCGCCGCCCCACACGAGGGCCTGTTCGCGCAGGGTGCCCAGGGCGCGGGGCAGGGCGGCGGCGACGACCGGATCACCGGTGTCCCCGGCCATCAGGCCGAGCAGCTCGCCATGGGTGGCGGGGTCGCCCGCGACGGCGAGTGCCTCCGCTGTCTGCAGGGCGAACCGGTCCAGCCGCTCCAGGGCGCGGACCACCGAGGCGCGGGTGCCGGCCCGGGTGGCGAGCTGGGTGAGGTCGGTGGGAACGGGCGTGATGAGATCCGGCCGGCTGCGCAGGAGCGCGGCCAGAGAGGCGTCGTCGCGCGCGCGGAGCGCTTCGGCGAGCGAGCGGGGGGCCGCCGATTTCTCATCGCTGCTCATCCGACCAACGGTAGCGGGTTGCCTCCGGCGGTCACGGGGAAGTGGGGCTCGGGTTGGTTGGGGTGCGGGTAGCTGGGGGCTGTGCCCCCGGACCCCCCCTTCGGCCTGAACGGCCTCGTCCTCAAGCACCGGACGGGCTGGTGGGTGTCGGCCCGCGTTGGGGAGGTGCCGGGCGGGCTGCTGGGTGCAGGACGGCTGGTGGTGGCGGCCCGCGTTGGGGAGGTGTTGGCCTGCGCTACCTTCGTTCCACGGGGTTTTCGCCCATCGCCCCGGAGGGGTTCCGTGGGGATCGAGAGCGACCAGGTCGTCTACGAGTATCTGAGCCGCGTCGGGGACGTCGCTCAGCAACGGCAGCTGCCGTCGGCCACGAGAATGCGTCTGGTCTCGGAGCTGCGCAACGAGATCGACCGGTGCCGCGCCAGGGCCGCCGTCGACAGCCCCGCCGCCGTCCGGCGCATCCTGGACCGCCTGGGCAGCCCCGACGAGGTCGTCTCGGCCGCGGGCGGCACCGGCGCCGGAGGCGGCACCGCGAAGGCACCGGCGCCCTCCGTCCCCGTCCAGCGCGAGGGCGACGAGCAGCAGGACGCGACGCCGAAGGGACTGCGCCGGGTCGTGCCGCGGCCGCGCCCCTCCCGGCCGAATCCGGGTCCTGCCCCCTCCGGCTCCCCGTCCCCGCCGCACCTGGCGAGCGCCGACGAACTCGGCGGCGCGGCGACCTCGCCCGACTGGTGGCGGACGGACCCCTCCGCCTTCGGGATCGGCGACGACGTACCGGGCTTCACGGGCGGTGTGGAGATCCCGGAGCTGCTCAAGCCGCCACCGCGGGAACCCGCGCGGAAGGCCGACGGCCGGCCCGCGGCGGCCGTGGAACAGGCGGAGGACACCGCGGAGCCCGTGGAGCCCGCGATCCCGGTGGACGCCCCCGCACCGCGTCGGCGCCTCCTGGCGCTGCGCCCGGGCCGGTGGAGCAATCCCCTGCTCCTGCTCGCGGCCGGACTGCTGGTCGCCGGCGCGGTCCTCGGCAACTGGTTCGCCCTCCTGCTCGGCTGGCTCATCGCCTACGCCTCCCGCCGCCTGACCGCGAGCGAGTCCAAGTGGGCCGTCATGGGCATGCCCGGTCTGGCGGCCGCCGGCGGAATCGTCTGGCTGTGGGGCCGCGGCAACGGACGCTGGGGCGACCCCATCGCCCAGGGCCACATGAACGACGCGATCGCCGAGACCTGGCCCTGGGTGGTCCGCGCCGCGGCCGTCCTCTCGGCCCTGTTCCTGGTGTGGCGCTCACAGAGGCAGCGCTAGGAGCAGAGGCAGAGGCAGAGGCAGAGGCAGAGCCAGGGGCAGAGGCAGGGGCAGAGGCAGAGGCAGAGCCAGGATCAGGGCCTGTCCGGCTGTCCTGCGTGGCCTCGCCGGGCCACGCAGGCGGCCCCTCGGGACGGACGCAGGTCACACGGGCCGGAGCTCCGGCGGTCCCGGCTCCTGGGGACAATGGCCCCCATGACCTCGCGCCCGCCGACCGTCGGCTTCGACCTCGACATGACCCTGATCGACTCCCGCCCCGGCATCCGCGCGTGCTACCTGGCGCTGTCCGAGCGGACGGGGACGTACATCGACGCCGATCTGGTGGTCACCCGGCTCGGCCCGCCGCTCGCGGAGGAGCTGGCCAACTGGTTCCCGGCCGACCAGGTCGGGCCCATGGTCGACCTGTACCGCGAGATGTACCCGACGATCGCCGTCACCGCGACGCCCGCGCTGACCGGGGCCCGCGAGGCGATCGCCGCCGTGCGGGAGGCGGGTGGTCGGGCGATAGTCGTGACCGCCAAGTACGAGCCGAGCGCGAAGCTGCACCTGGAGCACCTGGGCATCGAACCCGACGCGGTGATCGGCGAACTGTGGGCGGAACAGAAGGCGCAGGCGCTGCGCGAGCACGGCGCGCGCGTGTACGTGGGCGACCACGTCGGAGACGTGCGCGGCGCCCGTACCGCGGGCGCGCTGTCGGTGGCGGTGGCCACCGGGCCGTGCGACGAGCGGGAACTGCGCGCGGCGGGCGCGGACGTCGTTCTCGCGGACCTGACCGAGTTCCCGAATTGGTTTTCGGACTATCGCGCGGTCTTTTCGAACGGCGACCCGTCGGACGGCACCGGCTACCGCGAGTCGCCGCGGGCCTGACGGCGCCCGGCCGCGATCGACCGGAGCACCCCCGCGGCCGCGATCAGGAAGCCGACGCCCATGAGCATGCTCAGACCGAACATGTACGTGGGAAAAGGCTTCGCCCCGACGAACAGCGGCGCCACCGTGACCACAGTGGCCACGGCACCGACGAAGAAGACGATGGCACCGGCACGGATCAGCCGGTCACCGGCCGCGGGGGAATTCGTTTGGGTTTTGTCACGCACCGGACCAGGGTAGTTCCCAGCGCGAAGGAACAACCGGGCGACGTCTTGTCACCGGCCCCAAGACCATTAGCCTTGGTACCGGCGGGTCCCGACGCGACCCGCCCCAGTGCTATCAAGAGCCGTTTCCGAAGCAGTTTTCCGACGAGTACGAGGACGAGGACAGACGTGCCTACCGGCAAGGTCAAGTGGTTCAACAGCGAGAAGGGCTTCGGCTTTCTCTCCCGCGACGACGGCGGTGACGTCTTCGTCCATTCCTCGGTCCTCCCCGCCGGAGTCGAGACGCTGAAGCCGGGACAGCGCGTGGAGTTCGGTGTCGTCGCCGGGCAGCGCGGCGACCAGGCCCTGTCGGTCACACTGCTGGATCCGACCCCGTCGGTGGCGGCCGCGCAGCGCAGGAAGCCGGACGAGCTGGCCTCCATCGTGCAGGATCTGACGACCCTGCTGGAGAACATCACGCCGATGCTGGAGAAGGGCCGCTACCCCGAGAAGGCCTCCGGCAAGAAGATCGCCGGTCTGCTGCGCGCGGTCGCCGACCAGTTGGACGTCTAGCTCTTGCGGGCTCTCGCGGGCCCCGCGGGAGCCACTCTCACGGGAAGTCGAGCGCGTTCGGGCCGAGGGGCGGCAGCAACCCCTCGGCCGCCGCACGCGTGAGCAGGCCGCGGACCGCCGCGTAGCCGTCCTCGCCGAGGCCGGCGGTGAACTCGTTGACGTACAGCCCGATGTGCTGGTCGGCGACGGCCGGATCCATCTCCTGGGCGTGTTCCATGACGTACGGCCGGGAGGCCTCCGGGTCGTCCCAGGCGGCGCGTACGGAGGCGCGAATCGACTCGGCGAGCGAGGTCAGCGTGTCCGCGCCCAGCGACCGCTTGGCGATGATCGCGCCCAGCGGGATCGGCAGACCGGTGGTGTTCTCCCAGTGCTCGCCCATGTCGGCGAGCTTGTGCAGGCCGTAGTTCTGGTAGGTGAAACGCGCCTCGTGGATCACGAGCCCCGCGTCGGCCTTCCCGTCCCGCACGGCCGGCATGATCTCGTGGAACGGCATCACGACGATCTCACCCACCCCGCCGGGGACGGTGTCCGCCGCCCAGAGACGGAACAGCAGGTACGCCGTCGACTTCTCGCTCGGCACGGCCACCGTCCGGCCCGCCAGTCCCCCACCGCCGAAAGCGTGGGAGGTGCCCCCGGTCTCCGGCTCCCGGGTGAGCACCAGCGGTCCGCAGCCCCGGCCCAGCGCGCCGCCGCACGGCAGCAGCGCGTACTCACCCAGGACGTACGGCAGCACCGCGTACGACACCTTCAGCACGTCGAACTCGCCGCGCTCGGCCATGCCGTTGGTGACGTCGATGTCCGCGAAGGTGACGTCCAGCGCGGGCCCGCCCGGGACGCGGCCGTGGGCGAGGGCCTCGAAGACGAAGGTGTCGTTCGGGCAGGGGGAGTAGGCGATCTGCAGGCGACGGCTCTCAGAGTTCATGTGGGTTCCAACCCTCCAGGACGGGCGCAAGCTTCCCGAAGCCCTCGGTCAGGGCGGCCAGGGCGTCGCCGATGCGCCAGGCGGCGCGGTCGCGCGGGCCGACGGGGTTGGAGACCGCGCGCATCTCCAGCACGGGGACGCCGTGCGCGGCGGCGGCCTCGGCGACCCCGAACCCCTCCATGGCCTCGGCGAGGGCGCGGGGGTGACGGGCGCGCAGTGCGTCGGCCCGGGCGGCGGTGCCGGTGACGGTCGAGACGGTCAGCACCGTGCCGGTGGGTGCTCCGATGGCGGCCGCGATCCCTCGTACGAGTGGTTCCGGTGGACTGTGGGTGACGGTGCCGAAGCCCAGCTCGGTCACCGGCAGGAAGCCGTCGCCGGTCTCGGCGCCCAGATCGGCCGCGGTGATCTCGTCGGCGACGACGAGTGAACCCACGGGCGCGGCGGGCGGGAAACCCCCGGCGATGCCGGCGGAGACGACGAGGTCGTAGGGGGTGCCGTCGAGGGCGGCGGCGGTGAGGGCGCACGCGGTGGAGGCGGCGGCCAGGGCGGGGCCGACACCGGCGGCGATCAGGTCGTGGCCGGGGCCCTGGAGCCGGTGCAGGGTCACCGCGGGCAGCGGTACCTCGCGGACCGGTCCCGCGAACGCCCGTGCCACCGCGTCCCGTTCGACGGGGACCGCGGTGGCCACGAGGACGCGTACGGACGTGGTCAGGAGGCCTTCTTGAGCTTGAAGGCCCACAGACCGATCACGTTCTTCTGGCCCTCCTGGATGGTGACCAGCGTCGAGTTGCCGCTGGCGCCGTACTGGGCGTTGAAGAACACGCTGCCCGGAATGGCGCGGTAGGTCTTCTTGCTGGAGTCGGTCAGCTGCTGACCGTTCATCAGGATGGTCCAGCCCTGGTCCGCGATCTTCGGGTCGACACCGAAGCGCACGGTCTCGTCAGGGTCGACCGTGATCGTCTTGACGCCCGAGTCCTTGCGGCACTTCGGGTCGGCGGGGCTCAGCGGGTTGCCGTTGTTGTAGCAGGTGGCCTCCGAGCTGACCGAGGACTTGCCGACGGTGATCGTGGCCATCGGCGTCGGCTTCTCGCAGGCGGACAGGACGAGCAGTCCGGCGGAAACGGCGCCGGCAGCGGCGACGGCGCGGCGCCGTCGCACGGCGGAATGCAGCGTGGTCATGGCCGAAGGCTATCGGGCACGCCCAGCCCCCCGCCCACGCGGGGGTACGGCGTGCCACCCGACCGGCCCACGACACCGACCGCCGGCCCACCGCCGGCCCATGGTCGGCCCATGGTCGGCACGGGGGCCGGCCCACCGCTGGCACGGGGGCCGGCCCACGGCTGATCCGGGCGACGGCTGATCCGGCGCCGGCCTACTGCTGGCGGGGGTGCGGGCCGACCGCCGGCGCGGTGCCGGCTCACCGCTGGCCCGCGGTCGTCGGGCCACGGCTGGCCTACGGCTGGCCCGGGCGTCGGTCCACCGCTGATCCGGGCGCCTGCCCACCGTCGGCCCGCGCGCCTGCCCACCGCGGTCCAGGTGTCGGCTCACCGCCGGCCCGGGGCGCCCGCTCACCGCTGATCCGGGCGCCTGCCCACCGTCGGCCCGGGCGCCTGCCCACCGCGGTCCAGGTGTCGGCTCACCGCCGGCCCGGGGCGCCCGCTCACCGCTGATCCGGGCGCCTGCCCACCGCGGTCCAGGTGTCGGCTCACCGCCGGCCCGGGGCGCCCGCTCACCGCTGATCCGGGCCTGGCAACCGTCGGCCCGGGCGTCAGCTCACCCGTCGGCTCGGGCGTCAGCTCACCCGTCGGCCCGGGGCGCCCGCTCGCCGCTGATCCGGGCGCCCGCTCACCGCTGATCCGGGCGCCTGCCCACCGCCGGCCCGGGGCGCCCGCTCACCGCTGATCCGGGCCTGGCAACCGTCGGCCCGGGCGTCAGCTCACCCGTCGGCTCGGG
>NZ_JBEYZY010000017.1:82756-91631 GCF_040646295.1 Streptomyces sp. NPDC046197 | reverse complement strand
GGGCGCCCGCTCACCGCTGATCCGGGCCTGGCAACCGTCGGCCCGGGCGTCAGCTCACCCGTCGGCTCGGGCGTCAGCTCACCCGTCGGCCCGGGTGGAGGCCCCGCGCGGCCCGACGTCACGCCACGCGAGGGCGGCTGGCGCCTCCGTGGCGGGCTGAGGTGAGGAGGCCGCGGGTGGTGGTCAGCCAGCCGGTGGCGACGATGGCGGCGGCGACCGAGAGCCCCAGGACGCCGTTGAGGGGCAGCACGATGCCGATGGCGCCGCCGAGCACCCAGGCCATCTGCAGCAGCGTCTCCGAGCGCGCGAACGCCGACGTGCGTACCTGCTCAGGCACGTCCCGCTGGATCAGCGCGTCCAGCGACAGCTTGGCCAGCGCCTGCGCAAAGCCCGCGATCCCGGCCAGGCAGGCCACCAGGAACGCGCCGAAGAAGAGCGCGGCGACGACCGCCGCCCCGAGCACGATGGCGACGACGGTCACGATGATGACCTCCGGAGCCCGCGACCTCAGCCACGCCCCGACCGCCGTGCCGAGCGCGTTGCCCGCCCCCGCGGCGACCCCCACGATTCCCAGGGACACCGCCGCGCCCTCACCGGTCAGCGGATGTTCCCGCAGCAGGAAGGCCAGGAAGAAGATCAGGAAGCCGGACAGGCAGCGCAGGGCCGCGTTGGCGGCGAGGGCGTGGGTGACCGCCGTGCCGACGGTCCGCAGGCCGGGCCGCTTGAGCCGCTTGCGGTGCGGGCCGTGCAGATGCTCTTCGTCCGCCGCGAGCAGGGCCCGGTCCTCGCCCTTGGCCGAGTCCACCGTCGGCGGCAGGGAGAAGGACAGGAACATTCCCGCCACAAAGATCACGAAGGCGCCGTAGAGCGGCCAGCCGGGGCCGAGCGCCTGCAGGCCGGCCCCGACCGGAGCGGCCACCCCGGTGGCCAGCAGCCCGCCGAGTGTCACCCGCGAGTTCGCCTTGACGAGGGAGAACCGGGGCGGCAGCAGCCGCGGTACGACGGCGCTGCGGACCACCCCGTACGCCTTCGACGCGACCAGCACACCCAGCGCCGCCGGATACAGCTGCAGGCTGCCACCGGCCGCCGCCCCGGCGATGACCAGCGCCAGCAGGGCCCGGGCGAGCATCGCGCCGGCCATCGCGGCGCGCCGGCCGTGCGGCAGCCGGTCGAGGAGCGGGCCGATCACCGGAGCGAGCACCGTGAACGGTGCCATCGTGATGGCGAGATACAGCGCGACCCGGCCCCGGGCCTCGTCGGTGGGCACGGAGAAGAAGACGGTGGAGGCGAGCGCCACGGTGATCATGACGTCGCCGGCGCCGTTCACGGCGTGCAGCTCGATCAGCTTGCCGAGGCCGGACTCCCCGGCGCCGTGCGCGTGTGTCGCCCTGCGGATGCCGCGAACCGTTCCCGTCACAGGGAGGTGCAGGGCACGCCCGACCGCGCGGACGGACCCGCCGAACCGGCCCGAACCGCTGCCCCGGCTGCTCCCCTTGAGCCCCTTGGCCCCACCGATCCCGGCGGTCCCCGGGGGCGTCCTCGCGGCTGCCACCCCGTCATAGTGCCCCGAGACAGGCATAGGTAGTGCGATTACGGCACGGATGGGGCCGACGGAACCCGGCGAAGGCACTCGGGCAGCCGCCCGCGCCGGCACCCCTGCGTCACCGGACGAGTCGGGTGGGCGCGCGGGAAACACGTGCCGCGGGGCGGCGAAGCATGCCGTCGGTGTAGGCCGAACGGCAGCGAGAAGGTAGCGTGCGTAGCGCGCCGTGGCGAACGTTCTCGGCCGCGCGCCTTACGGACATACCGCAGAATGGATGACGTGGGTGCGCCCGAGCGCGATCGGGCGCGTACGTCGACGCGGTCCCCGGGTCCGCTCCGTCCGCCCCGCCGCCTTCAGGCCGGCGCACCCGAGAGACGGCGTAGGAGAGAAGCGATACCTGTGAGCGCAGCGACCACGCGAAGCCGTACCCCCGACCGACTGTGCGCCGAGGCCGTCGACCTCGCCCGCGCCGCAGCCGAGGAGGCGGCCGCGCCCGGCGTCGTCGGCGAGCACGCGGGCCTGGTGTCCGAAGGTGACCGCGTCGTCACGCACTTCTTCGAGTGCAAGGAGCTCGGGTACCGCGGCTGGCGCTGGGCCGTGACGGTGGCCCGCGCGTCCCGCGCCAAGATCGTCACCCTGGACGAGGTGGTCCTGCTGCCCGGCCCGGACGCGCTGCTCGCGCCGGAGTGGGTGCCCTGGAGCGAGCGCCTGCGCCCGGGCGACATGGGCCCCGGCGACCTGCTGCCCACCGAAGCCGACGACCTCCGCCTGGAGCCCGGGTACACCGGCGAGGACGAGCTGGCGCCGAACTCCCCGGTCTCCGAGGAGATGGCCGAGCTGGTGGAGGCGGAGGACGCCGAGGTCACCGAGGGCCCCCCGCGGAACCTGCCGACGGCACCGGCGCGCGGCTCGATCGCGGCGGTGGCCGAGGAACTGGGCATGCGCCGCGTCCGCGTCCTGTCCCGCTATGGCCTGCATCTCGCCGCCCAACGCTGGGAGGAGGCGTTCGGCCCCAAGACGGCGATGGCGCAGGCGGCTCCGGCGGCCTGCGTGAGCTGCGGCTTCCTGGTGCCGATCGGCGGTCCGCTGGGGCAGGCCTTCGGGTTGTGCGCGAACGAGTTCTCCCCGGCCGACGGCCATGTGGTGTCACTGGCGTACGGCTGCGGCGGGCACTCCGAGGCCGCCGTCATGCCGAAGCCGCCGCAGCCGGCTGCGCCGGTGATCGACGAGACCCGGGTGGATCCTTTCCCGTTGCGGCCGGAGCGGGATTCGGGCTCCGTGCCCGTCGCCGACGACGAGACGGCCGAGCTGGGCCACTCGTAGGGGTGCGGCTGCGGGGTTCGCCGTGGCCCGTGTTCCCGGGGGCTCGCCCCCGGATCCCCATCGGCCCGGCGGTCTCCTCCTCCCACGCCGGACGGGTGGACCGTCGTCCTCGCGGTACCTTCAGGGCACCCCGATGAGGAGAGAATCGTGAGCATGTTGGTGCAGCCGTCCGCCGGAGGCGATCCGTTCGGGACCGTGCGACTGCGGCGCGGCGTGCTGGACGCCTGGGCCACCAGCCCGGCCCGGTTCCGGGAGGACGCCAACGCCGAGGAGGACCTGGTCCTCGGCGGGTACCGGGACCGGCTGGTGGTCGAGCTGGCGCAGAACGCCGCCGACGCCGCCGCCCGCGCGGGTGTGCCCGGCCGGCTGCGGCTGACCCTGCGAGACGACGTCCTCGTCGCCGCCAACACCGGCGCACCCCTCGACGCGGCCGGTGTGGAGTCGCTGTCCACGCTGCGGGCCTCCGCCAAGCGGGACACCCCGTCGGTCGGCCGGTTCGGCGTCGGCTTCGCGGCCGTCCTCGCCGTCACCGACGAGCCCGCGGTCGTCGGCCGGCACGGCGGTGTCCGCTGGTCCCTGGCCGAGGCGCGCGGCCTCGCCGAGGAGACCGCCCGGCACAGTCCCGGCCTCGGCGACGAGATCCGCCGGCGCGACGGACATGTGCCCCTGCTGCGGCTGCCGTTCGCCGCCGAGGGCACCGCCCCAGACCCGTACGACACGGTCGTCATCCTGCCCCTGCGCGACGCGGCCGCCGCCGACCTCGCCGAGCGGCTCCTGCACGCTGTCGACGACGCCCTCCTGCTGGCCCTGCCCGGCGTCGAAGAGGTCGTCGTCGAGATCAACGGCGAGCCGGCCCGCACCCTGCGCCGCCGCACCGACGGGCCCTTCACCGTCGTGGACGACTCCCGGGACGGCATCACCCACTGGCGAACCGCCTCCGCCCACGGCCCCCTCACGCCCGAACTCCTGGCCGGCCGGCCCGTCGAGGAGCGCCTGCGCCCCCACTGGTCCGTCACCTGGGCCGCCCCCGTCGACTCCTACGGCGCCCCCGCCCGCCCCCGCACCAGCCCCGTCCTGCACGCCCCGACACCGAGCGACGAGCCGCTCGGCGTGCCGGCCCTGCTCATCGGGTCCTTCCCGCTGGACACCACCCGCCGCCACCCCGCGCCCGGCCCGCTGACCGACTTCCTGGTGCAGCGCGCGGCCGACGCGTACGCCGAACTCCTGGGCGAGTGGCGGCCGGTGGCCGAGGGGATCATCGATCTGGTGCCGGGCCCGCTGGGCAAGGGCGAGCTCGACGGCGCGCTGCGGCAGGCGATCCTCGACCGGCTGCCGCGGACCTCCTTCCTGCCGCCCGCCGTCGTCCCCGGGGAGCACGACGACGACCTGCCCGAGTCGCTGCGGCCGCGGGACGCCGAGGTGGTGGAGGGCGCGGGCGCCGAAACCGTCCGCGTGCTCGCCGAGGTGCTGCCCACCCTGCTGCCCGCCGGGCTGGAAAGGCGCGTGGAGCTGCGCACGCTGGGCGTGGCCCGGGTCGCGCTGCCCGACGCCGTCGACCGGCTGGCCGGGCTGGAGAAGGACCCGGACTGGTGGCGGCGGCTGTACGACAGCCTCGCGGGTGTCGACCCGGACCGGCTGTCCGGGCTGCCCGTGCCGCTCGCCGACGGCCGTACCACGATCGGGCCCCGGCAGGTGCTGCTGCCGACGCCGGACGCCGCCCCGATCGACCCGGAGGTGCTCGCGCGGCTCGGCCTGAAGGTCGCCCACCCGGACGCCGCCCACCCCATCCTGGAGAAGCTCGGCGCCCTGCCCGCGAGCCCGCGTGCCGTGCTCACCACCCCCCAGGTGCGGGCCGCCGTGGCCGCCTCCCTGGACGACGAGGGCGGCGCGTGGGACGAGGACACGCCCGACGCCGAGGAACTGGCCGAGACCGTCCTCGCGCTGGTGCGCGACGCCGGACTGGAGCCCGGCGACGAACCCTGGCTCGGCGCGCTCGCCCTGCCCGACGAGGACGGCGAACTCGCCCCGGCCGGTGAACTGGTCTTCCCCCAGGGCCCGTTCGCCCAGGTCCTGCACGAGGGCGAACTCGCCGCCGTGGACGCCGTGCTGGCCCAGAGGTGGGGCGAGCAGCCGCTGGCCGCCTGCGGGGTCCTGGTGAACTTCGCGCTCGTCCGGGCCACGGACGTCGTCCTCGACCCCGACGAGCTGGAACCGCGGGAGAGCGACTTCCCGGAGCCGGACGACCCCGGCCTGCTGGACGCGGTCGACGTCTGGTGCGAGGACCTCCTGGACCGCTTCCCGGACAGCCCGGTACCGCCGGTCGCCACCGAGATCGTCGCCGTGCGCGACCTGGACCTCGTCGACGACGACCACTGGCCCCGGGCGCTCGCCCTGCTTGCCCAGCCGCCGCTGCGGGACGCGATCACCCAGCCGGTGCGCATTCTGCTCCCGGACGGCACCCACGAGGTCGTACGGCCGTACACGGCCTGGTGGCTGCGCGGGCACCCGGTGCTCGGCGGGCGCCGCCCGGCCGGTCTGCGCGCCGCGGGCTCCGACCCGCTGCTGCGCGGCCTGTACGACGAGGCCGACGCCACCGGCTTCGACGACGAGCAGGTACTGCGGGCGCTGGGCGTCCGCACGAGCGTCGCCGCCCTGCTCGACGAACCCGGCGGGGCCGCCGAGCTGCTGGACCGGCTCGCCGACCCCGGGCGCCCGGTGACGGCCGCACAACTGCACGCCCTGTACGGAGCGTTGGCCGAGCTGGACCCGGAGCAGGTCACGCTGCCGGACGAGCTGCGGGCCGTGGTCGACGGGCGGGTCGAGGTCGTCGACGCGACCGAGGCCGTCGTGTGCGACTCGCCCGACCTGCTGCCCTTCACCGCGGGTGTTCCGCTGCTGCCCGTACGCCCGTCGCGGGCCGCCGAGCTGGCCGAGCTGTTCCAGGTGCGGCGGCTGAGCGAGTCCGTCACCGGCGAGGTGGACTCCGAGGGCACCGAGCACGACGTGCCGGAACCCGTACGGGTGCTGCTCGGGCCGCGGACGCCGGAGACGTACGTCGAGCACGAGGAACTCGTCGTCGACGGGACCGAACTGGACTGGCGGCTGACCTCCGACGGCGTGCTGCACGCGTCGACCCTGGAGGGCGTGGCCGCCGGGCTCGCCTGGGCCGCCGGTCAGTGGCCGCGCCGCTTCGAGGTCGCGGCGCTGCTGGAGGACCCGTCGCGGACGGAGGAACTGGCGCGGGACCGCTGGTTCGACTGACCTGTCGTTCCGTCCCGCTGCACAGGCAGCTTCAGCCGGGAGGCGCTGGATACCGATGCTTCTCCGAAGGCGCCTCCGGCAGTGAACCGGCGCCGGATCTAGGCGGGAAAGCGGCGGTCGACCCACTTCCACAGGAACTCCAGGGCGACCGCCGCCACCGCGGAGATGGCCACCGCGACCCACGGCATGGTCGCCCCGACCAGCTTGAGCGCGAAGAAGCGCTGCAGGCCGGGCACCACCAGCACCAGCACGAACGCGAGGCCCATCGCGGCCACCAACGTGACCCGCCACCAGGTGTAGGGCCGGGCGATGATCGCCAGGACCCACATCGAGACCAGGAAGAGCGTCAGCGTCGCCGCGCTGGTCTCCGCGTCCAGCGAGTCCGGCCCGGTGTAGTAGTCACGCGCGAGCAGGTACGTCACGAAGGTCGCCACGGCGGCCACCACCCCGCCCGGCACCGAGTACCGCATGACCCGCCGCACGAAGTGCGGCCGGGCCCGTTCCGTGTTCGGGGCCAGGGCCAGGAAGAACGCCGGGACGCCGATGGTGAGCGTGGACAGCAGGGTCAGGTGCCGGGGCAGGAACGGGTACTCCACCCGCCAGCACACCACGAGCAGGGCCAGCAGCACCGAATAGACGGTCTTCACCAGGAACAGGGTCGCGACCCGGGTGATGTTGCCGATCACCCGCCGCCCCTCGGCGACCACCGACGGCAGCGTGGCGAAGCTGTTGTTCAGCAGCACGATCTGCGCGACCGCCCGGCTGGCCTCCGAGCCCGAACCCATCGACACCCCTATGTCGGCGTCCTTCAGGGCCAGCACGTCGTTCACGCCGTCGCCGGTCATCGCGACCGTGTGCCCGCGCGACTGCAGGGCGCCGACCATCTCCCGCTTCTGCTGCGGGGTGACCCGCCCGAACACCGTGCCGTCGTCGAGGGCCCGCGCCATGCCCTCCGTCCCCTCGGGCAGCCGGCGTGCGTCCACGGTGCTGCCGGTCAGGCCGACCTTCGCGGCGACCGCGCCGACGGAGACCGCGTTGTCGCCGGAGATGACCTTGGCGCGGACGTTCTGCTCGGCGAAGTAGCGCAGCGTGTCGGCGGCGTCGGGACGCAGCCGCTGCTCCAGTACGACGAGGGCGGCGGGCGCGACGGTCCGGGAAACCTCGGGGTCGTCGAGGTCGCGGGCGGCACGGGCGAGCAGCAGCACGCGCAGGCCCCGCTCGTTCAGCCGCCCGGTATCGGCGAGGGCGGGGGCGCCCGCCGGGAGCAGTACGTCGGGGGCGCCGAGCAGCCACGTACTGGACTCCCCGTTGCCCTCGCTGAAGGTGGCGCCGCTGTACTTGCGGGCGGAGGAGAAGGGCAGCGACTCCACACAGCGCCACTCCTCGCTGTCCGGGTAGGCGTCGATGATCGCCTGCAGGGAGGCGTTCGGACGCGGGTCGGACTCGCCGAGCGCGCCGAGGACCTTGCCGACGTACGTCTCGTCGTAGCCGTCCAGGGACCTGAGCTCGGTGACGTCCATGCCGCCCTCGGTGAGCGTGCCGGTCTTGTCCAGGCACACGGTGTCGACGCGGGCCAGGCCCTCGATGGCGGGCAGCTCCTGGACGAGGCACTGTTTGCGGCCCAGCCGGATGACACCGATGGCGAAGGCGACGGAGGTGAGGAGCACCAGGCCCTCGGGGACCATGGGCACGATGCCGCCGACGGTCCGGGCGATCGAGTCCTTGAGGCCGTGCTGCTGCACCACGAGCTGGCTGATGACCAGGCCGATCGCGGTCGGGATCATCATCCAGGTGACGTACTTGAGGATGGTGGAGATGCCGGTGCGCAGCTCGGAGTGGACGAGCGTGAAGCGGGAGGCCTCCTCGGCGAGCTGGGCGGCGTAGGCCTCGCGGCCGACCCTGACCACCTTGAAGGCTCCGCCGCCGGCGACGACGAAGCTGCCGGACATGACCGGGTCGCCGGGCCGCTTGACGACGGGATCGGCCTCACCGGTGAGCAGGGACTCGTCGATCTCCAGCCCGTCGGTCTCGACGCACACCCCGTCGACGACGACCTTGTCCCCCGGACCGATCTCGATCAGGTCGTCCAGCACGATCTCGGAGGTGCCGACCTCGGCGGCGGTGCCGTCGCGCCGCACGGTGGGCCGGGACTCTCCGATGACGGCCAGGGAGTCGAGGGTCTTCTTCGCCCGCCACTCCTGGATGATGCCGATGCCGGTGTTGGCGAGGATCACGAAGCCGAAGAGGCTGTCCTGGATCGGCGCGACGAACAGCATGACCAGCCAGAGCACGCCGATGATCGCGTTGAACCGGGTGAAGACGTTCGCACGGACGATGTCGGGCAGAGAGCGGCTGCTGCGCGCCGGTACGTCGTTGACCTGGCCCCGGGCGACGCGCTCCGCGACCTCGGCGGCGGTGAGCCCGGTCGCCCGGACCGCCGGGACGGGCACGGGGTGCACGGGGTCCAACTCGGCGCCCGCGTCGATGTGCGTCATGCATTCGACGGTACGTGCGGATTTGCGGCTTCACCCGCCGAAGAGGCGAAGCCCGGACCGGCGGGACCTTGCCCACCCACCCACCCGCCCGTCTCGATAGATGGCCGGGTCACCCGCCCCTGGGGCTCCGCCCCAGACCCTGCCGGGGGTTCCGTGCCAGTCCCTGCCGGGGGTTCCGTGCCAGTTCCTGCCGGGGGTTCCGCCCCAGACCCGCCGGGGGTTCCGTGCGAGATCCGCGGGGGGCTCCGCCCCA
>NZ_JBEYZY010000017.1:82580-82659 GCF_040646295.1 Streptomyces sp. NPDC046197 | reverse complement strand
CGAGATCCGCCGGGGGTTCCGTGCGAGATCCGCGGGGGGCTCCGCCCCAGATCCGCCGGGGGTTCCGTGCGAGATCCGC
>NZ_JBEYZY010000017.1:82360-82485 GCF_040646295.1 Streptomyces sp. NPDC046197 | reverse complement strand
TCCGCGGGGGGCTCCGCCCCAGATCCGCCGGGGGTTCCGTGCGAGATCCGCGGGGGGCTCCGCCCCAGATCCGCCGGGGGTTCCGTGCGAGATCCGCGGGGGGCTCCGCCCCAGATCCGCCGGGG
>NZ_JBEYZY010000017.1:24928-82263 GCF_040646295.1 Streptomyces sp. NPDC046197 | reverse complement strand
GGGGTTCCGTGCGAGATCCGCGGGGGGCTCCGCCCCAGACCCGCCGGGGGTTCCGTGCGAGATCCGCGGGGGGCTCCGCCCCAGATCCGCCGGGGGTTCCGTGCGAGATCCGCGGGGGGCTCCGCCCCAGACCCCGCGGGGGTTCCGTGCGAGATCCGCCGGGGGCTCCGCCCCAGATCCGCCGGGGGCTCCGCCCCAGATCCGCCGGGGGCTCCGCCCCAGACCCGCCGGGGGCTCCGCCCCAGACCCGCCGGGGGCTCCGCCCCAGACCCGCCAGGGGCTCCGCCCCCTGCACCCCCGGTGCTTTGCCCGCCCAACCGCCTACGTCGGCCGGCCGAGGAGCACCCCCGCGCCCCGCTGCCGGACGCCCCGCGCCGCTCCCGCCGCTATTCCGCCGACGTCGGCTGTCCCGTCCGCGTCGCTTCGCCGGCCGCTGCCCGCTTGATCGCCGCGTCCCGTTTGCGTACGTACCAGATGCCGATGAGGCCGAGGCCGCCGCCGGTGAGGCAGGTCCAGAGCCACCAGGTGTGGCCGTGGTCGCAGAACCAGCCGTAGAAGGGCAGCTGGACCAGGAAGAGGACGAACCAGACGATCGTGCCGCCAGTGATGGTGGCGACCACGGGGCCCTCCAGGGGCTCCGGCGCCTCGTGCTTGGGGGTCCACTTCGCCATGGCCCTCAGCTTACGGCCCCCGTCCAGCGAACCTCAGCGACCATCCCTGATCACTCACCGTCCCTTGCCCACCAAGGCTCTACGCGCGGAGATGGCTTTTTGGGCTTTATATGTTCATACTGAAACTGTCCGAGTCTGGCTGCTTCTCTTCGTATGAAACACCAACACAGACATGGGGGAGACCTGTTGGTGACTCGAAGGCGGCGAGACTCGATCATTTTCCAGACCCCGGTACCCCCGTACCCCCCGCATCCCTGAGGTCACCCGCATGTCCACCTCGGCCACCGCCAAGGCCCCCGCCCCCGAGCAGCCGGGTAAGCAGCCCGCGTACGGCGCTCTCGACCGCTACTTCAAGATCTCCGAACGGTGCAGCACCCTGCCCCGCGAGATCCGCGGCGGATTCGCCACCTTCTTCGCGATGGCCTACATCATCGTGCTGAACCCGATCATTCTCAGCAGCGCGAGGGACCTGTACGGGCATCAACTCAACAGTGGCCAGCTGGTCACCGCGACCGCGCTGACCGCCGCGTTCACCACGCTTCTGATGGGTGTCGTCGGCAACGTCCCCATCGCGCTGGCAGCCGGCCTCGGCATCAACACGGTCGTCGCCCTCCAGCTCGCTCCGCGGATGTCCTGGCCGGACGCCATGGGCATGGTCGTCTGGGCCGGCCTCATCGTGATGCTGCTGGTGGCCACCGGCCTGCGCGAGCGCGTCATGAACGCCGTGCCGCTGAGCCTGCGCAAGGGCATCGCCATCGGCATCGGCCTGTTCATCATGCTGATCGGCCTCGTCGACTCCGGCTTCGTCACCCGGATCCCGGACGTCGCCCACACCACCGTCCCGCTCCAGCTGGGCCTCGACGGCCACCTCCGGGGCTGGCCGGTCCTCGTCTTCATCCTCGGCGTGCTCCTCACGTTCGCCCTCATCGTGCGCAAGGTGCCCGGCGCCATCCTGATCTCGATCGTCTCGATGACCGTCCTCGCGATGATCGTCAACGCGGTCGCCAAGGTGCCCACCTGGGGCCTGACCACCCCGAAGTGGCCCGGCAACCCGGTTTCGTCCCCCGACTTCGGCCTGATCGGGCAGGTCAGCCCCTTCGGCGGCTTCCAAAAGGTCGGGCTGCTGACCGGCATCCTCTTCGTCTTCACCGTGCTGCTGTCGTCCTTCTTCGACGCGATGGGCACGATCATGGGTGTCAGCGACGAGGCCAAGCTCACCGACGCGCAGGGCTACATGCCGGGCATCAACAAGGTCCTCTTCGTCGACGGCATCGCGGTTGCCGCGGGCGGCGTCGGCTCCTCCTCGGCCAACACCTGCTTCGTGGAGTCCACCGCCGGCGTCGGCGAGGGCGCCCGCACCGGCTTCGCCAACCTCGTCACCGGCGCCCTGTTCGCCCTGGCCCTGTTCCTGACCCCGGTCGCCACGATGGTTCCGTCCCAGGCGGCCACCCCGGCCCTGGTCGCGGTCGGCTTCCTGATCATGGCCAACTCGGTCAGGGACATCGACTGGGCGGACTACACCCTTGCCATTCCGGCCTTCGTCACGATGGTGATGATGCCGTTCACCTACTCGATCACGAACGGCATCGGTATGGGCTTCATCACCTTCGTGGTGCTGCGCCTGGCGGTCGGCCGCGCCCGCGAGATTCCGGTGGCGATGTACGTGGTCGCGGCGGTGTTCGCCTTCTACTACCTGATGCCGGCCCTGGGCCTGACCTGACCGGCCCTGGGCCTGACCTGACCGGCCCTCGGCCTCAGACCGGCCCGGCCCCCTGTTCGCGCCGCGTCAGGTGAGCCCGTAGAACCTCTCCGTCTCCTCGACGGCGGCCTGGAACCGCTCGTCGAAGTCATCCCGAATGAGCGTCCGGACGACATAGTCCTGGACGCTCATTCCTCTTTTGGCGGCGTGGTGCCGGAGCCGTTCGAGCAGCTCACGGTCCATGCGCAGGCTGAGCACGCTGGTCCCCATGGACACGAGGGTCGCCGCACGCTTCCGGGTGACGGGTCACGTTCCGCACTGGGATCACCCATATGAGTGATCTGTGGATGCAGTGGCCAGGGTCACGGGCGTATGGGCGTGTCGTCGGTGGTCTTTAGCGAGAGTAATGAGTTACTCTAAAGAACATGCCGGACCTTACCCATGGCGACGACGCTGCCGCCGTGAACTCCCTGCGCTCCGCCGTGATGCGGTTGTCCCGTCGGCTCAAGCACCAGCGCGTCGACGAGTCACTGAGCCCCACCGAGATGTCGGTGCTGGGCACCCTCTTCCGCTGCGGCAGCGCCACCCCGGGTGAGCTCGCCCGCAAGGAGCACGTCCAGCCGCCCTCGATGACCCGCATCGTGGCGCTGCTCGAAGCCAAGGGGCTGGTACGGCTGGAGCCGCACCCCGAGGACCGGCGCCAGAAGGTCGTCACCCAGACCGAGCAGGCCGAAACCATGCTCGAGGAGAGCCGCCGCAAGCGGAACGCCTTCCTGGCCGGTCTGGTCGAGGGCCTCGACGAGGACGAGTGGGCGGCACTGCGCGCCGCCGCCCCCGTGCTGGAGAAGCTCGCACACCTGTAAGAGCACGTCATTCGTCATTCAAGGAGGCGAACCCTTTTGAGTACGGGATCCGGAGCAGCTTCCGCCCCCGCACCTACTCCTACTACCGACACCCCGCCCACTACCGACACCCCGCCCGTCACTGGCACCCGGCCCCGGCGCACCCGGGGCTCATCGATGTTCAGCTCGCTCAGGATCAGGAACTACCGCCTCTTCTTCATCGGGCAGGTCGTCTCCAACACCGGCACCTGGATGCAGCGCATCGCCCAGGACTGGCTGGTGCTCAGCCTCACCGGCTCCTCCGCCGCCGTCGGCATCACCACGGCCCTGCAGTTCCTGCCGATGCTGCTCTTCGGCCTGTACGGCGGTGTGCTCGTCGACCGGCTGCCCAAGCGGCCCACGCTGCTCGGCACCCAGTCGGCCATGGCCGTCACCGGCCTCGTGCTGGCCGGGCTCACCCTCACCGGGCACGTCCAGGTCTGGCACGTCTACCTGGCCGCCTTCGCCGTCGGCCTGGCCACGGTCGTCGACAACCCGGCCCGCCAGTCCTTCGTCTCGGAGATGGTCGGCCCGAAGCACCTGCAGAACGCGGTCAGCCTGAACTCCGCGAACTTCCAGTCGGCCCGCCTGGTCGGCCCCGCCGTCGCGGGCGTCATGATCACCGGCGTCGGCACCGGCTGGGCCTTCCTCTTCAACGGCCTGTCCTTCGTCGCGCCGATCGCCGGTCTGCTGCTGATGCGCACCCGCGAGCTGCATGTCGTCGAGCGTGCCGCGCGAGGCAAGGGCCAGCTCCGCGAGGGCCTGCGCTATGTCGCCGGACGCCCCGACCTGATCTGGCCGATCGTCCTGGTCGGCTTCATCGGGACCTTCGGCTTCAACTTCCCGGTGTGGCTGTCCGCCTATGCGAACGGCGTCTTCCACGCCGGCGCCGGCGCCTACAGCCTCTTCAACACGCTGATTGCGGTCGGCTCGCTGGTCGGTGCCCTGCTGGCCGCCCGGCGCGGCACGGCCCGGCTGCGCGTGCTGATCGCGGCGGCCGCCGTCTTCGGGGCACTGGAGATCGTGGCCGCGCTGACGCCGTCGTACTGGCTGTTCGCGCTGCTCATGGCCCCGATCGGGGTCTTCGGCCTGACGGTCAACGTCACGGCGAACACCGCGGTGCAAATGGCCACCGACCCCGCGATGCGCGGTCGGGTGATGGCCCTGTTCATGATGGTCTTCGTGGGCGGTACGCCGCTGGGCGCGCCGGTCGTCGGCTGGGTCACGGACACCTACGGCCCCCGGATCGGCTTCGCCCTCGGCGGTGCCGTCTCGGCCGCCGCGGCCGTCACCGTCGGCCTGGTCCTGGCCCGTATCGGCGGCCTGCGCCTGGCGGTCGGCTGGCACCGCGGCCACCCGCAGGTGCGGTTCGTCCCGCGCGACGGGCGCGCGGCGCTGGCGACGGCGGCGTGACGCAGGGTCCGGGCCGGGTCAGTCGCGGGGGAACTCGCCGGTCTTGAGGACGAGCCCGACCGGGGAGTCGGTCAGGTCGATGTCGTCGCCGAAGTCGAGGCTGAGGCCGGCTCGGTACTCGCCGTCCTTGGGCAGGGTGTGCAGGTGCCAGCGGCCGGTGTACGGGTCCACGATCAGGTACACCGGCACCTCGGCGGCGGCGTAGGCGTCCTTCTTGGGGCCGTAGTCGTTGGTGGCGGTGTCCGCCGAGATCACCTCCGCGATGAACTCCACGTCCCGGTAGTGCCAGCGGCCCTTGTCGTCCAGCTTCGCGTCCTCGGTGATGAGTGTGACGTCGGTTGCGAATCCGTTGAGGCGGCCCGGAAAGTCGATGCGCACGTCGGACATCAGACGCTGCTTCGGATACCGGGTGCGCAGCTGGTCGAGGATGTCGAAGATGATCTGCCAGTGGGTGCGGCGCTGCGGCGACATGAAGATGTTTCCCCCAACGATCTCGACCTTGTATCCGTCGGGGACGGGCATCTTCTCCAGCCACTCGAACATCATGTCGAGCGTAAGGTCACCGTTGCTTTCGGCCATCTCGATCCTGTCTTCCAGGATGGTCATCGTGGCGCTCCTCCCCGGCTGCCTCGTGGACGAGTGCAGCCGCGCAGTACAACGATACGCACGGTCATTCGGACACCCCGGGTACGCGGCGGGGACACTGGTCCCATGAGACTCTTCGCCGCGGTCCTGCCCCCGGAGGACGTCACCCTTGAACTCGGCCACGAGGTCGCCGAGTTGAAGAAGCTGCCCGGTGCGGACGGACTGCGCTGGACCGGGCGCCCCGGCTGGCACTTCACGCTCGCCTTCTACGGCGAGGTGGACGAGGAGCTCGTACCCGAGCTGTCGGCCCGCCTGGAGCGCACGGCCGGCCGGACGCCGTCCTTTGCGCTGGCACTGCGCGGCGGCGGACAGTTCGGCCACGGCCGGGCGCTGTGGGCCGGGGCGGACGGGGACCTGCGGACCCTGCGGCTGCTCGCCGAGCGCGCGGAGGCGGCGGCACGGAAGGCGGGGGTGCCGATGGGGGAGCACCGCCGCTACAAGGCGCACCTGACGGTGGCGCGCAGCCGCGATGCGGTCGACGTACGGCCCCACGTCGAGTCCCTGGCCGCCTTCGGCAGCCGCAGCTGGACGGTGGACGAGCTCGTCCTGGTCCGCAGCAATCTGCCGAGGTCCGGCGTCCCCGGTGAACAGCCGCGGTACGAACCGGTCGCCCGCTGGGCACTGGGCGGAGCCGGTTAGTCTCGAATACGTGGACCCGAAAACCCGGAACCGGATCATGGCCGGTGCGCTTGTGCTGATGTTCGCCGTCGTCGCCCTCGCGGCCGCGCTCGGCAGGTGACGCCGAGCGCGGCCGCGAGAGTGCTCTCAGGAGCTCGGGGAGCCTGTGCGGCTCGGGGAGCCCGGCCGGCTCGGGGAGCTCACCAGGCGAAGGCCTCCGGGGACGGCCCCGGCCCGGGGAAGATCTCGTCGAGCCCGGCCAGCAGCTCGTCGCTCAGCTGCAGCTCGACGGCCCGCAGGGCCGACTGAAGCTGCTCGGTGGTGCGCGGGCCGACGATCGGGCCGGTGACGCCGGGACGGGTGAGCAGCCAGGCGAGCGCGACCTCGCCGGGCTGGAGGCCGTGCTTGTCGAGCAGGTCCTCGTACGCCTGGATCTGGGCGCGTACGGAGGTGTTGCCGAGCGCGTCGGCGGACCGGCCGGAGGCGCGGCGGCCGCCCTGGACCTCCTTCTTGATCACGCCGCCCAGCAGACCGCCGTGCAGCGGGGACCAGGGAATGACCCCCAGCCCGTAGTCCTGCGCGGCCGGGATGACCTCCATCTCGGCGCGGCGCTCGGCCAGGTTGTACAGGCACTGCTCGCTGACCAGGCCGATGGTGCCGTGGCGGCGGGCGGCGATCTCGTTGGCCTGGGCGATCTTGTAGCCGGGGAAGTTGGAGGAGCCGACGTAGAGGATCTTGCCCTGCTGCACGAGCACGTCCACGGCCTGCCAGATCTCCTCGAAGGGAGTGTTCCGGTCGATGTGGTGGAACTGGTAGACGTCGATGTGGTCGGTCTGCAGCCGCTTGAGACTGGCGTCGACGGCCCGCCGGATGTTCAGGGCGGACAGCCTGTGGTGGTTGGGCCAGACGGGGGAGTCGTCCGGTGCCATGTTCCCGTACACCTTGGTGGCGAGCACGACCTTGTCGCGCCGGTCACCGCCCTTGGCGAACCAGCTGCCGATGATCGATTCGGTACGGCCCTTGTTCTCGCCCCAGCCGTACACGTTGGCGGTGTCGAAGAAGTTGATGCCCGCGTCCAGCGCCGCGTCCATGATCGCGTGACTGTCCGCCTCGTCGGTCTGCGGGCCGAAGTTCATCGTGCCGAGGACCAGTCGGCCGACCTCGAGTCCCGTGCGTCCCAGCTGTGTGTACTCCATGGTCTCCAAGCCAACGTGTTGGAGCGCGCTCAAGGCAAGGGGAGTCGGGGGCGACAGTGGTCAGTCGCGGGGGAACCCCTCCGTCTTGAGGACGAGGTCGACGACGGTGCCGGTCAGGTCGATGTCGGTGCCGAAGTCCACCGGGGTCCTGTCGGCGTAGTCGCCGGAATTCGGTCAGCTCGTTCCGGCCGTGTACGTCTGTCCGACCCCCCACGCCTCGTACATCGCCTCCGCGAAGGCCGCCGCCAGCTTGTGCTCGCCGTTCGCGTTGGGGTGGGTGCCGTCGTAGGTGTCGGTGTGGATGTCGTACGCGGCCGGCGGGGACGCCAGCAGCAGGGGGGAACGGGGCTCGTCCAGGTCGGCCGCCGTCTTCGCGAGGAGTTCGTTGAAGCGGGTGACCTGTTCGGCGAAGGACGCGTCCGAGGCGGCGCGGATGTTCGGGATCACCGGCAGCATCACCATGCTGATGCGCGCGTTGGCAGCCCGCGCCTCGGCCACGAAGGACCGCACGTTCGCAGCCGTCTGCTCCGCGTTGGTGTAGAAGCCCAGGTCGATCAGGCCGAGCGAGACCAGGAGGACGTCCGCCCGGCATTCGCGCACCGCCTCGCCGATCAGCGGGACCATGTGCGCCCAGCCCTCGCCCCAGCCCGCCAGGTGCGCCCGGGGGAATTCCGGTTCGGCGTACGCGAGCGACGTCGGCGCGTCCGCCGCCTTGTCGTACAGCGTCTCGCGCGGGCCGACGAACGTGAAAGGGCCGCCGTACGCGGAGCACAGGTGGCGCCACAGCCGGTGACGCCATGTGTGTTCGCCCGCGCTGCCGATCGTCATGGAGTCACCGACGGGCATGAACCTGAGCATCCGCTCATGATGAACGATCAAAGCGGCGGCCGGGGTGTGAGGCCCGCCACGCCGGACACCGCGATTTCGAAGATCCCCACGGGCCCCGGACTTTCGAAGATCCTCACGAACCATGAACTGACGGGATGGCAGGCTTGGGGGTATGCGCCGACCGTTCGCCCTCCTCGCCGCGGCCCTTGTCGTGGGCGCGTTCACCGTGCCCGCCTCAGCGGCCGACGGCGACGACGGCTTCACGATCAGGGATCCCCGGATCAAGGAGTCCAGCGGCCTCGCCGCCTCCCGTCTGCACCCCGGCGTCTACTGGACCCACAACGACAGCGACGACGGCCCCTACATCTACGCGGTGGACTCGAGGACCGGGAAGACCGTCGCCACCATCACGCTCAGCGGCATCGGCAGGCCCCGCGACGTCGAGGCCATCTCCATCGGCCCCGGCAACCAGATCTACGTCGGCGACATCGGCGACAACCTCGGCGGCACCTGGCCGTACGTGTGGATCTACCGGCTGCCCGAGCCGAAGGTCCTCAAGGACCAGACGATCCGGGCCACGCAGTACGTCGTGAAGTACGCGGACGGCGCCCGCGACGCCGAGTCGCTCGTCGTGCACCCGAAGACCGGGCGCGCCTACATCATCGACAAGAAGGAGAACGGCGGTCACCTGTACAAGGGACCCGCCCACCTCTCCTCCTCCGGGACCAACGTCTTCCGGCCCGTCGCCCCCGTCGACCTGTGGGCGACCGACGCCGCCTTCTCCCCCGACGGCAGACAGCTCGCCGTGCGCGGCTACTTCGGCGGGATCCACTACGACTTCGCCGACGGCAGGATCAAACGCAAAGGCAAGCTCGACGTTCCCCTGCAGGGGCAGGGAGAGTCCGTCACATACAGCCCCGACGGCACCGAGCTCCTGTACGGCAGCGAGGGCGCCGACAGCCCGGTGGAGGCGAAGGACGCGCCGGGCGCGGCCGCCACCAGGTCACCCAAGGGCAGTTCCGGCCCCGCCGACGGCGACGGGGCCAGCAGCGACAGCATCAAGCTCGGCGCCATCGCCGTCGCGACGGGCGCCGCTCCCCTGTTCCTGCTGCGTCGGCTACGGCGCAACAAGTGACGAACCGTCCAGCGGGCAAGGGATTTCGGGTCTCTCGCGGTTCGGCGAACAGGTCACCAGCGCCAGGCAGAGATACGCGGGCCGTTCGAGAGAGAAGCCGAGCGAGACATCGCCACCCGCCCCGAGCCGCTCGACCGCGGAGGTGACGAGGGCGGCCCGCCGACGCCTGTCGCGCTGCGCCTCGGACGCGAACCGTGGCGCAAACTCGGCCGGCCGGTTGCCCAGCCATGCCGCTGTTTCCGAGGGCCCCGGCCATGTTCCCCGTACCAGCGGGCGTGGCTTGACAAGCCAGTACGCCGTCTCCAGCGGGGGCAGGTCGGAGGTCGGGAACTCGGCGGCGACTTCACGGTAACGCTGGATCAGTCCCGGTCGGCTCTCTGCCGGGGGTGGCTCGGGATGGGGAGGGCGCCGCAGTGCTTCTTGGTCGAAGCGAGCCTTCGGGCCGGCCCACAGATAGCCGTGGTGGTGCACCGGTGGTCCTGTTCGGTGTGATCGGCTGGGTGCGCGCGGGCCCCGGCCGGCAGCCGGCCGGGGCAGCGGGCGGTTCAGAGCGTCAGACCGAACCGCGCCGGGTCGATCCCGGCCACGCTCAGCTCCTCCGTGGTGAACCGCAGGGGCTCCTTGTCGGGCCGCTTGCTGTCACCGAGGGCCCAGGCGTCCTCACCGATCCGGGCCAGCGTCACGCACCCGTCGGTGCAGGGTCCTCCGCAGGCCTGCACGAACGAGGCCGATCGGCGCGACGCACGAAGGGCGCCCGGCCGACGGCGGGCGCCCTTCGTGGCGTGGACGAGGCGGTTGACGAGGCGGTTACAGCTTCTCGATCACGTAGTCGACGCACTTCGTCAGTGCCTCGACGTCCGCCGGGTCGATCGCCGGGAACATGGCGACGCGCAGCTGGTTGCGGCCGAGTTTGCGGTAGGGCTCGGTGTCGACGATGCCGTTGGCGCGCAGGACCTTGGCGACGGCGGCGGCGTCGATCTCGTCCGAGAAGTCGATCGTGCCGATGACCTGCGAACGCTTGGCCGGGTCGGCGACGAACGGGGTGGCGAACTTGACGTCCTCGGCCCAGCCGTACAGCGTGCGGGCGGACGTGGCGGTGCGGCGGACCGCCCAGTCCAGGCCGCCCTGGCCGTTGATCCACTCCAGCTGCTCGTTGAGCAGGAAGAGGGTGGCGAGGGCCGGGGTGTTGTACGTCTGGTTCTTGCGGGAGTTGTCGATCGCCGTGGGCAGCGAGAAGAACTCCGGGACGTGGCGGCCGGAGGCGTGGACGCGCTCGGCGCGCTCGATCGCGGCCGGGCTGAACACGCCGATCCACAGGCCGCCGTCGGAGGCGAAGGACTTCTGCGGCGCGAAGTAGTAGACGTCGGTCTCGGCGACGTCCACCGGGAGGCCGCCGGCACCGGAGGTGGCGTCCACCAGGACCAGGGCGCCCTCGTCGGCACCGGCCACCCGCTTGATGGGCATGGCGACGCCGGTCGAGGTCTCGTTGTGGGTGAAGGCGTAGACGTCGACGCCCGCCTCCGCCTCCGCCTCCGGGTGGGTGCCCGGATCGGCGGAGATGACGCTGGGGTCGGCGAGCCAGGGGGCGAGCTTGGCCGCCTTGGCGAACTTCGAGCTGAACTCGCCGAAGCTCAGGTGCTGCGACCTGTTCTCGATCAGTCCGTGGGTCGCGATGTCCCAGAAGGCGGTGGAGCCGCCGTTGCCGAGGATCACTTCGTACCCGTCGGGCAGTTGGAACAGCTCGCTGATGCCCTCGCGGACCCTGCCGACCAGGTTCTTGACGGGGGCCTGGCGGTGGGAGGTGCCGAGCAGGGACGTGCCGGTCGCGGCGAGGGCGTCCAGCGCCTCCGTCCGCACCTTGGAGGGACCCGCGCCGAAACGACCGTCCGCGGGCTTGATGTCAGAGGGAATCTGGATCTCAGCCACGAGGCGGAGGGTATCTCTTCGGTGAAACCGGACGGAAACGTGTCCGTTCGATGAGACGACCCCTCCGGCCCGTGGACTTGTGAGGATCTACGACGTCACGCCGGCTCCGTCACTGTCAGTGGCCGGATGCATCCTGGACGCATGACGGATCTGGCGGCGGAGCTGCGGGGAGCCGTCCGGGGCGAGGTGGGTTTCGATGTGACGTCCCGGGCGCTGGTGACGATGGACGCGTCGAACTACCGGCGTGTCCCGTTGGGGGTGGTGGCTCCACGGGATGTTGACGACGTGGCGGCGGTCCTTGAGGTGTGCCGGGCGCGCGGGGTGCCGGTGGTGGCGCGCGGCGGGGGGACGTCGATCGCGGGGCAGGCGACGGGGACCGGGGTGGTCCTGGACTTCACCCGGCACATGAACCGCGTGCTGTCGCTCGACCCCGAGGCGGGAGTGGCCGTGGTCCAGCCGGGGCTGGTGCTGGACCGGCTTCAGGAGGCCGCCGCACCGCACGGGCTGTGCTTCGGGCCCGACCCCTCCACGCACAGCCGGTGCACGCTCGGCGGGATGATCGGCAACAACTCGTGCGGCTCGCACTCGGTGGCGTGGGGCACCACCGCGGACAGCGTGCGGGAGCTGTCGGTGGTCACCGCACGCGGGCAGCGGCTGCGGCTCGGACAGGGGTGGGCCGGGGCTCCGGAAGGCCTGCGGGAGCTCGTGGAGGGCGAGCTGGCCCGGCTGCGGACCGGCTTTCCGCGGCTGCCCCGCCGTATCTCCGGGTATGCGCTGGACGCGCTCCTGCCGGAGCGGGGCGCGGATGTTGCCCGCTCCTTCTGCGGTTCGGAGGGCACCTGGGGCGTGCTGACCGAGGCGGTCGTAGGCCTGGTCCGGGCCCCCCGCGCGCGGGCCCTGGCCGTGCTGGGGTACGCCGACGAGAGCGCCGCCGCCGAGGCCGCGGCCGGGCTGCTGCCGTACGGCCCGCTCACGGTCGAGGGGATGGCGCGGGATCTCGTCCCGTCCGCGACCGCGCTGCCCGGGGGCGACGCCTGGCTGTTCGTGGAGACCGGCGGGGAGTCGGCGGGTGAGGCACGCGCGCGTGCGGAGGCGATCGTGCGCGCGGCCGACGCCGTGGACGCCCGGGTGGTGACGGATCCGGCCGGGCAGCGCGCGCTGTGGCGGATCCGGGAGGACGCCAGCGGTACGGCGACGCGGCTGCCGGACGGCACCGAGGCGTGGCCCGGCTGGGAGGACTGCGCGGTGCCACCGGCCAGGCTCGGCGCGTACCTGCGGGACTTCCGGGCGCTGCTGGCCGATCACGGGCTGCGCGGCACGCCGTACGGGCACTTCGGCGACGGCTGCATCCACGTCCGTATCGACTTCGACCTGATGACCGTGCCGGGGATCGGCCGGTTCCGGCGGTTCTCCGAGGACCTCGCCGGCCTGGTGGTGGCGCACGGCGGCTCACTGTCCGGGGAGCACGGGGACGGGCAGGCCCGCGCGGAACTGCTGCCGAGGATGTACGGCGAGGAGACGGTCGCCCTCTTCGAGCGGGCGAAGGGCGTGTGGGACCCGGACGACGTGCTCAACCCGGGCATGCTGGTCCGGCCCGCGCCCCTGGACGCGAACCTCCGCTTCTCCGTGCTGCCGCGCGAGCCCGTGGACCCTTCGGCGGCGGGCTTCGGCTACCCGGGCGACGGCGGGGACTTCTCGGCGGCGGTGCGCCGGTGCGTCGGGGTCGCCAAGTGCCGTACGACGACGGTGTCCGGGCCCGCGGTGATGTGCCCGTCGTTCCGGGTGACCGGCGAGGAGAGGCACTCCACGCGCGGGCGTGCCCGGCTGCTGCACGAGATGCTCGCGGGTGAGCTGGTGACCGGCGGGTGGCGGTCGGCGGAGGTGCGCGACGCGCTCGATCTGTGTCTGTCGTGCAAGGGGTGCCGGTCCGACTGCCCGGTCGAGGTCGACATGGCCACCTACAAGGCGGAGTTCCTGCACCACCACTACGCCGGGCGGCGCCGCCCGGCCGCGCACTACTCGATGGGGTGGCTGCCGGTGTGGCTGCGCTGGGTGGCCCGCACGCACACGGCGCCGGTGGTCAACGCGCTGGCCGCGGCGCGCCCACTGGCCTCGGCGGCCAAACGGCTGGGCGGGATCGCGCCCGAGCGGTCCGTCCCGCGGCTCGCGGCGCGGCCGTTCAGCCGGTGGTGGCGCGGACGGCGGCAGGGCCCGGACGACCGCACCGGCGACCTGGTCGTCCTCTGGCCGGACACCTTCACCGAGTACCTCGCACCCTCGGTGGGACGCGCGGCCGTACGCGTACTGGAGGCGGCCGGGCTGAGGGTGGCGCTCCCGCCGACCCTGCGGCCGCGCCGGTTCCCGGTGGGCGACGGCAGGTCGCGCCTGGTGAACCCCCTGTCCGTGCTGCGGGCCCGGGGCCGGGTCTGCTGCGGGCTGACGTACGTCTCGACGGGCCAGCTCGACCGGGCCCGCGCGGTGCTGCGCCGCACCCTCGACCTGATGGAACCGGTGCTGGAGACCGCCGCCCCGGTCGTCGTCCTCGAACCGAGCTGCGCCGCCGCACTCCGCGCCGACCTGCCGGAGCTGCTGCCCGACGACCCGCGCGCCCGCCGCCTGGCCGACCGCGTCCTGACCCTCGCGGAAACCCTGGAGCGTCACGCCCCCCACTGGTCTCCGCCCCGACTGGACCGCCCCGTCGTCGGGCAGACCCACTGCCACCAGCACGCGGTCCTCGGCGACGCGGCCGAGCGCCGCCTGCGCGCGGCGGCGGGCCTGACCGGCGAACTGTCCGGCGGCTGCTGCGGACTGGCCGGGAACTTCGGCTTCGAGCGGGGCCACTGGGAGGTGTCGAGAGCGTGCGCGGAGGAACAGCTCCTGCCGTCGGTGCGGCAGGCCGCGCAGGAGGCGGTGGTCCTGGCGGACGGCTTCTCCTGCCGCACCCAGCTGGAGCAACTCGCGGGAGTGCGGGGACGGCACCTGGCGGAGGTGCTGGCCAGTTCCATCAAGGGTGCACACTCCTGACGAAGTCCACTACCCTGGACTCGGTAGTACATGGAGATGTACATGATCGATCCGATTCAGCCACAGGACCGCCCGTGAGTACCGTCAGCACCTCCAGTGCAGCTTCCTCGACGTCCGTGACGCCGACGTCCCCGCGTGCCCCGCACCGGTTCGGTTCGCTCGGGCCGGTCGGGCTGGTGCTGGCCGGGGGAATCTCGGTCCAGTTCGGCGGAGCCCTCGCCGTGACGCTGATGCCACGGGCCGGGGCGCTCGGCGTGGTGAGCCTGCGGCTGCTGGTCGCCGCGGTCGTGCTGCTCCTGGTCTGCCGGCCACGGTTGCGCGGGCACTCCCGCAGCGACTGGGGCACGGTCGTCGTCTTCGGCATCACCATGGCCGCGATGAACGGCCTCTTCTACCAGGCGGTCGCCCGCATCCCGCTGGGCCCGGCCGTCACCCTCGAAGTCCTCGGCCCGCTGGCGCTGTCGGTCCTGGCCTCACGGCGCGCGCTCAACCTCGTCTGGGCCGCACTCGCCCTCACCGGGGTCTTCCTTCTCGGCGGCGGGGGCTTCAGCGGCCTCGACCCCGCCGGTGTCGCCTTCGCGCTGGGCGCGGGCGCCATGTGGGCGGCGTACATCGTCTTCAGCGCCCGTACGGGCCGACGCTTCCCCCAGGCCGACGGACTCGCGCTGGCCATGGCGGTCGGGGCGGTGCTGTTCCTGCCGCTGGGGATCGCCGAGTCGGGCGCGCGGCTCGTCAACCCGACGACGTTCGCGCTCGGCGCGGCGGTGGCGCTGCTCTCCTCCGTCCTCCCCTACACCCTCGAACTCCTCGCCCTGCGCCGCCTGCCCGCCCCCACCTTCGCCATCCTCATGAGCCTGGAACCGGCGATCGCCGCCACAGCCGGCTTCCTCGTCCTCGGCCAGTCCCTCGCACCCACCGAGGCCCTCGCCATCACCCTGGTCATCGCGGCAAGCATGGGAGCGGTGCGCGCGCAGGTGCGGCGGGGGAAGCCGACGCAGGCGTCTGCTTCCTGACTGATCCTGCGGCAGGATGAGACGCGCTGGGATTGGAGTCGGCGATGCCCCTCGGTCCCCGGCAGCGGCAACCGGTCGACTGGGACACGAAGTGCCACCGGCGGTTTGTCACGGTCCAGGATGCGCTGCCGGTCAAGCCGCGCAGCCACCTTGGCGTCGAGATTGCCCTCGTCCCGCGTGCCGAGCACCGCGCGGGCGCATGCCTCGGTCTGGAGCAGCCCATACACCAACTGTGCCTGGTAGGTGGAGATGTACGCCGCCTTGGCCTCCATCTCCGCATACGGTTGAAACCAACTGGGCAACTGGTTCCGCAAAACCAGCCCCACCAGCCGGGAGAACAACCCATCCGTCCTCAAAGCCACGTCCACCCGCTCGGAGAATTCCCGTTGGGGCACCCTCGCCGCCGTCTCGATCCGGCCGACGAGCGAGGCCGTGCAGAAGACGATCGAGCCCGGTTGCGCCAACGTGAGCCCCGCCGCCTCCCGGGCCCTGCGCAGCTCATGGCCGTAGTAGTCCAAGGGTGACGCGCTCGGGTCGAGTTCGCGGCCTCGCATGCCAACCACCTCCAGTCACCGAGAGTAGCGAGACGTGCGCAGACGGGTGACAGGTTGTGGAAAACAAATTCATGCAAGCGTGCTTGATTGTTTCCGGGGCCGCTGCCATGCTCCCCCCATGTCCGATCCGACGCCCGTGTTCGACGATCTGCGTGACGAAAGCGAAGAACTCGACCGGCTCGTGGCCGAGTTGAGCCCGGCACAGTGGGCGCTCCCGACCCCGGCGCCCAAGTGGACCATCGCCCACCAGATCGCCCACCTCGCCTGGACCGACCGCTCCGCCCTCCTCGCCGTCACCGACGCCGACGCCTTCCAGGGCCTGATCGAGAAGGCCCTCACCGCACCCGGGACGTTCGTGGACGAGGGCGCCGAGGCGGGAGCCCAGCTGCCGCCCGGTGAACTGCTGGCGCAGTGGCGCGAGGGACGGGCCGCCCTCGACCGGGCCCTGCGCCAGTCCGCGCCCGGCGCCCGCTTCCCCTGGTACGGGCCACCCATGTCCGCCGCCTCCATGGCCACCGGCCGGCTGATGGAGACCTGGGCCCACGGCCAGGACGTGGCCGACTCACTCGGTGTGGTCCGCACCCCCACCGACCGGCTGAGGCATGTGGTCCGCATCGGGGTCCGCGCACGGGACTTCGCCTTCGGCGCGCATGGGCTGCCCGTGCCCGGCGAGGAGTTCCGGGTGGAAGTCCAGGCGCCCTCAGGCGGCACATGGACCTACGGTCCCGAAGACGCACCCCAGCGCGTCACCGGCCCCGCCCTCGACTTCTGCCTCCTGGTCACCCAGCGCGCCCACCGCGCCGACCTCGCCGTACGCGCCGAGGGGCCGGACGCCGACCGCTGGCTCGACATCGCCCAGGCCTTCGCGGGACCGCCCGGCAGCGGACGTTCCCCGAAGGGGGACGCCGAGTGACCCTGCGCATCGGCAACGCCTCCGGCTTCTACGGCGACCGCTTCGACGCCATGCGCGAGATGCTCACCGGCGGTGAGCTGGACGTTCTCACCGGCGACTATCTCGCCGAGCTGACCATGCTGATCCTGGGGCGGGACCGGCTGAAGGACCCCGCCGCCGGATACGCCCGCACCTTTCTGCGGCAGCTGGAGGAGTGTCTCGGGCTCGCGCACGAGCGGTCCGTCAAGATCGTGACGAACGCCGGTGGCCTCAACCCGGCCGGACTCGCCGACGCCGTACGGAAACTGGCCGACCGGCTCGGCATCCCGGTCCGCGTCGCCCACGTCGAGGGCGACGACCTCACCGCCGCGCTCCCCCAAGGTCTCGATGGTCTCGACTCCGCCCGACCAGGGGGGACCCCCAAGGGCGTCCTCGCCGCCCACGCCTACCTCGGCGGCTTCGGCATCGCGGAGTGCCTGCGGGCGGGCGCGGACATCGTGGTCACCGGTCGGGTGACCGACGCGGCCCTCGTCACCGGGCCCGCCGCCGCCCACTTCGGCTGGCAGCCGGGGGAGTACGACCGGCTCGCGGGCGCCGTCGTCGCCGGGCACGTCCTGGAGTGCGGGACGCAGGCCACCGGCGGCAACTACGCCTTCTTCGGGGACGGCGACGTACGGCGGCCCGGCTTCCCGCTCGCCGAGATCCACGACGACGGCAGCTGCGTCATCACCAAGCATCCCGGCACCGGCGGCTTCGTGGATGTCGGTACGGTCACCGCTCAGCTGCTGTACGAGACGGCCGGTTCCCGGTACGCCGGGCCCGACGTGACCGCCCGCCTCGACACCGTGCGGCTCACCCAGGACGGCCCCGACCGGGTGCGTATCGACGGGGTGCGCGGGGAAGCCCCGCCGCCCACGCTCAAGGTCGGGCTCAACCGGCTCGGCGGCTTCCGCAACGAGGTCGTCTTCGTGCTGACGGGGCTCGACATCGAGGCCAAGGCCGCGCTCGTGCGGGAACAGATGAGCGGCGCGCTGTCCAAGTCACCGCCCGCCGAGGTCCGGTGGGAGCTGGTCCGCACCGACCGGGCCGACGCGGACACCGAGGAGACGGCGAGCGCGCTGTTGCGGCTCGTCGTGCGGGACCCGGACCAGGAGGTCGTCGGGCGTGCGCTGAGCGGGGCCGCGATCGAGCTGGCGCTGGCCAGTTACCCCGGCTTCCATGTGCCGGCCCCACCGGGGAAGGGCGCGCCCTATGGGGTCTTCGAGGATGTGTACGTCCCCCATGGGGCCGTCGACCAGGTGGCGGTGCTCGATGACGGGCGGCGCGTCCATGTGGCCGCGCCTCACGACACCGTCGTACTCACTGACGTACCGCAGCCGTCCCTGCCGGGCCCCCTCCCGCCGGGCCCCACGCGCCGCGCCCCCCTCGGCCTGGTCGCCGGCGCCCGCAGCGGTGACAAGGGCGGGAACGCCAACGTGGGTGTCTGGGCGCGCACGGACGAGGCCTGGCGGTGGCTCGCCCACGAGCTGACGGCCGAGCGGTTCCGGCAGCTCCTGCCCGAAAGCCGCGAGCTGCCCGTCACCCGCCACCTCCTGCCCAACCTGCGCGCCCTCAACTTCGTCGTCGAGGGCATCCTCGGCGAGGGCGTCGCCGCCCAGCGCCGCTTCGATCCGCAGGCCAAGGCCCTCGGCGAATGGCTGCGCTCCCGCCGTCTGGACATCCCGGAGGCACTCCTGTGACCGTCCTCTCCTCCGCCCTGGACATCAACGGCCAGGACTACCGGGCGAACCGCGAGACCATGCTCGCCAAGCTCGCCGACCTCGACGCCGAGCACGCCAAGGCCCTCGCGGGCGGCGGCACGAAGTACGTCGAACGGCACCGGCGGCGCGGCAAGCTGCTCGCCCGTGAGCGCATCGAGCTGCTCCTCGACCCGGACACGCCCTTCCTGGAGCTGTCACCGCTCGCCGCCTGGGGCAGCGACCACCCCGTCGGCGCCTCCCTGGTCACCGGCATCGGGGTCGTCGAGGGCGTGGAGTGCCTCGTCACCGCCAACGACCCGACCGTGCGCGGCGGCGCCAGCAACCCCTGGAGCCTGAAGAAGGCCCTGAGGGCCAACGACATCGCGCTCGCCAACCGGCTGCCCTGCATCAGCCTCGTCGAGTCCGGGGGCGCGGACCTGCCCTCGCAGAAGGAGATCTTCATCCCCGGCGGCGCCATCTTCCGGGACCTGACCCGGCTGTCCGCCGCCCGGATCCCCACCGTCGCCGTCGTCTTCGGGAACTCCACCGCCGGGGGCGCCTACATCCCCGGCATGTCCGACCACGTGATCATGGTCAAGGAGCGGGCGAAGGTGTTCCTCGGCGGGCCGCCACTGGTGAAGATGGCCACCGGTGAGGAGAGCGACGACGAGTCCCTGGGCGGCGCCGAGATGCACGCGCGCGTGTCGGGTCTCGCCGACTACTTCGCCGTCGACGAGCAGGACGCGTTGCGCCAGGCACGCCGGGTGGTCGCCCGCCTCAACCACCGCAAGGCGTACGGCGATCCCGGCCCGGCCGTCCCTCCCAAGTACGACGGGGACGAGCTCCTGGGCATCGTCCCCGGCGACCTGAAGACCCCCTTCGACCCGCGCGAGGTGATCGCCCGGATCGTCGACGCCTCCGACTTCGACGAGTTCAAGCCGCTGTACGGGACGAGTCTCGTCACCGGCTGGGCGAGCCTGCACGGCTACCCGGTCGGCATCCTGGCCAACGCGCAGGGTGTGCTGTTCAGCGCGGAGTCGCAGAAGGCCGCCCAGTTCATCCAGCTCGCCAACCAGCGGGACGTCCCGCTGCTGTTCCTGCACAACACCACGGGCTACATGGTCGGCCGGGAGTACGAGCAGGGCGGCATCATCAAGCACGGCGCGATGATGATCAACGCGGTGTCCAACAGCCGGGTCCCGCACCTGTCGGTGCTCATGGGGGCGTCGTACGGGGCCGGTCACTACGGCATGTGCGGGCGCGCCTACGACCCGCGCTTCCTGTTCGCCTGGCCCAGCGCCAAGTCCGCCGTCATGGGCCCGCAGCAGCTCGCGGGCGTGCTGTCCATCGTGGCCCGGCAGTCGGCCGCCGCGAAGGGACAGCCGTACGACGAGGACGCGGACGCCGCGCTGCGCGCCATGGTGGAGCAGCAGATCGAGTCCGAGTCCCTGCCCATGTTCCTGTCCGGGCGGCTGTACGACGACGGGGTGATCGACCCGCGCGACACCCGCACCGTCCTCGGCCTGTGCCTGTCGGCCGTCCACACCGCGCCCTACCAGGGGGCGCGCGGTGGCTTCGGCGTCTTCCGGATGTGACGGCCATGACGGATGCGAGGACACTTCCAGTGATCACTTCTGTGCTCGTCGCCAACCGCGGCGAGATCGCCTGCCGCGTCTTCCGCACGTGTGCCGAAGCGGGGATCCGGACGGTCGCCGTGCACTCGGACGCCGACGGGAACGCGCTCCACGCGCGCGTGGCCGACACCGCGGTACGGCTGCCGGGGTCGTCGCCCGCCGAGACGTATCTGCGCGGCGACCTGATCGTGAAGGCGGCGGTCGCGGCGGGCGCGGACGCCGTGCACCCGGGGTACGGGTTCCTGTCCGAGAACGCCGGCTTCGCCCGCGCCGTGCTGGACGCCGGCCTGGTGTGGATCGGACCCCCACCGGGCGCCATCGAGGCCATGGCGTCCAAGACCCGGGCCAAGCAGCTGATGGGCCTCGATCCGCTGCACGAGGTGACCGAGGCCGACCTGCCCGTGCTGGTGAAGGCGGCCGCGGGCGGCGGCGGGCGCGGAATGCGGGTGGTACGGCGCCTCGCCGACCTGGAGACGGAGCTGGCGGCCGCCCGCGCGGAGGCGGCGAGCGCCTTCGGCGACGGCGAGGTCTTCGTCGAGCCGTACGTCGAGGGCGGACGTCACGTCGAGGTGCAGATCCTCGCCGACACCCACGGCACCGTGTGGGCGCTCGGCACCCGCGACTGCTCCCTGCAGCGGCGCCACCAGAAGGTGATCGAGGAGGCCCCGGCGCCCGGACTGGCCGCCGGGCTGGAACGGGAACTGCACGAGCTGGCCGTACGGGCCGCCCGTGCCGTCGACTACGTCGGCGCCGGCACCGTCGAGTTCCTGGTGGCCGACGGCAGGTCGCACTTCCTGGAGATGAACACCCGTCTCCAGGTCGAACACCCCGTGACCGAGGCCGTGTTCGGCATCGACCTGGTCGCCCTGCAGATCCGGGTCGCCGAGGGGCACGCCCTCGACGCCGAGCCGCCACGCGCGCGTGGCCACGCGATCGAGGCACGTCTGTACGCCGAGGACCCGGCCCGGGACTGGGCCCCGCAGACCGGCACCCTGCACCGCCTCGCCTTCCCCGAAGGGGTCCGCCTGGACACCGGCTACGCCGACGGCGACCCGATCGGCGTCCACTACGACCCGATGCTCGCCAAGGCCGTCGCCCACGCCCCCACCCGGGCGGAGGCGATCCGCAAGCTCGCCGGTGCCCTGCAACGAGCGGCGATCCACGGCCCGGTGACCAACCGCGACCTCCTCGTCCGCTCGCTGCGGCACGAGGAGTTCCGAAGCGGCCACATGGACACCGGCTTCTACGACCGCCACCTCGCCGCCCTGACCGAACCCGCCCCCGACCCCTGTGCCCCGCTGGCCGCCGCGCTCGCCGACGCCCACGGCCGCTCCCGGTTCGGCGGCTGGCGCAACGTGCCGTCCCAGCCGCAGATCAAGCGGTACGTCATGGCGGGGGAGGAGCACGAGGTCCGCTACCGGCACACCCGCGAGGGCCTCGTCGCCGACGCGGACGGGGTGCGCATCGTGCACGCCGACGCCGGTCTCGTCGTCCTGGAAGTGGACGGCGTACAGCGCAGGTTCGAGGTGGCCCGCCACGGCGACCAGGTGTACGTGGGACCGGCCGCCCTCATCGCGCTGCCCCGCTTCCCCGACCCCACGGCCCAACGCGCCCCCGGCTCACTGCTGGCCCCCATGCCCGGCACGGTCGTACGGGTGGCGGACGGCCTGGCGGTGGGCGCCGCCGTACGGGCCGGGGAGCCCCTGCTGTGGCTGGAGGCGATGAAGATGGAACACAAGATCACGGCCCCGGTCACCGGAACCGTCACCGCCCTGCACGCCGACCCCGGCCAGCAGGTGGAGGTCGGTGCGCTCCTGGCGGTCGTCCAGGAGACCTGAGGGGCGCGGGGAACTGCGCGGGCAACCACACACCACTCGCACTCGGGAGACGACAATGAGCCCCGTCATCGAATCCGAAGAGCACAAGGCCCTCCGGTCCGCCGTGTCCGCCCTCGGCAAGCGCTACGGCCGCGAGTACCTGACCGGCGTCGTCAAGGAGGGCCGCCACCCCCACGAACTCTGGGCCGAGGCAGGCAAACTCGGCTACCTCGGGGTCAACCTCCCCGAGGAGTACGGCGGCGGAGGCGGCGGCGTCGCCGAACTCTCCATCGTCCTCGAAGAACTCGGCGCCGCGGGCTGCCCCCTGCTCATGCTGGTCGTCTCCCCGGCCATCTGCGGCACGGTCATCGCCCGTTTCGGCACCGAGGCACAGAAACGGACCTGGCTCCCCGGAATAGCCGACGGCACCCGCACCATGGCCTTCGGCATCACCGAACCCGACGCGGGCTCCAACTCCCACCGCATCACCACCACCGCCCGCCGCGACGGCGCCGACTGGCTGCTGACCGGCCGCAAGGTGTTCATCTCCGGCGTCGACATCGCCGACGCGGTGCTCATCGTCGGCCGCACCGAGGACGCCCGCACGGGCCGTCTCAAGCCGTGCCTGTTCATCGTGCCGCGCGACGCGGACGGCTTCCAGCGGCGGCCCGTAGACATGGAACTGAACGCCGCGGAGAAGCAGTTCGAGCTGGTGCTGGACGACGTACGGCTGCCCGCCGACGCGCTGGTCGGCGACGAGGACGCGGGTCTGCTGCAGCTGTTCGCCGGCCTGAACCCCGAGCGGATCATGACGGCCGCGTTCGCCGTCGGCATGGGCCGGTACGCGCTGTCCCGGGCGATCGAGTACGCCCGCGACCGCACCGTGTGGAAGGCCCCCATCGGCTCCCACCAGGCCATCGCCCACCCCCTCGCCCAGGCGCACATCGACCTCGAACTCGCCCGCCTGATGATGCAGAAGGCGGCCCATCTGTATGACGCGGGCGACGACATGGGCGCCGGGGAGGCCGCCAACATGGCCAAGTACGCCGCCGGGGAGGCCTGTGTCAGGGCCGTCGACCAGGCCGTGCACACCCTCGGCGGCAACGGCCTCACGCGCGAATTCGGACTCGCCTCGTTGATAACCGCCGCACGCGTGGCTCGTATTGCTCCGGTGAGCCGGGAGATGATTCTCAACTACGTCTCCCACCAGACCCTGGGCCTGCCCAAGTCGTACTAGGCCGTATTCCGGCCCCCGTACGCACACCGGGCGAACACCGCCGTGCGAGGAGGAACCGTGTTCCGCAGCGAGTACGCAGACGTCCCGGCCGTCGAACTGCCCATCCACGAGGCCGTGCTGGGCCGGGCCGCCGAGTTCGGCGAGGTGCCCGCACTGGTCGACGGCACCGACGGCACCACCCTCACGTACGACCAGGTGGACCGCTTCCACCGGCGGATCGCCGCCGCGCTCGCCGAGGCAGGCGTGCGCAAGGGCGACGTCCTGGCCCTGCACAGCCCGAACACGATCTCCTTCCCGCCGGCCTTCTACGCCGCCACCCGCGCGGGTGCCTCGGTCACCACCGTGCACCCGCTGGCCACCCCCGAGGAGTTCGCCAAGCAGCTGAAGGACTCGGCGGCCCGCTGGATCGTCACCGTCTCGCCGCTGCTTCAGGGCGCGCGCCGGGCCGCCGAACTCGCGGGCGGCGTCGAGGAGATATTCGTCTGCGACACCGCACCCGGGCACCGGTCGCTGATAGACATGCTCGCCTCCGCCGCGCCGGAGCCGGCGGTCGCCATCGACCCGGGGGAGGACGTGGCGGCCCTGCCGTACTCGTCGGGCACCACCGGCGTCCCCAAGGGCGTGATGCTCACCCACCGCCAGATCGCCACCAACCTCGCCCAGCTCGAACCGGTGGTCTCGAACGGCCCGGGCGACCGGATCCTCGCCGTACTGCCCTTCTTCCACATCTACGGGCTGACCGCGCTGATGAACGCGCCCCTGCGGAAGGGGGCCACCGTGGTCGTCCTGCCCCGCTTCGAACTGGAGACCTTCCTCGCGGCGATCCAGAAGCACCGCATCACGGGCCTGTACGTGGCCCCGCCGATCGTGCTGGCCCTGGCCAAGCACCCGGCCGTCGCCCAGTACGACCTGTCGTCCCTGAAGTACATCATCAGCTCCGCCGCGCCCCTGGACGCCACACTCGCCCAGGCCTGCGCCAGGCGCCTCGGGCTGCCGCCCGTCGGCCAGGGGTACGGCATGACGGAACTGTCGCCCTGCACCCACATCGTGCCGCTGGACGCCATGCGCGAGGCGCCCCCGGGCACGGTCGGCAGGCTGATCCCCGGTACCGAGATGCGCCTCGTCTCCCTGTCCGACCCCGGCACGGACCTCGGTCCGGGCGAGGCCGGGGAGATCCATATCCGCGGACCCCAGGTCATGAAGGGCTACCTGGGCCGGCCCGACGCCACCGCCGCGATGATCGACGCCGACGGCTGGCTGCACACCGGGGACGTGGGCCACGTGGATCGCGACGGGTGGCTGTTCGTCGTCGACCGGGTCAAGGAACTCATCAAGTACAAGGGCTTCCAGGTGGCGCCAGCGGAACTGGAGGCCCTCCTGCTCACCCATCCGGGCATCGCCGACGCGGCCGTCATCGGCGTCTACAACGACGACGGCAACGAGGTCCCGCACGCCTACGTGGTGCGCCAGCCGGCCGCCACCGGCCTCTCGGAGGGAGAGGTCATGATGTACGTCGCCGAGCGCGTCGCCCCCTACAAACGGGTCCGGCAGGTCACCTTCGTCGACGCGGTGCCCCGCGCCGCCTCCGGCAAGATCCTGCGCCGGGAGCTCAGGGACCTCGGGGAGAAGCAGCAGCCGGAACCGGGGGAGCGGTGACGACGTTGATCGGACGCACGCGCGCGCGTGCCGTCGAGACACTCAGCCTCGACTCGACGGACAACCGCAACGCGCTGTCGGCGGCCCTCGTCGGCGAGCTGGCGGACGCGCTGACCGGCTGCGCCAAGGACGGCGACGTCCGCGCGGTCGTCCTCACCCACACCGGGAACACCTTCTGCGCGGGCGCCGACCTGCGCGATCCGCCCCAGCCGGACGCGCTGGTCGGCCTGCTGCGGCAGATCGTCGAGCTCGGCAAACCGGTCGTCGCCCGGGTCACCGGCCATGTGCGCGCGGGCGGCCTCGGACTGCTGGCCGCCTGCGACATCACGGCCGCGTCGAGTACGGCCACGTTCGCGTTCACCGAGGTGCGCATCGGCGTGGCCCCCGCGGTCATCTCGCTGCCCCTGCTGCCCCGCACCGACCCGCGCGCCCTGGCCCGCTACTACCTCACCGGGGAACGCTTCGACGCGGCCGAAGCCGCCCGGATCGGCCTGGTGACCGCCTCCGGCGACGACGTCGACGCCGTACTGGGGCCCGTCCTCGACGGGCTGCGCCGCTCCTCGCCACAAGGCCTGGCCGAGACGAAACGGCTGCTCACGGCTAGGGTGCTGGAAGCCTTCGACCGGGACGCGGCCGACCTGACCGCGCTCTCGGCCCGGCTGTTCGCCTCCGCGCAGGCGCGCGAGGGCATGACGGCCTTCCTCGAACGACGGGATCCGGAATGGGTGGTGTGACCACAGAGGACCGCGTGGAACGCGTCCCCAAACAGGACCGCAGCCGGGCCACCCGGCAGCGGCTCCTGGAAGCCGCAGTGGCCTGCCTCGCCGAACACGGCTGGGCGGGCTCCACGGTCCTGGTCGTCGCCGAACGCGCCGGTGTCTCCCGCGGCGCGGCCCAGCACCACTTCCCCACCCGCGAGGACCTCTTCACGGCAGCCGTCGAGTACGTCGCCGAAGAACGCTCCACCGCGCTGCGCGCCCTCTTCCCGCAGGGCGCGGCCGGAGACCGGCGGGCCGTGGTGTCCGCCCTGGCCGACCTCTACACCGGCCCCCTCTTCCGCGCCGCCCTGCAGCTGTGGGTGGCCGCCTCCAACGAGGAACAACTGCGCCCGCGCGTGACCGAACTGGAGGCCCGCGTCGGCCGCGAGACCCACCGGATCGCGGTCGAACTCCTCGGCGCCGACGAATCCCGCCCGGGCGTGCGGGAGGCCGTGCAGGGCCTGCTCGACATGGCACGGGGCCTCGGCCTGGCCAACCTCCTCACCGATGACGGGGCCCGGCGCGAGCGGGTCGTCACGCAGTGGGCGACGCTTCTGGACCAGGCGCTGCGCTGAACGTCCGGCGCACCGTGAACCGGGCCACATCCCAACACCGGCCCGCGCAGTAACCTGTCCGCATGCCTCCGATGCTCGTGCGACGCCGCCACGTGGACTACGTGCGCGTCACGAGCATGGGCTGTCGGCTTTCGGCCTGAATCAGCCCCTTTCTTCTCACCTTTCTTGCGGCATTCTGGGCGCCGCCCCACCCTCGGCGGCCTGCCCGTGGCCCACACACCCTGTGGACGCATCCATGACGACGCACCCTGCGACGACCCCGTCGTACGATCAGCTCCCGATCATCGACCTGTCGGCCGCCGACCGCGGCCCCCAGGCCCGCGCGCTGCTCCACGCGCAGTTGCACAGCGCCGCCCACGACGTCGGCTTCTTCCAGCTCGTCGGGCACGGCGTCACCCAGGCCGAGACCAACGCGCTGCTCGGCGCCATGCACGCCTTCTTCCAGCTCCCCGAGGCCGACCGCCTCGCCCTGGACAACGTCAACTCGCCGCACTTCCGCGGCTACACGCGCACCGGCGACGAGCGCACCGCCGGTGCCCGCGACTGGCGCGACCAGCTCGACATAGGGGCCGAGCGGCCCGCCCGCGTCCCCGGACCGGGCGAGCCCGCCTACTGGTGGCTCCAGGGCCCCAACCAGTGGCCGGCCGCCCTGCCCGAGCTGCGCACCGCCGCGCTGACCTGGATCGACCGGCTCAGCGCGGTCGCCGAGAAGCTGCTGCACGAGCTGCTGACCGCGATCGGCGCCCCGGCCCGCTTCTACGACCCCGTCTTCGGCGCGCACGCCCACCCGCACCTCAAGCTCGTCCGCTACCCGGGCAGCGCGGCCGACGGCACCGACCAGGGCGTGGGCGCCCACAAGGACTACGGGTTCCTGACGCTGCTGCTGCAGGACCGGGTCGGCGGACTGCAGGTGCAGCGCGAGGACGGGCTCTTCCACGACGTGCCGCCGATCGACGGTGCCTTCGTCGTCAACCTCGGCGAACTACTGGAGGTGGCGACCAACGGCTACCTCGTGGCCACCAACCACCGCGTGGTCAGCCCGCCCGGTGCCACCGAGCGGTTCTCCGTGCCGTTCTTCTACAACCCGCGCCTGGACGCCCGGGTCGAGCCGCTGCCCTTCCCGCACGCGTCCACCGCCCCCGGCATCACCGACGACCCGGACAACCCGCTGTTCGCCGAGTACGGCTACAACGAGCTGAAGGGCAAACTGAGGGCCCACCCGCTGGTGGCGGAACGACATCACGCCGGCTTGCCGGCCCCGGTGTGATCGACGCCGCTCAGGGGCGCGAGGCGGTATCACTGTGCGGCTCGGCCGCGTGGGCGCGGCCGGCCGCGACGGTGCCGCAGACGCTCGCGCCCCCTGCGCAAGGCGATCAGTGGGCGATGTCCGCGTAGCCCTCGATCTCCTGCGGGCTGCGCGGCCCCGGCCCCACATACCGGGCGGAGGGCCGCACCAGCCGCCCCGTCCGCTTCTGCTCGAGAATGTGCGCCGACCACCCCGCCGTACGGGCACAGGTGAACATCGACGTGAACATGTGCGCCGGCACCTCGGCGAAGTCCAGCATGATCGCCGCCCAGAACTCCACGTTGGTGGCGAGCACCCGGTCGGGCCGGCGGTTGTGCAGCTCCTCGAGGGCCGCCTTCTCCAGCGCCTCCGCGATCTCGAACCGCGGCGCGCCCAGCTCCCGGGCGGTCCGGCGCAGCACCCGCGCGCGCGGGTCCTCGGCCCGGTACACCCGGTGCCCGAAGCCCATCAGCCGCTCGCCCCGGTCCAGCGCCTGTTTGACGTACCGCTCGGCGTCCCCGGTCCGCTCGATCTCCTCGATCATGCCGAGGACCCGGGAGGGCGCGCCGCCGTGCAGCGGGCCGGACATGGCGCCCACCGCGCCCGACAGGGCGGCCGCCACGTCGGCTCCGGTGGAGGCGATGACGCGGGCGGTGAACGTGGAGGCGTTCATGCCGTGCTCGGCGGCGGACGTCCAGTAGGCGTCCACGGCGGCCACGTGCTTGGGGTCCGGCTCGCCCCGCCAGCGGATCATGAACCGCTCCACGACGGAGTGCGCCTTGTCGATCTCTCGCTGCGGCACCATCGGCAGGCCCTGCCCGCGGGCCGACTGGGCCACGTACGACAGGGCCATGACCGCGGCCCGGGCCAGGTCGTGGCGGGCCTCCTCGACGTCGATGTCCAGCAGCGGCCTCAGGCCCCACACCGGCGCGAGCATCGCCAGCGCCGACTGGACGTCCACGCGGATGTCACCCGAGTGCACCGGAATCGGGAACGGCTCGGCGGGCGGCAGACCGGGGTTGAAGGCGCCGTCGACGAGCAGACCCCACACATTGCCGAAGGAGACGTGACCGACGAGGTCCTCGATGTCGACACCCCGGTACCTGAGGGCACCGCCCTCCTTGTCCGGTTCTGCGATCTCCGTCTCGAACGCGACGACTCCCTCAAGCCCGGGTACGAAGTCGGACATCAGGCGGCTCCTCGTGGTCTGTGCGACAGATGGTGCGCGGGGGACGACAACCATGTGCCGGGGGTCAGAAATGGGCGTTCGTCAAGCGGATCCGCGGTCGTGTGCGAGAACTCGCGGTCCGGGGCAGTCATCCCTGTGATGCCCCGAGCGGTCGGCGGTCACCCAAACCGGGACGGCAGCAGCACGATATCCCCGAGTGCCACGCTTGGGGAGAGCTCTCGGCACTCAGTGCCAGCCAGTGACCAAGTACACCCGGAGAGGAGCGGCGCGCCGATACGGCAAGATGACCGAGTGACCGACCGAGAAGCCGTCGAAGCCGTCCGGGCCGGAGTGGAGGCCGCCGAGGCCGGGGAAGTCGCCCCCTTCGACCTCGCCTCCATGCGCAAGCACTACCGCGAGGAGGGCCTGTCCGAGGCCGACCTGGCCGACACCCCGATGGCGCAGTTCGCCCACTGGTTCCAGCAGGCAGCGACCGAGGGCCGGCTGTTCGAGCCCAACGCCATGATCGTCTCCACCGCGGACGCCGACGGCCGCCCCAGCTCGCGCACCGTGCTGCTCAAGGGATTCGACGACCGGGGCTTCGTCTTCTACACCAACTACGACTCCCGCAAGGGCCGTGACCTCGCCCAGAACCCGTACGTCTCGCTGCTCTTTCCGTGGCACCCGATGGCCCGCCAGGTCATCGTCCACGGCATCGCCCGCCGCACCGGCCGGGACGAGACCGCCGCGTACTTCCGCACCCGCCCGCACGGCTCCCAGCTCGGCGCCTGGGCCAGCGCACAGTCCTCGGTGATCTCCACCCGCGCCGAGATCGACGCCGCCTACACCGAGCTCGCCGCCCGCTACCCCGAGGGTGAGCAGGTGCCCGTCCCGCCGAACTGGGGCGGCTTCCTGGTCGCGCCGCAGAGCGTGGAGTTCTGGCAGGGGCGCGAGAACCGCCTCCACGACCGCCTGCGCTACGTGGTGCGACCGGACGGCAACTGGCGGGTGGAGCGGCTGAGCCCCTGACGGCCGTGCCGTGGGCCGCCACCGTATTGACACGGCTCTGGTCCGGACCTCACCGTGATCCGCGCCACACACGGAACACACACGGAACGACACACACGGAACGACACACCGGACACGTACATTTCGCCGGAACGCGAATATTTTGATATTCGAAGGGACTCACGGATGAGCGACGGCACGCCGGCCGGCCGGTTCTTCGACGCCGCCATCGGCCTGCTCCAGCGGGTCCGCGACGAGGAGGCCGGGTCGATCTCGGCCGCCGGCACCCTGCTCGCCGACACCGTCGCCGCCGGCGGCCGCCTGTTCGCCTTCGGTGCCGGGCACTCCTCGCTCGCCGCCCAGGACATCGTCTACCGCGCCGGCGGCCTCGCCCTGATGAACCTGCTCACCGTCCCCGGAGTCGTCGGCGTCGACGTCATGCCGGCCACCCTCGGCTCCGCCCTGGAACGCGTCGACGGCCTGGCCACCGCCGTCCTGGACAGCTCCCCGCTCCGCTCCGGCGACGCCCTGGTGATCATCTCGCTCTCGGGCCGCAACGCCCTCCCCGTCGAAATGGCCGCCGAGGCCCGCGCCCTCGGCGTAAAGGTCATCGGCGTGACCTCTCTTGCGTACGCCAGGGAGACGACGTCCCGGCACGCCTCGGGGACGTACCTGAAGGACCACTGCGACGTCGTCCTCGACTCGAAGATCGCCGTCGGCGATGCCGAGCTCACCCTCGACACCGTCCCGGCGCCCTTCGCCCCGGCCTCCACGGTCGTCACCGCGGCCCTCCTCCAGGCGGTCATGGCCACCGCGGCCGCCACCCTGGTCGACCGGGGCATCGAACCCCCGCTGCTGCGCTCCGGCAACGTCGACGGCGGCCACGAGTGGAACGGCCGGATCTTCGACGAGTACGCCGACCGGATCTTCTACCGACGCTGACCGCCGAAAACCGGACGGAACCCGGACTGATTCCCGCCCGACGGGGAATTCCGCCGTACAACGATTCCTTCAATCTTGTGGGAATTCGGTGTGTGCTGCGTCACGTTCCAGTTGAATGATTGCCAGTGAGCGAACCGACGCGCCGTACGTGCGGACGCAGCCTGCAGGGGGTCCAGGTGAGTGCTTCCCGGCGTAGTGGGACCACCGACGAGCTGGGGCCGGACGAGCCCGAGCGGGACGGTGCCGAGGGCCCCGACGGCCCCGACGGCTCCGACCTGCTCGCCGCCCTGCTCGACGGGATGGACGCGGCCCTGTGCGCTTTCGACGCGCACGGCGTCGTCACGCACTGGAACCGCGAGGCGGAGCGGATCCTCGGCTGGACCGCGGCCGAGGCCGTGGGGCGGCCCGGCTTCGCCGGGTGGGCCGTGCGCAGCGCGGACGCCGAGGAGGTCGAGGGGCGGCTGATGTCCGCCATGCACGCCCCCGGACGCCAGGTGCACGAGTTCGCCCTGCTCACCAAGGACGGCGGCCGCGTCCTGGTACGCACCCAGTCCGCGGCCGTGCGCGGCCCCGACGGCAAGCCCGCGGGCGTGTACTGCGCCTTCAGCGAGGTGCACGCGCAGATCGACCTGGAGCGGTCCATCGCACTGAGCGAGGCCCTCTTCGAGGACGCCTCCTGGGGCGTCGTCCTCGTCGACGCCGACCTGCGGCCCGCAGTCGTCAACTCGCACGCGGCCCGCGCGCTCGGCACCGGCCGTACGGCCGCGCTCGGGCGGCCGCTCGGCGACCTGCTCTCCCAGGGCGTGGAGGAGCTGGAGAGCGCGCTGACGCACGTCCTGGCCGAGGGCGCGCCGCCCGCGCCCGCGGAGATCTGGGTGAGCGTGCGCAGCACGGAGGGCGACAAGCGGCGCTGCTGGCGCAGCGGGTTCGTCCGGCTGGCCTCCCCGCTGGCGGAGGAACCGGTGCCGCTCGGTGTCGCCTGGCTCTTCGTCGACGTCACCGAGGCCAAGCACGGCGAGCAGGAAACCTCGATGCTGCGGTTCCGCGGCAACCAGCTGCACCGGGCCGCCCGGGCCGCGGCCGAGTGCGAGGACCCGACGGAGGCCGCCACCGTCCACCTCGACTTCGCCCTCGCCGGTTTCGCCGACCACGCCTTGGTCGACCGCGTGGTGGGGGGCGCCCCCGTCGACGGCGAGGAGAGGGGACCGGTACGGCTGGTGCGGGTCGCCGCCTCGCCCTCCGGCGGCACCGGGCCCACCCTGCTCACCGGGCAGGCCGGGCTGCCCGTCCGGTACGCCGAGGGGCACCCCGCCCTCCAGTGCGTGGAGCGGATCGGCTCCGTACGGGCCACGGTCGGGACCGTACCGGCCGAGCAGGCACGTGAGTGGGCCCTGGCCCGGCAGTGGCCGGCGGACGCCGTGCACGCCCTGTGCGCGGTGCTGCGCAGCCGGGGCCGCACGCTCGGGGTGGTGACGTTCCTGCGCAGCGCCGGACGCAGCCCCTTCGAGCGGTCCGACGCGGCCTACGCCGAGGACGTCGCCGTACGCGTCGCCACGGCGCTGGACCTGGCCGCACTGCTGAACGGCCGGGGGGACTAGGGGGTGTCGGCGTCGGCGTCAGGCGGCGGCGTCCCGCCTCCTCGCGTACACCTCGATCTCGATCTTCATACGGGGATCCGCGAGCCCGCACACCATCATCGTCGCCGCCGGCCGCACCTCGCCGAAGACCCGGCGCAGCACCGGCCAGCACGGCTCGAAGTCGGCCCGTTCGGGCAGCAGGTAGCGCACCCTGACGACATCGGCGAAGCCGCACCCCGCCTCCTCCAGGGCCGTCCCGATGTTCCGCAGGCACTGCTCGGCCTGCTCCACCACGTCCTCGGAGATCCTCATCGTCGCGTAGTCGTACCCGGTCGTCCCCGACACGTGCACCCAGTCCCCGTCGACCACGGCCCGCGCGTAGCCGATCTGCTCCTCGAACACCGAACCGCTGAGAACCGCACGTCGCTCCGTCATGGGCCGCACGCTAGCGCGCCGGAAAAAAAGTGGTTGATCGGGGGCCGAGCGGTTCCTAGTGTGTGGGCTACACGAGAAGGGAGGTGGTTCGGCAGATGTATGAAAACCGGACGCGTGAGGTGGCTGCGGGCTAGCGGCCCGTCACCACACCCAGTGCGGTGCCGGACCAGTACGTGAGACACGCGTACAGCCGGCCCAATCCCAAGCAGTCACCCGACCCGCGAGCTCGCCGGTACGTCCGGCCGGCTCCCCCGCCGTACGGTGGAGGGATCCGAGCTCGCGGGTCGTCTGCGTTTTCGCAGGTGTCCGTGGTTCGGCCCCGCCGTTCCCGCGTAGCGCCCCGGTTGTCAGTGCTATGCGTCAGAATTGGTTCCAGGGCCAGCGCACGCGCCGGGGAGCCGTCGAGCCTCCGGCAGAGGTAATCGAGGGGCACGTATGTCCGGACTGATCGACACCACGGAGATGTATCTCCGCACCATCCTCGAGCTGGAGGAGGAAGGCGTCGTTCCCATGCGCGCACGGATCGCCGAGCGGCTGGACCAGAGCGGTCCGACGGTGAGCCAGACGGTGGCGCGGATGGAGCGGGACGGCCTGGTGTCGGTCGCCGCGGACCGCCACCTGGAGCTGACGGACGAGGGCCGCCGGCTGGCCACGCGCGTGATGCGCAAGCACCGGCTCGCGGAGTGTCTGCTCGTCGACGTGATCGGCCTGGAGTGGGAGCAGGTGCACGCCGAGGCCTGTCGCTGGGAGCACGTGATGAGCGAGGCCGTCGAGCGCCGTGTTCTGGAGCTGCTGCGCCACCCCACGGAGTCGCCGTACGGCAACCCGATCCCGGGCCTGGAGGAGCTGGGCGAGAAGGACGGTGCCGACCCGTTCCTGGACGAGGGCATGGTGTCGCTGGCCGACCTGGACGCGGGCCACGACGGCAAGACGGTCGTGGTCCGGCGGATCGGGGAGCCGATTCAGACGGACGCGCAGCTGATGTACACGCTCCGTCGCGCCGGCGTGCAGCCGGGCTCGGTGGTGAGCGTGACGGAGTCGGCGGGCGGGGTGCTGGTCGGCAGTGGCGGCGAGGCGGCCGAGCTGGCCGCGGACGTCGCCTCCCACGTCTTCGTGGCCAAGCGCTGACGGTCGACCTGGGGGGCCTTCGGGGCCTTGGGGGCGCGCCCACGGCGGTCCCCGGGGTGGGGCTGCGCCCCCGCTGTTCGTGACGCAGCGTCAACCTCTCGCATGGGCTTCCGAGAGATCAGTCAACTTATGTGATTACAGGGGCAGTTGAGGCTGTGCCGGCGATCCAGTCGAATCCAAAATTCAGTGCGTCGAATCGCAGCGCTCGGACGTTTCGCGTGCGAGGCTGTCGCTTGAGGCATATGACCTGGAGGGGGCGGGAGGATGTGTCGCAGGCGCGTGAAGGGCCCCGGCGCCGTAGGGCGCCGGGGCCTGTCCTCCCCTGTGCTGACCCGGAGCCCCGAGCTCTCAGGGTCATCCCCCTCGGACCGTTTTTCCCCGAGCGGTCCGCCTCCCGTTGAAGATCTCCCCTGGGATGCGGCGATCATGCCTGGCGGGGGGTCACTCGAACGAGGGGTGTTGGCGGCAGAAACGGCATTTTCGAATGTGTATTCGATAGCCTGTGGGTGACGGGTCAAGAGGGACCTGCGCTAACAGGAATGTGCACGACGGCAGTCAGGACACGGTTCACAGGACCCGCGGGCTTCGGTGGGAGCGAGCGGTCCGAGCGGAGCTAGGGGGGTGCCAGGACCAATGGCGCGGCGCATCGACGTGACCGGGGCGGACGGCGTACGCCTCGCCGCCTGGGAGTTCGCGGACCCCCCGAAGACGGACCCGTCCGGGAGGATTCCCGCGCAGAGCCCCCTGGACCGGGCCGATCCGCCCGATTCGCCCGGGCCGACGGCCGAGGGCGAGACCGACCGGCGCCCGGGTGTGCTTTTACTGCATGGCCTGATGGGCCGTGCCTCGCACTGGGCGGCCACCGCCCGCTGGCTGTCCGAACGGCACCGTGCCGTTGCCCTGGACCAGCGTGGGCACGGACAGAGCGAGAAGCCCCCGCGGGCGGCGTACGCCCGTGAGGCCTACGTCGAGGACGCCGAGGCCGCCGTGGAGCAGCTCGGGCTGGCCCGGGCCGTCGTCATCGGCCATGCGATGGGTGCCCTGACCGCCTGGCAGCTCGCCGCCAAGCGCCCCGACCTGGTACGCGGACTGATCATCTGCGACATGCGGGCCTCCGCGCTCGGCGCCGCCTCCCAGCGCGAGTGGGTGGACTGGTTCCGGTCCTGGCCCGTGCCCTTCGCCACCCTCGCCGACGTCCGCAAGTGGTTCGGCGAGGACGACCCGTGGGTGGAACGCCCGAATCCGGCCCGCGGCGAGTTCTACGCCGAGGTCATGCACGAGTGCGAGGACGGCTGGCGCCCGGTGTTCGAGCCGGAGCAGATGCTGAAGTCCCGCGAGACCTGGGTGTACGACGCGCACTGGGAGGAGCTCGCCCAGGTCAGGTGCCCGGCCCTGGTCGTCCGGGGCCTCGACGGCGAACTGGGCCGCGCCGAGTCCCAGGAGATGGTCCGGGTCCTCCCGTACGGCGAGTACGCCGAGGTGGCCGACGCGGGCCACCTGGTCCACTACGACCAGCCCGAGGCGTGGCGCGCGGCCATCGAACCCTTCCTGGACGCGGTGCTCACGGCCTAGGGGTGGCCTAGGGGAGGCCTAGGGGGTGTCCACCAGGCAATGTCCGCCCCGGCCCTGCCGCACCGCCCGTGGACCGTGCCGGGGCGGCAGGCCGGGATGGCAGGCCGGGGCCGGGTGGGCGGGGCAGCCGCCGTTTCAGCCCCTGCTCACTGCCGTCAGGATTTCCGGCAGGCGGGACGCTGTGCGGGGGGCCGCGAGGCGCAGGCCCAGCAGGGTGAGCGCGGCGCCGTACGCGGCGCCCGCCGGGAACAGCAGCCAGCTCCACTCGTCGCCGCTCGCGCTGACGTTCGCCCAGATGGTGAGGGCGATGACCGGTGAGCACAGCAGGGCCGCCGCGACCATGCCGCCGAAGATGGAGATCCAGGCGAGGCCGGCCTGGCCGGGGGCCACGTTCTTGTACCCCTCCTGCGGGATGGAGTACGGGAAGCGGGCCGAGGTCCACGCACCGGTCGCCAGCATCGCGCCGAGCAGCGCGAAGGACAGACCCAGCACCTCGGGCAGCCGCGGCCAGTCGTGCAGCAGCGCCGTCGTCACCACGGTCACGAGGGTCGCGTAGGGCAGGGTGATCACCAGCAGGGCGAGCGCCCGTCCACGCAGCTCGACGTACGCGTCGCGCGGGGAGGAGATGGTCAGCGCGACCATCCAGAACGCGGACGTGTCCTGCCCGAACTGGTTGTACATCTGGATGCCGAGCATCCCGGCGGCGAAGCAGGCGAAGTAGAGCGAGCCGGTGCCCTGCAACGCGTTGAAGACCGGAACGATCAGGCCGATGGCGAGCGAGGTCACCCAGGCCGCCTTGGTCTTGGGGTCGCGCCACACGTAGCGCAGGCTGCGTTCCATGACCGTACCGGTGCGGCCGGACGGCAGCAGCCGGGTCAGGCCGCCCGCCGAGGCCCGTTCGCGCACGGCGGCGTCGGCGGCCTGGAGCGTCGAGGCGTCCGGGGAGGTCATCAGCCGGGTCAGGCTCCGCGCCCACACCGCGAGCAGGGCGGCCAGCGCTACGGCGGTCACGGCCAGCTGGGCGGCCGCGGCCGGGTACGCCCCCTTGCTCGCCGAGTCCACCGCCCCGACCGCGGACGCGGGCGGCACCCACCGCAGCACGTCCGCCGCCGGATCCAGCTGGGCGAGCCCGGCGGTGCCCAGCCGCTGCATGCCGAAGTTGACCAGCTGCGCGCCGACCGCGATGACCAGTCCGCTCAGTACCGCCAGGTCCCGCCCCTTCCGGCTGGTCAGCAGCTGGATGTTGGCGGCGGCCACGGCGCGGGCCAGCGCCAGGCAGAGCAGCAGCGCGAGGACGAGGGCGGCGACCGCGACGACGTAGCCGGCCGTCCCGTGCGCCACCGAGATCACGCAGCCCACGAGGAGCAGGACGGTGAACAGCGGGCCGATGCCGACCAGCGAGGCCGCCAGCAGGGCCCGTACGAGGGGACGGGGCCGCAGCGGCAGCATGACCAGGCGGGTCGGGTCGAGGGTCTCGTCGCCGCTGGGGAAGAAGAGCGGCATCACGGCCCAGCCCAGCGCCAGCACGGCCGCCGCGAGCAGGGCCACCGAGGCTGTGTGCGCATGGCCGCGCAGCGCGATCAGACCGAGCAGCTGCAGCGCCGCGAACAGCAGCGCGACGACGGCCGAGGTGACGTACGCGGCGCGCCGCCCACCCGACTGCTTCAGCCCGTTGCGCAGCAGTGACAGCTTCAGCCGTACGACGACGGGGGTGATCGACGTCGGTTGCGTCGCGGCGCTCACCGGGCTCCGCCGCCCAGCCAGTCGAGGTCGGAACCGGCGTTCCGCCCCTGTGCACCGACCAGTTCGAGGAACGCCTGCTGGAGCGTGGGGGCCTCGCCGCGCACCTCGGCGAGGGGGCCGTGGGCGCGGATGCGGCCCGCGGCCATGACGGCCACCCAGTCGCACAGGGACTCGACCAGCTCCATGACGTGCGAGGAGAACACCACGGTCGCGCCGGAGGCCGTGTAGCGCTCCAGGACGCCCCGGATGGTCTGGGCGGAGACCGGGTCGACGCCCTCGAACGGCTCGTCCAGGAAGAGGACTTCGGGGTTGTGCAGGAGGGCGGCGGCGAGTCCGGTCTTCTTGCGCATGCCGGTGGAGTAGTCGACGACGAGCTTGTGCTGGGCGCCGGCCAGGTCCAGCACGTCGAGCAGCTGGGTCACCCGCCGGTCCACCTCGGCACCGGGCAGACCGCGCAACCGCCCCGAGTACGACAGCAGTTCCCGCCCCGACAGCCGCTCGAAGAGCCTGAGTCCCTCCGGCAGCACCCCGATGCGCGCCTTCACCGCCACCGGGTCCCGCCACACGTCGTGGCCGACGACCTCGACGGCTCCCTGGTCGGGCCGCAGCAGCCCGGTCACCATGGACAGCGTGGTGGTCTTCCCGGCCCCGTTGGGGCCGACGAGCCCGATGAACTTCCCCGCGGGCAGCTCGAGATCGATCCCGGCAACGGCAACCTGCTGCCCGAACCGCTTCCAGAGCCCTTGTACGCGCACGGCGCTGGCACTTGCCACTGGTGCTCCCTCCGTCAGGATGAACCCTACGGCGGGGACAGCGCGCCCACAGGGGCGCGGGACTGCGCCGGCATGCGGCTGCGCGGCGGCTACCGCTCCCGCCCGCACGCGTAGGCCAGCGGCGAGAGCAGCTCCTCCGCGTCCGGCAGCCACCGGTTCGCCGGAGTCGGCCGGCACGCCCACTGCACCGCCCCCCGCGCCCCGAACCGCGTGGGCGGAGCGGCCACGTACGAACCCTCTCCCAGTGCTACCAGGTCAAGAGACGCGGGTGACCACCCCAGCTTCCGCACCAGGTCCGGCACCTTCACGGTCGCCCCGGGCAGGACGAAGAACTGCATCCGCCGGTCCGGTGTCAGGGTCACCGGCCCGAGCATGAGCTCCATCCGCTGCATCCGGGCCAGCGCGAGAAAGCCGGCCGTCTCCGGGACGGAAAGCGCGTCGAAGGTACGGCCGGTGGGCAGCAGGATCGACGCCGTCGGCTGCTTCTGCCACATCCGGCGCGCGACGGTCGCACTGCCGGTCGCCTGGGTCGCCCAGTCGTCGCGCGCCGGATGCGCCCCGGGCACGGCGCACGCGGCATCTCCGCAGGAGCAGCGCTGCACCCCGTCGACGGCTTCCAGCCAGGTGCCGGGGAACACGTCCCAGTGGCGTTCCTCGGCGTAGCGAACTGCGGTCTCCGGCAGCGAGTCACCGCGCTGCTGGGGAATCTGACCGGCAATCTGTGCGGTTTCGGTGCCCGGGATCGTCTCTTCCACGTTCCACTCAACTCCCGCACCCACCTGGAGTTACGGGCGTAGCGCGCGCGGGGGAGGAGCATCGATTCCTCACCTGGGGCGCATGGATGCACGTGTGGGGGCGCGCAGGAGGATCGACGGCGGGCGGTGGGTAGATCCGTGGAGGGGTGGCTTTCACCTTTACCGGCAATCCTCGCATGCCTCGCATTTTCCTCATGTTCGCGGGGCATCGATCTTCACGGGGCCGGATCCTTTCGCCGGGACGCGGAGAGGTGCGGTCAGGGAAGAGTCGTCAACTCGGTGCGTGGGCAGGCACCGCAGCCACAGGGGGTTTACGCCATGGCCGCAAGGCCTCTCGTCGCGCGGCAGCCGAACGAACGGCTGCAGGCGCTCATCCAGGAAGCGGGCTGCTCGAACGCCGGGCTCGCCCGCCGGGTCAACATGTGCGGCGCCGAACACGGCCTCGACCTGCGCTACGACAAGACGTCCGTGGCCCGCTGGCTGCGTGGCCAGCAGCCACGGGGCCGCGCCCCGGCGATCATCGCGGAGGCCCTCGGCCGCAAGCTCGGCCGTACGGTCACGATCGACGAGATCGGCATGGCCAACGGCAAGAACCTCGCCTCCGGAGTGGGCCTGCAGTTCTCGCCGACCGTGCTGGGCGCCATCGAGCAGGTCTGCGAGCTGTGGCGCAGCGACGTCGGACGCCGGGACTTCCTGTCCGGCTCGTCCGTCGCCGCGTCGGCGCTGGTCGAGCCGAGCCGCGACTGGCTGATCTCCGCGCCGGACGCGCAGGTGGCCCGCACGGCGGGGCCGCGGGTGGGCCAGTCCGACGTGGCGGCCGTACGGGCGATGACCCAGGCGCTGACGGACCTCGACCACCAGTACGGCAGCGGGCATGTGCGTCCGGTGGTCGTGCACTACCTCAACAGTGTCGTCTCCGGGCTGCTGGCCGGGTCCTACCGCGAGGCGGTGGGCCGCGAACTGTTCTCCGCGGTCGCACGGTTGACCGAGCTCGCCGGGTACATGGCCGTCGACACCGGGCAGCCCGGCCTTGCCCAGCGCTACTACATCCAGGCGCTGCGGCTCGCCCAGGCGGCCGGGGACCGCGGATACGGCGGCTATGTGCTCGCCGCCTCCATGAGCCACCTCGCCGCACAGCTCGGGAACCCGCGGGAGATCGCGCAGTTGGCGCGGGCGGCGCAGGAGGGGGCGCGGGGGCGCGTGACCCCACGGGCGGAGGCGATGTTCCATGCGGCCGAGGCGCGCGGGCACGCCCTGATGGGAGACGCGCGGGCGGCCCAGCTGGCCTCCGGGCGGGCGGTGAGCGCGCTGGAGGCCGCCGATCCGTGCTCGGCGGACGACCCGGCCTGGATCGCGCACTTCGACGGGGCCTACCTCGCCGACGAACTGGCGCACTGCCACCGGGACCTGGGGCAGGCGGAGGCGGCGGCGCGGCACGCGGAGGAGTCGCTGGCCGGGCATCCGCCGTCGCGGGCGCGCCGCAGGGCCATCGGATATGTGCTGCTCGCCACCGCGCAGGTGCAGCAGCGCGAGATCGAACAGGCCTGTCACACCGGGCTGAAGGCGGTGGAACTCCTCCAGACGCTGCGCTCGAACCGGGGCGCGGAGTATCTGGAGGACTTCCAGCAGCGCCTGGACCCGTACCGGGAGGAGCCGGTGGTGCGGGAATTCGGGGCGCGCCTGGAGCTCCAGGCGGCGGCGTGAACGCGCGGTTCATCCCCGCGTGAACCTGGGGGAAACGACCGCCGGGCGTGCAGGCGCGGGCATAGACAGCGCACGGCGGGCGGGTTTTGTTACTGCGGTCACAGGGAAGAAGATCGCGCCCTGTGCTGCGTGGCACCGGGCTCGGGGGACCCGGTAGCGTGAGCCGACGATTCCGAAAGTCCCCCATTCGTAGGAGTCCCGGTGACGCAGAGTGGACAGGGCGAGGAGCCCTCGGCGCGGCCCGCGCACGAAGGCATCGTGCTGCCCTCGGACGGTGGTGAGCCCCTGCTGCCGGGCATGACGGGTGAAGCGGGCGGCCCGCCGCCCGCGCAGCCGGCCCCGGCCTCGGCTCCGGCCGGCGGCCAGGCGTGGGGCCAGCCGTGGGGGCCCGGCCCGCAGCAGGCCCCGCCCGCGCCGCAGGACCAGGGCTGGCAGGCACCGCCCGCCCAGCCCTGGGCCTCCGAGGGGTACCAGCAGCCGCAGCAGGCAGCGTGGGGCACCCAGGGCGCGGGCGCCTCGGAACCCCCGCACCAGGCGGGTGCCGGCCCGCTGCCGCCTGAGGGCGCGGCTCCGGCGTCGGGCCATGGCCGGCAGGGCGCGGCTCCGGCTCCGTCGCACGGGCCGCAGGGCGCAGCTGCAGCGCCGTCGTACGGCCGGCAGGGCGCCGCTCCGGCACCGTCCCACGGCCGGCAGGGCGCTGCTGCGTCGGCTCATGGCGAGCAGGGCGCCGCTCCCGCGCCGTTCCACGGCCGGCAGGGCCCGGCGGCCCAGCAGCCGTACTCCGCGACCGGTCAGGCGGCCGCCCCGCTGCCGCCCGCCGGTGCCGACCTCGGTACCGGCCCCTACGGCTCTGCGGCCGGGCAGCCCGCCCCGTACGCGGCTGCCGGTCCGGGTGCCCCCGGCGCCCTGCCCCCGGCCGAGGAGGGTGCCACCCAGTACCTGCCGCCGGCCGGGGCCGCCCCCGGAAACGAAGGGGCCACCCAGTACCTGCCGCCCGTCGCCGCGGCGGCGTCGGCGGACGAGGGCGCCACGCAGTACATACCGCCGGTGACGGCGGGGGCGCCGCCGCACGAGGCGCCGGGCGACCAGTCGACCCGGTTCCTGGGCCGGGTGCCGCACGGCGGGCCGGGCCCGCTGCCGCCCGCCGGCGGCCATCCGGACGCCGAGGCCACGCAGTACATCGCTCCGGTGGACGCGCAGTCCGCGGGTGCGCCGCCGCACGGCGCGGGACCCGGTGGCGCCGGTGTACGGCAGACGCCCGCCGAGTTCGACAACCTCTTCCGCGGCGGGCCCGGCGGCGGTGTTCCGGGCGGCTCGACCCAGCAGCTGCCGCGCGTCGAGCCGTCGCACTCCGCCCAGCCGTCGTTCCTGCCGCCGCGCGCAGGCTCGTACGACGGGCCGGACGACGACGGCGGACGGGGCAAGCGCTCGCGGTTGCCGGTGATCGCCGCCGTCGGTGTCGGTCTGGTCGTGCTGGGCGTCGGCGCGGGTGCCCTGCTCAGCGGTGGCAATGGCTCGGGCGGCGGGAGCGGCGACAAGAACCAGAACGTCGCCGCCTCCTCGGCGGCCCCCGACGGCTCCTCCTCGGCGGCGGCCGACCCGGCGCGGCAGCAGGCGGTCGCGCTGGACAAGCTGCTCGCCGACAGCGGCAGCAGCCGCGCTTCCGTGATCAAGGCGGTGGCCGACGTCAAGGGCTGTGACAACCCCGACAAGGCGGCCTCCGACCTGCGCGACGCGGCCAAGCAGCGCAACGACCTGGTGACCAGCCTGGGGCAGCTGTCCGTCGACAAGCTGCCGGGTCACGCCGAGCTGACCGCCGCCCTCAACGGCGCGTGGAAGGCGTCCGCGTCGGCCGACGACCACTACGCGGCCTGGGCCGACCAGACCGGCGGCAAGAGGGGCTGCAAGAAGGGCCACGCCCGTGTCACCGGCGAGGCCCAGGCCGGCAACCGCGCGAGCGGCGTCGCCAGCGCCCAGAAGGCCAAGGCCGCGCAGCTGTGGAACGCGATCGCGCAGACGTACGGCCTCACCCAGCGCCAGCCGACCCAGCTCTGACCGGGCTCCGGGGGCCGGCCGCGACCGGCCCCCGGAGGGCGGGTGCGAGGGCGCGGCCCCGGTGCCGGACGTCAGGACACGTCCGCGTCCTCCAGGGTCTTCGTCACGTCGACGAAGCCGTTCGTGGCCGACTCCAGCCGGCCCTGCCGTACGACCTGGAGGGTCACGTCGGCGTTGACCAGACGGGGGAAGCCGACCGAGGCGAGCAGGTCCTGGAAGCGCCAGTGCAGCCGCGGGGTCAGGCCGCCCGTGGCGACCTCGAGCCCGCCGTCGAGGGTCCGCCGTACGGTGTCGGCGGTCACCTCGCCGCTGCCGATCTTCTCCAGTACGGCGCTGAGCACGGTGTAGGCGATCCACGTCGTCTGCACTCCGGCGTCCGCGGGGTCGATGCGGTTGTCGCCGAAGGCCTCCTCGTTGATCACCTTCTTCATCTCTCCCCAGCGCGGGTCGCCCGCGGCCGGGTACCAGCCGGTGATGTAGGCCCCCTCGTAGGGACCCGACTGGCCGCCGCTCGTGTCGATCACGGTCTGGTCGACGTCGCCGAGCACGGCGGCGGTCCGCACCGGCCGGTAGCCCTCGCGGTCGCGCCGGAAGGAGTCCATGAAGATGTCCGTGCGTTCCCCGAGGGCGGGTACCACGCAGCCCTTCTTCGCCGGGTCGGTCGTCGCCTGCTGCAGCGCCCGGTCCGACTGGCTCGAGTACTCGGTGGCGTCCTCGGCCGCCCGCTGGTCGCGCGCCGGCTCGTGCTTGCCCGCCTTGAGACCGGCGTCGAGCAGGCTGGGCAGCTCGTCGCCCGCGATGGTGTCGGGCCTGACGAGCGCCACCGGACCGCACTCCGATGCGAGTTCCCTGCCGAGGCCGGCCAGCAGGACCGGCTGGCCCCCGTTGACGGGATAGGACAGGGCGCGGGTGAACTCGGCGCTGGTGACCCCGTAGCCGCCTATGTACGGGATGCCCGCGCCCTCCAGCGGCGGGAAGAAGGCGTCGCTGTACTGGCTGTAGGAGCCGACGACGGCGACGACCCCCTCCTTGACGGCCTGCCGGGCGCACTTGCCGGCCGCCACGCTGTCGTTGCTCTCGTTGCAGGTCACGACGTCGAGCTTGCGGCCGTCGATGCCGCCGTGGGCGTTGACCCAGCGGGCGTACGCCCGCGCCATGGCGGGCATGCCGGGCTTGTTGGTCGCCCGGGTGTTCTCCGGCGCCCAGGTCATGACCTTGACGGTGTCGTCCCCGGAGCCCCCCGTGGCACCGGGGATGACACCGCATCCGGCGGCGAGCGACGCACACGCCACCAGAGCGCCCGCGGACAGCACGGTCTTTCTTGTGACGGGCCCGGTGGAGCTGGGGAGGAAAGTGCTGCGGGTGCGTCGCCTGCCGGTCATGCACACACACGATTCCGTCACACCACTAACCAGAGAGTGACCCATGGTCAACGAAAGGTGACCTGAAGGTGAATTACGGGGGCCGGTGAGGCTGCTGGGGCGGGGAACGTACGATCGATGACCGTGCAAGGTTCGGAGAACTCTTCCCGTCGCGGCCGTCGCTCATCCACCATGGGCGGCATGCCCCTGAATGACATGCCGTGGTGGCGCTGGCGCAGCAACGTGCGCTCGGCGCTGCACATGCTCTCCGACCCGGTGTTCCAGCGGGACGTCTGGCTGGCCGGTGTGGAGGGATACGGCGACGTCACGGACGCCGTGTACCGCCTGGTCGAGGACACCTGGCTGGACAGCTGGTCCGCCGAGAAGTACGTCGGCACGATCTTCCGGGACTCCCAGGAGGCCGCGCTGGTCGACACGGCCGTGCTGCGCGTGCTGCGCATCATGCACCAGGTCGGCCCGGACGCGCCGGTGTCGGCCTACGTCGACCACCACGCCTGGCCGGAGGCGGTGCGGGCGGCGCGGGACGCGCACCTGCGCCTCGCGGCGAGTGACGGGGAGGACCCCGACGCCCCGCCGCGGAGCCTGGAGGTGCTGCGGATCATGACGCGGTCCGCGTAGCGCGCTCCGGCGGTCCGCTTCCCGGACGGCCCCCCGCGGGCCCGGCGGGGCATGAGACCCTGTCGTCCATGAGCGAGCAGTCCTCCCGAGCCACGACCAAGGGCGACCAGTACGTCCTGACCATTGCCTGCCCCGACAAGCAGGGCATTGTGCATGCCGTGTCGAGCTACCTGTTCATGACCGGGTGCAACATCGAGGACAGCCAGCAGTTCGGCGACCACGACACCGGACTGTTCTTCATGCGCGTCCACTTCTCGGCCGAGACTCCGGCCACGGTGGACAAGCTGCGCGCCAGCTTCGCGGCGGTCGGTGACTCCTTCCAGATGGACTGGCAGATCCACCGGGCCGAGGAGAAGATGCGCATCGTGCTCATGGTCAGCAAGTTCGGGCACTGCCTGAACGACCTGCTCTTCCGCGCCAGTATCGGCGCCCTGCCGGTGGAGATCGCGGCGGTGGTGTCCAATCACACCGACTTCGCCGAGCTGGTGGCGTCGTACGACATCCCCTTCCACCACATCCCGGTGACCAAGGACACCAAGCCGGAGGCCGAGGCGCGGCTGCTGGAGCTCGTGCGGGAGGAGAACGTCGAACTGGTCGTCCTCGCCCGCTACATGCAGGTGCTGTCGGACGACCTGTGCAAGCAGCTCAGCGGCCGGATCATCAACATCCACCATTCCTTCCTGCCGAGCTTCAAGGGCGCCAAGCCGTACCACCAGGCACATGCGCGGGGCGTGAAGCTGATCGGCGCGACGGCCCACTATGTGACGGCCGACCTCGACGAGGGCCCGATCATCGAGCAGGAGGTCGAGCGGGTGGGCCACGGCGTCACGCCGGACCAGCTGGTCGCGATCGGCCGGGACGTGGAGTGCCAGGCGCTGGCGCGCGCGGTCAAGTGGCACGCGGAGCGCAGGATCCTGCTGAACGGACGGCGGACGGTCGTCTTCGCGTAGGGCCGGTCGGTCTCGCGTACGGCTTCGTGTGGGGCCGGTGGGCGTCGCGTACGGCTTCGTGTGGGGCCGGTCGGTCTCGCGTACGGCTTCGCGTGGGGCCGGTCGGTCTCGCGTACGGCTTCGTGTGGGGCTGGTCGGTCCTGCGTACGGCTTCGCGTAGGGCCGGTGAGTCTCGCGTACGGCTTCGTGTGGGGCTGGTCGGTCTCGCGTACGGCTTCGCGCGGGGCCGGTGGGCGTCGCGTACGGCTTCGTGTGGGGCCGGTGAGTCTCGCGTACGGCTTCGTGTGGGGCGGTGGGTGTCACATGCGGCTCAGCGACGCCGCCGCGTACAGCACGTCCCTGATCGCCTCCCGGTCCCCGGCCTGACCGGCCGCCGCCTCCCGCGGCGAGACGTGGCCCGCCGCCAGCCGGCAGAACTCCACGCCGTCCAGCGCCACATGGGCCACCTCGTGCTCCGCCGAGCCCACCGCGCCGGGTGAGTCCAGCGGGATCAGCCACTCGCCGCCGCCCAGCCCCTCGATCTCCAGCCGCAGGCTGCGCCCGGGCTCGCCCGCCGGGACGAGATGCCGGGCCCGGCCGGGCGAGGCCAGCCCGGCGCGGCGGCGTGCGGCGAGCACGCTCGGCAGCATCCGGGCCGCCAGGTCGAGCATCCCGTGCAGATGGCGCGGGGCCGGCGGCTCGTACGGATAGTCGACCGCCTCGGCGATGTCCTCCGCGTGCACCCAGCACTCGAAGGCCCGGTCGAGCATGGCGTCGCGCAGCGGCAGCTCGAACTCGCCGTAGGACACCGGAAGTTTCCCCGAGGTGCCGCCGGTGAAGGACACCGTCCGCACGAGGGCGTGCGTCTGCTCCCGCCAGAGCGGCCGTACGGACCGGGTGGGCGGGAAGTGCGAGGCGCGCCAGTACGCCTCGGTGCGCGCCGCCGGGTTCCGGCCCTCGGCGGCGACGTCCCCGAGCGGGTCGTCCAGCCCGAGCGCCCCCGCGACCAGTCCGTCCACGCTCAGCAGGTGGGCGATGACCCCGGCGACGGTCGTACGCCGGTCTGCGCTCTTTGCGTTCTCGCCGTCGAACCAGCGCAGCCGCACCGGCGCGTGCCACTCGGCGTCCCCTATGTCCTGCAGCAGCGCGTCGAGCCGCGCGGTCTCGGCGTCGTAGGGGTCCGCCCAGTCGGGCACCGGGATGCGCGGCGGCCGCCGGTCCAGGCAGTGCTCCAGAACCCGGGTGCGCAGGCTCGGATCCAGGTCGAGGCTGTCGGGCCGGTGGAGCAGACCGACGGCCTCCCTCAGGCGCAGCGCCTCGTCCGCGCAGCCGCCGCACTCGCCGAGGTGCTCCTCGACGGCCGCGGTCTCCTCCGGTGAGCAGGCGGCCAGCGCCCACGCACCGAGGAGCGACTTCAGGACGTGGTGCTCCAGCACGAGGGGCGCCGGCCTTCCGGCCGGCGCTTCGACCCGCGGTGGGGGTTCGTCCAGGTCCTCCAGCGCGGGCAGCGGTCGTCCGGTGTCCTCGACCGAGGCGCGGGGCATCGGTATGCGGGGCGGCCGGGCCGGGTCGCGACCGTCCCGGCCCGGCGGACCGCCGGGCCCGCCGGGTCCGCGGGGTCCGGCACTTGAACCGGCATCCGTACCGGAGCCGGAGTCGGCACCGGAGGTGCCGTGGCCGTCGTTCTCCGCGGGGTGCTCCTTCTCGTCGTGTCCGCCGTGCTCGTCGTACGCCTCGAACCCGCTCGCTCCGCTCACGCCGCACCCCCGTATCCGGGTGGTGCCCCCGGGGCTCCGGTCTCGTGGGCGGTGGAGAGCAGTTGGAGGCCGAGGCGGAGCCGGCGGCGGGCCTCGTCCTCGGTGACGTCGAGGTCGACGGCGGTCTGGCGGTAGTCGCGGCGCTGGAAGTAGGCCAGCTCCAGGGCGGCCCGCAGTGGCGTGGGCATGGAGTGGACGATGTAGTCGGCCCGGGCGGCGACCGAGGCGCGGCGCACCTTGCGCTCCAGCTCCTCGGCGGAGCCCTGGCCGCCGCGGGCCAGCGCGGCGGTCTCGGTGGTACGCAGCCGCTGCACGGCGAGCCGGTGGGTCAGGCCGGCGACCCAGGCACGCAGGGGCCCCTCCCTCGGGTCGTAGGCGTCGGGGTGTTCCCACACGTGGGCGAAGACCTCGCGGGTGATGCCGTCGGCGGCCCGCTCGTCCCCGAGGACGCGGTGGGCGAGGCCGTGCACGAGCGAGGCGAAACGGTCGTAGAGCTCGCCGAGGGCGGCCGCCTCTCCGCGTGCGAGCCGCTGTTGCATCTTGCGGTCCCAGCGGGGCGGTGCGTCCTTCTTCGCCATGCGGCCCCCTCTGCGCCTGTTCGTGCCGTGCTTCTGTCCCGGTCTGTCCTGTCCAGCGTCCGCCGGCCGTCTCCTCGAATGTAGTCGGCACGTCTGACAGCGCACGCCCCTTTGTGGCAATGTGCGCCCCCCGACGAGCCGCCGGTGGTAGAGGGCGAGGCCCTGGGCGGCTGGCGCTTTCCGTCTCGCCTACCCCTGCACTTTCCGACCAACTCCGATCGAACACGATCGAAGGTGACTGAAACAAGTCCTTGAGTGATCGGTATCGGTTTGTCGCGCGGTGTTTCAGGGAACGGCCGCTGGGCAGCCGCGCGGAAAGAAGCGTAGGAACTGCTTCCGTTCTGAGCGGTTCCGGGGAAGTTCCGGCGAGCGGAGGGCGGGCCGTGGCGTTCAAGGTGACCGATGACGAACAGGGCGAGTGGAGCGTGCTCCAGGTCTCGGGCGAACTGGATCTGGTGTCGTCGCCGGTCCTGCGCCAGCGGGTGCACGAGGTGGTGGCCCAGGGCCACCACCATCTGGTCCTGGACCTCTCGGAGGTCTTCTTCTGCGACTCCAGCGGCGTCGGCGTCCTGATAGCCGCCCGCCGCCTGATCCGCTCCTGCCAGGGCCGCCTGCGCCTGATCCTGCCGGCCCGCGGCGCCGTCGACGGCTCCCACGTCAACCGCGTGCTCGGCGCCCTCGGGATCCGCCGCCTGTTCGACGTCTACCCGGACCTCGCGGCGGCGGTGGACGACGAACCACTGTCCGCCTGACCCGGACCGCACACCGGCGCGGCAGACGCGCGCCGTTCACCACCGTGCGCCGCACCACAGCACGCGGTTCACCACGGCACGCGGCGCCGCACGCGGTTGACCCCCGCGCGCCGTCCCCGCCCGCCGCCGTGCCACTCAGTTGTCGCAGAATTCCCCCGGTCTTGGCACAACCGTCGATTCCAGTCCGCGGACGGCCCTTCCCGTCGTACGCTCCCTGCCAGATGCACCCCACATGTGAGGCGGCTCTAGAAGAGATGGTCAGCAGCGAGTACGAGCGCAGGATCGGGGCCCGGTTCGCCACCTTCGACCAGGACGGCAACGGCTACATCGACCGCGAGGACTTCAGCGTGGCGGCCAAGGCGCTGCTCGCGGAGTTCGGCACCGCCGCCCGCTCCGACAAGGGACAGGACCTGTACGCCGGTGCCGAGGCCTTCTGGCAGGGCATGGCCGGGATCGCGGACCGGGACGGCGACCAGCGCATCACCCGGGAGGAGTTCGTGGGCGGCGCGGTCAAGCGCCTGCGCGACAACCCGGACCGGTTCGCCGAGATCGCCCGCCCCTTCCTGCACGCCGCCCTGGCCGTCGCGGACGCGGACGGCGACGGCGCCGCCACCGTCGAGGACACCGCGCGTGTGCTCAGGGTCCTCGGGGTGCCGGACGACATCGCCCGGGTGATCGCCGCGGGACTCGACGCCGACGGGGACGGCAACGTGGGGGAGGCGGAGATCGTGCCCGCTTTCGCCCGTTACTTCACCGTGCCCGAATAGCGTTCGCGCAGCTGGTACTTGAGCACCTTCCGGAGTGTCTCGCCCCGCGGGAGGGCGTCCACCACTTCCAGCCGCTCCGGCAGCTTGTGCACCGACAGTCCCTGGGAGCGCAGGAAGGACGTCACCGCGTCCAGGGTCAGTTCCGCGGCCCCGGGGGGCTGCTCCACCACCGCGCACACCAGTTCCCCGCGCTCCGGATCCGGCAGCCCGACCACGGCGGCGTCCCCGACCGCCGGGTGCCGGTGCAGCAGGTCCTCGATCTCCCTGGCCGAGATGTTCTCGCCCTTGCGGATGATGACGTCCTTGCGCCGGCCGGTGAGCACCAGGTGTCCGCCGTCCGTCAGATGTCCCAGGTCACCGGTGCGCAGGAACCCGTCCGCGTCGAACGCCTCGGCGGTCTGTGCCGGGTCCAGATAGCCCCGGCACACGGCCTCCCCGCGCAGCCGGACCTCCCCGTCCACGAGGCGGATCTCCATCCCCTGCGGGGGCCGCCCCTCCGTCGTCGCCAAGTTCTCCGCGCTGTCGTCCGGTGCCCCCATGGTGATCATCGGCACCTCGGTCATGCCGTATCCGTGGGTGAGCTGCACGCCCATCTCGCGGACCACGGCGTGGTGGAGGCCGGGCGGCTTGGGCGCCCCGCCGCCCGCCAGCAGCCGCAGCGTCGGGATCAGCTTCACGCCCGGCTGTTTGCGCTGCTCGGCCAGGAACATGGAGTAGAACGCCGTCGACCCACCGGCGATGGTCACCCCGTGCCGCCGGTATCCGGCCAGCGCCCCGGGCAGCGCGAACTGCTCGAACAGCACCGCCGGGAAGCCGTAGAGCAGCAGCATCACCGTGTAGTCGGGGCCGCCGATGTGCGCGTACGGGAAGGCGATCGAGCCCACGTCGCCGGCCGTCGGGCGCAGCGCGTGGGCCAGGCACGCGCCCCCCGCGATCAGCGAACGGTCGGTGTGCAGCACGCCCTTGGGGTCGGACGTCGTACCCGAGGTCCAGTAGATCCAGCGGACGGTGGTGCCGTCCGCGGGCGGCGGGGGCAGGACCGCGGGATCGCCGTCCGGCAGTGCCTCGTACACCTCGAAGACGCCCTTGGCGCCCAGCCGCCGGGCCAGCTCCGTGTGGTCGAAGCCGCGCCACACCCCGGGCACCGCGAAGAACTCCGCCTTCGCCTCGCGCAGCGCGAAGCCCACCTCGCGGTCCCGGTGGAAGGGGATGACGGGGGTCTGCACGGCACCGAGGCGGGCCAGCGCGAAGGACAGCAGTGCCGTCTCGATCCGGGTGGGCAGCTGCCAGGCGACGACCGTGCCGGCGCGTACGCCCATGCCGTACAGCCCGGCCGCCACCCGCTCGGCGCGGTCGTGGAGCTCGCCGAAGGTCAGGCTCCGGTCGTCCTGCAGGAACACGGGCAGGCCGGGGCTGAGCTCGGCGCGGCGGCTGACGAGCTCCCAGAGCGTGGGTGCGGAACCAAGGGCGTGTGCGGTGTCGTTCACGGCGGTCCCCCTTGTAACTGACGGGGCGTCAGACAATGCGCAGAGCGTAGGGCCGGTCGCCTTGTCGGTCCAGGGGTGCGGGGCTAGCCTGCTTGACAGTCGATCTGACGCACCGTCAGTTCAGTGGTACGGCGGAGGGGACCCATGACCACGAGCGCCTCGGAACTGCCCCGCATCATCAGCGTCGACGACCACGTGATCGAGCCCGCGCACCTCTTCGAGACCTGGCTGCCGAAGAAGTACCGTGACCGCGGTCCCAAGCCGCTCACCGCCGGGATCGGCGAACTCGCCTACGTGGGCGGCAAGTACCAGATCACCATGGATCCGCAGGGCCCTCCCACCGACTGGTGGATCTACGAGGACCTGAAGTTCCCCTACAAGCGCAACATCGCCGCCGTCGGCTTCGACCGCGACGAGATGACGCTGGAGGGCATCACCCGCGAGGAGATGCGGCGCGGCTGCTGGGACCCGGCCGAGCGGCTGAGGGACATGGACCTCAACCACGTCGAGGCCTCCCTGTGCTTTCCGACCTTCCCCCGCTTCTGCGGGCAGACCTTCGCCGAGGCGCACGACAAGGAGGTCGCGCTGGCCTGCGTGCGCGCCTACAACGACTGGATGGTCGAGGAGTGGTGCGGCGACAGCGGCGGCCGGCTCGTCCCCCTGTGCCTGATCCCGCTGTGGGACGTCGGGCTGGCGGTCGAGGAGATCAGGCGCAACGCGGCCCGCGGGGTGAAGGCGGTGACCTTCTCCGAGATCCCCACCCACCTCGGGCTGCCCTCGATCCACTCCGGCCACTGGGACCCCTTCTTCGCCGTCTGCCAGGACACCGGCACGGTCGTCAACATGCACATCGGCAGCAGCTCCCAGATGCCGGCCGCGTCCCCGGACGCGCCCCCCGCCGTCCAGGCCTCGCTCTCCTTCAACAACGCGATGGCCTCGATGATGGACTTCCTGTTCAGCGGGGTGCTGGTGAGGTTCCCGCGGCTCAAGCTCGCCTACTCCGAGGGACAGATGGGCTGGATCCCGTACGCCTTGGAGCGCGCCGACGACGTGTGGGAGGAGCACCGGGCCTGGGGCGGGGTGCGGGAGACGATCCCGCAGCCGCCGTCGACGTACTACTACCGGCAGGTCTTCTGCTGCTTCTTCCGCGACCGGCACGGCGTCGCCTCGCTCGACGTGGTCGGCCGCGACAACGCCACCTTCGAGACCGACTACCCGCACGTCGACTCGACCTTCCCGCACACCAGGGAGGTCGCCCTCGACCATGTGAAGGGCCTGGACGACGAGACGGTCTACAAGCTGATGCGGGGCAACGCGATCCGCATGCTGGACCTGGACTTCGACCGGTAGCCCCGCCCATGGACCTGTCGTACACGCCCGAGGAGGAGGAGTTCCGGGCACGGCTGCGGGCGTGGCTGGCGAAGACGCTGCCGAGCCTGCCGCCCAAGCCGTCCCCCGACGACTGGCCGGGGCGCCGGGCCTACGACCTCGGCTGGCAGCGGATGCTCTACGACGCCGGGTACGCCGACGTCCACTGGGACGCCTCACCGACCATGCGGCTGATCTTCCTGGAGGAGACGGAGCAGGCCGGGGCGCCCTATGTGGGCGCCAACTTCGTCGGACTGCTGCACGCCGGGCCGACCATCGCCGCAGAGGGCACCGCCGGCCAGCGGGCGCGCTGGCTGCCGCCGATCCTGCGCGGCGACGAGGTGTGGTGCCAGGGGTTCAGCGAACCGGACGCCGGCTCCGACCTCGGGGCACTGCGCACGCGCGCCTGGCGGGACGGCGACGACTACGTGGTGAGCGGCTCCAAGATCTGGACCTCGCACGCCGAAGTCGCCGACTGGTGCGAGCTGTTGGTGCGCACCGGCCCCACGGCGCCCAAGCACCGGGGCATCACCTGGCTGGCCATGCCGATGGGCGCGCCGGGCATCACGGTGCGGCCGCTGCGCACGCTCGCCGGGTCGGCGGAGTTCGCCGAGGTGTTCCTCGACGAGGTGCGGGTGCCGGTGGCCAACCGGGTCGGGGCGGAGAACGACGGCTGGCGGGTGACCATGGTGACGCTCTCCTTCGAGCGGGGTACGGCCTTCGTCGGCGAGGTCGTGGCCTGCCGCCGTGTGCTGGGCGACCTCGCGGGCCGGGCGCGGAAGAACGGCACCTGGGACGACCCCGCCCTGCGGCGGCGGCTGGGCAGGCTGAACGCCGAGTTCCGTGCGCTGTGGCGGCTGACGCAGTGGAACGTGAGCGAGGCCGAGGCGACGGGGGGCGTTCCCGGCACCGGCGGATCGGTCTTCAAGCTGCGGTACTCGCTCGCGCGCCAGGAGCTGTACGACGCGGCGGCCGAGGTGCTGGGCCAGGACTCCCTCGACCTGGACCGGCCCTGGGTCCTCGGCCGGCTCTCCTCCCTGTCGTACACCATCGCCGCCGGCACCTCGCAGATCCAGCGCAACATCGTGGCCGAGCGCGTCCTAGGTCTGCCGAAGGGGCGGTGAGCTGCCGTATGCGGTTCCAACTCACCGGCGAACAGCGGGCCTTGCGGGAGGCGACACGGCAGCTGCTGGAGCGCCGGTTCGACGCGGGGGCGCTGCGGGCGGCCGCCGCGGAGCCGGGTCTGGACCGGGTGCTGTGGCGGGAGCTCGGGGCGGCGGGTGTCTTCGCGCTGCGGCTGCCGGAGGCGGAGGGCGGGGTCGGACTCGGTCTGCCCGAGGCCGTGTTGGTGTTCGAGGAGATGGGCCGGGCGCTGCTGCCGGGCCCGGTGCTGGCCACCCACCTCGCCGCCGGGAGCGTGCCCGGCGCGGCCACCGGGGAGGTGGTCGTGACGTCCGTCGACGGCGCCCTGGTGGAGTGGCTGGCGGAGGCGGACGTCGTGCTCGGCGACGCCGTCGGCGCCGTACCGCTGCGGTCGGTTGACCCGCTGACGCCCCTGCACCGGGTGCGGGCGTCCGGACCGGAGGGGCCGGACGGTCTGGACAGGCAGGGTGATACAGACAGGCCGGACGATCCGGAGGGGCCGGACGATCCCGAGGGGCCGGACGGGCCCGACCCGGTGGCCGTCCTGCTCACCGCCGCCGAGCAGCTCGGCACGGCCACGCGCGCCTGCGAGCTCGCCGTGCAACACGCCCGGACGCGGGAACAGTTCGGGCGGCCGATCGGAGCCTTCCAGGCGGTGCAGCACCTGTGCGCGGACATGCTGGTCCGCGCGGAAACGGCCCGCGCCGCGGTGTACGCCGCCGCGGTCACCGGCGACATCCCCGACATCGCGGCGGCGCGGCTCCTCGCCGACGAGGCCGCCGTGCGCGGGGTGCGCGACTGCCTCCAGGTGTACGGCGGCATGGGCTTCACCTGGGAGACCGAGGTGCAGCTGCACCTGAAGCGAACGTGGGTGCGGGCCCACCGTGGTGGCGGGATTACACAGAGTGAGGAGCTGCTCGCCCGCGATCTCCTGGGCCCCGGGCGGTGAAAGGCCGCTGGGCTGCGGCGACGGCGAGCGGCGCGCCGGGATGTCACGGATCGTGGCATACCGGAACTACGGAGCGTTGATATCTGGTTGTGTCCTAGGTGTGACTCGTCACGTCCTGGAGTCGCCGTCCGGCTCGGGTACCTTGTGTGCAATGCGAGTGGTTCCGAGCACGAGCCATCCCGGTGCCGCCCCTGCCGTGGGGCCGGCTCGGGCGGTGCGCCCCGCTGTTTGCAGGGCCAGGACGCCCTCCGCGCCCGTCTGTTCGACCCCCCGGGACGAGCGTCGCACAGTATGCCGCACGAGTACTCCTTCTCGCGGGAATATGCCTGAAGCGCTTGTCGCGGTGACAGTACGTCAACCATGCTTGCTGGTAAGGGAGTCACGGTCCGTGACCCTTGCTCTGGCCGTTGTTCTGGCCATGCAGAAAATGGCTACGATCGTGGCCCTCGCCCGGTGCGGGGTCATGTGTCCGCCGGTTCGGATGGTGTGAGCGGTGCAGGTGCTTCAAGTGCAGCTGGAGATCCGGCCCGACCCCGCGGAGGTGGGTCGAGCCCGGAAGTGGGCCCGCTCCCGGCTTGCCGGGTCGGGGATAGAGGCCGACGAGGCGCTCGCCGAGACCCTGATCCTGCTCGTCTCCGAACTGGTGACCAACGCCGTGGTGCACACCGGCTGTCCGGCGGTGCTCCGGCTGTCGCTGCCCGGTGCGGCGGCGGAGGCGGCCACCGTGCGCCTGGAGGTCGCCGACAACAGCACGCGGGCTCCCGTACCCCGCTGCGTGGGTGACGACGCCACCGGTGGCCGCGGCCTCGCCCTCGTCGACGGCCTCGCGGACCGCTGGGGCTGGAGCCTGGAGGGCGCGGGCAAACGCATCTGGTGCGAACTGGACCGCTGTGCGTCCGCCGCGCGAGCGGCGGCACCCGCCGCCTACGGCACGTGCGACACGGCGGCGTACGAGGGTCTGACGTACGAGGCGGTGTAGGCCGGGGTGCGGCCGCCCGGAGCATGGTTGCAGAAGTCGCTGTTCCGCATCGGTCCGAAGCAGGCTGTGCGCCGGGGGATGCTTCCGTGCGCGCCCATGATGAATCCGGCATAACGGGTAAATCGCAGCGCTGGTGTTGACGGCTCGTGTCCGTGTGATCACGCTTGGGATCAGCGATTCGCCGCGAGGGGACGACGAGGGTCCGGTTGACGGAGGCCCTCGACGAGTGTGAGTCGTGAGGTCGGCGTCCGCCGGTCCCTTTCAGGGCCGAGGGGGTGGGGTCGGTGCGCCGGAGTCGGATGGCGGCGCGCGATGCCGTGCTCGGGGCGGGCATGGGCGCGCCGCCAGCCGGGTACGCCCGACGGTCCGGCCGCTGACGGCAAACGCGCCTTCGCCGACAGGGCCTGGCGTACGGGGCCCGGCGGGCAGGGCCTGGCGACGGGGCCCGGCGGCAGGGTCTAGAGAACGGCCACCGGAGCGACGGGTGTTCCCGTGGCGCCGACGAACGGTTCTGGCATCGCCGACAGCAGGAATGTGTAGCGGCCCTCTTCTCCACAGGCTGTGGACAACTCTTCGAGGTTCCAGTTCTGGCCCTGGGGCATTCCCATCTCCACCAGGTCCAGGGCGTGCACCGGAAGCCACAAGTCCTCGATCTCCGGCGGAAATACCTCGAAGGTGAGCGTGTCGTTGGCCACGGCCGCGACGTCGCGCGTGTGGAACCACTCCGGCGTGCGCACCGAGAGGCCCGGCGACGGATGGCCGTAGCCGTGCGGGTCGCCCGCGAGATACACCTGCACCTGCCCGGTCCGCACCAGCACGATGTCCCCGGCGCGCACCCGGGTGCCGGCCAGGTCCTCGGCGGCCTCAAGGTCCTCGGTGGTGACCGCGTGCCCGCCGTCGAGCCGGTCGACGCCCCGCGCGCGGGCGACGTCGAGCAGCACCCCGCGCGAGACGATGTGCCGGGCCTTGTCGATGCCGCAGAGCGCGGCGCCGCCGTGCGCGGTGACGGAGCCTGCGGGGCGGCCGTTGTAGAGCCTGCCCGAGTGCGAGACATGGGCCGGCGCGTCCCAGTGGGTGGCCGCCTGCAGTCCCATGGTCACAACGTCGTCGCTGCACGCGACCGTCCCCGGTCCGAAGAGCTCCTGGTTGATCTGCACCATCACGTGCAACGGGTTGACCCGGCCCGGAATCACGCCGGTCTGCACGCCGTCCTGCTTCAGGGGCAGGGCGAGCGGTACCCGCCGCCCGCTGCGCACCTGGGCGGCGGCCTCGCGTACCACCTCGTCGGTGATCAGGTTGAGGGTGCCGATCTCGTCGTCGGCTCCCCAACGGCCCCAGTTGTTCACGCGCTTGGCGATGTCGTGGAACTCCTCCGGCAGTGGCATCTCGGTCCTTCCCGGGGCTTGTCCGCGGCCGTCCGCCCGGACATAGAATCTAACGGTCCGTCAGAAACCACGGGAAGGGGCCGGGTGTGGGGAACTTCTTGGCAGACAAGGTCGTCGCCGTGACGGGCGCCGGACGCGGCATCGGACGGGCCGTCGCCCTCGCCGCGGCCGCCGAGGGCGCCCATGTCGTCGTCAACGACTACGGCGTGTCCGTCGACGGCGCCGCACCGGCCGACGAGGTCGCCGAGGCGGTGGTCAAGGAGATCGAAGCGGCGGGCGGGGACGCGGTCGCGGTCGCCGACGACGTCTCCACGATGGCCGGGGGACAGCGGATCGTCGATACGGCCCTGAGGTCGTACGGACGGCTGGACGGCGCCGTGTGCGTGGCCGGGATCCTGCGTGAACGGATGCTCTTCAACATGGCCGAGGAGGAGTGGGACCCGGTGCTCGCCACCCATCTCAAGGGCACGTTCACGGTGTTCCGGGCGGCGTCGGCGGTGATGCGGCAGCAGCGCTCGGGCACCCTGATCGGTTTCACCAGCGGCAACCACCAGGGCTCCGTCTCGCAGGCCAACTACAGCGCGGCGAAAGGCGGGATCATCTCGCTGGTGCGCAGCGCCGCGCTCGGCCTGCACAAGTACGGTGTGACCGCCAACGCGGTGGCCCCGGTGGCCCGGACCAGGATGTCGGTGAACGTCCCGATGGAGCTGAAGGAGATCGGCGACCCCGAGGACGTGGCGGCCCTGGTGGTCTACCTGCTGTCGGACCGCGCGAAGGAGCAGCGCATCACCGGCCAGGTCTACACGGTCGCCGGCCCCAAGATCGCGGTCTGGGCGCAGCCGAGAGAACTGCGGGCGGCCTACGCGGAGGGCTCCTGGACCCCCGAGCGCATCGCCGACCTCCTGCCGGGCACGGTGGGCACGGACCCCATGCCGCTGCTGGAACAGCTGGAGTCGATGGAGAGGGCGGCGCGGGGCGGGCTGCGGCCGAACGCCTGAGAGCTCGGGGGCGTTTGCGCTGTGGCGGCTGCGGGTTCGGCGTGGCTGGTCGCGCCCGCGGTCCTGGGGGCGCGGACGTCGGCCGGTGATTGGGCGGGCTGCGGCCGAACGCCTGAGAGCTCGGGGGCGTTTGCGCTGTGGCGGCTGCGGGTTCGGCGTGGCTGGTCGCGCCCGCGGTCCTGGGGGC
>NZ_JBEYZY010000017.1:0-24831 GCF_040646295.1 Streptomyces sp. NPDC046197 | reverse complement strand
GGCGCGGACGTCGGCCGGTGATTACAAGGGAGGCCTCCATGGACTTCGGATTCACCCCTGAGGACGCGGCGTTCCGCGGCGAGGTCCGCGCCTGGCTGGCCGAGCACGCCGACCTCGCCTCGGACCGCCGCGCCTGGGAGCGCACCCTGGGACGGGCCGGCTGGATAGGCCTCGGCTGGCCCGTGTCCGGGTACGGCAACCGCACCGCCACCCTCACCCAGCAGGTCGCCTGGGCCGAGGAGTACGCCCGCTGCGGAGCGCCGCCCCGCTCGGGCCACATCGGCGAGAACCTCCTCGCCCCCACCCTCATCGCCCACGGCACCGACGAGCAGAAGTCCCGCTTCCTGCCCCCGGTCGCCGCCGGTGAGGAACTGTGGTGCCAGGGCTACAGCGAGCCCGGCGCCGGCTCCGACCTGGCCGGCGTGCGCACCACGGCCGTACGGGACGGGGCCGGGACGTACCGCGTCACCGGCCGGAAGATCTGGACCTCACTCGCCCAGGAGGCCAACTGGTGCTTCCTGCTGGCCCGGACCGACCCCGCCGCCCCCCGCCACCGGGGCCTGAGCTTCCTGCTTGTTCCCATGGACCAGCCCGGCCGCATCGAGGTCCGCCCGATCCGCCAGATGACCGGCACCAGCGACTTCAACGAGGTCTTCCTCGACGGCGCACGCGCACGCTCGGAGCACGTCGTCGGCGGTGAGGGAGCCGGCTGGCGGGTCGCGATGAGCCTGCTCGGCTTCGAACGCGGGGTCTCCACGCTCGCCCAGCAGATCGGCTTCGCCGAGGAGTTGGGTCGGGTCGTACGCACGGCCCTCGACACCGGCGCCGCGGACGACCCCGTCGTACGGGACCGCCTGGTCCGCCAGTGGGCCGAACTGCGCGCCATGCGCTGGAACGCCCTGCGCACCCTGGGCGGTTCGGGCGACGCGGGCGCCCCCAGCGTGGCCAAGCTGCTGTGGGCCGGCTGGCACCAGCGGCTCGGCGAACTGGCGATGCAGGTGCGCGGGGCCGCGGCGAGCGCCGGTCCGTCGCCCTGGTCGCCGGGGGTGCCCTACCAACTGGACGCGCTGCAGCACCTGTTCCTCTTCTCCCGGGCCGACACCATCTACGGCGGCTCGGACCAGATCCAGCGCACGATCATCGCCGAGCGCGTGCTCGGCCTGCCGAGGGAACCCAAGAGCTGAGGGGGCTGCGGAATGCGCGGTGTGGTGTTCGACGGCAAGCGGGTCCGGGTCGTGGACGATCTGGCGGTACGGGATCCGGGACCGGGCGAGGTGCGGGTGGCGATCTCGGCGGCCGGGCTGTGCCACAGCGACCTGTCGGTGGTGGATGGGACCATACCGTTCCCGGTTCCCGTGGTGCTCGGCCATGAGGGCGCCGGTGTGGTGGAGGCGGTGGGCGCCGGCGTCACGCACGTTGCGCCCGGGGACCATGTGGCCCTGTCCACGCTGGCCAACTGCGGTACGTGCGCCGACTGCGACCGCGGCCGGCCGACGATGTGCCGCCGGGCGATCGGGCGGCCGGGGCGGCCGTTCACGCGGGACGGCCGCCCCCTGTACCAGTTCGCGTCCAACTCGGCCTTCGCCGAACGCACGGTGGTCAAGGCCGTGCAGGCGGTCCGCGTCCCGGAGGACATCCCGCTGCCGTCCGCCGCGCTCATCGGCTGCGGCGTGCTGACCGGGGTGGGTGCCGTCCTCAACCGCGCCCGTGTGGAGCACGGGGACAGTGTGCTGGTCATCGGCACCGGGGGGATCGGCCTCAACGTCATCCAGGGAGCGCGGATCGCGGGCGCCACGCGGATCGTCGCGGTGGACGCCAACCCGGCGAAGGAGCCGGTGGCCCGGCGGTTCGGCGCCACCGACTTCCTCACCTCGACGCAGGGCGTGAAGGACGTCCTTCCCACCGGAGCCGACCACGCCTTCGAGTGCGTGGGCCGGGTGGAGCTGATCCGCCAGGCGATCGACCTGCTGGACCGGCACGGCCAGGCGATCCTGCTCGGCGTGCCCCCCGCGACGGCGGAGGCGTCCTTCCTCGTGTCCTCCCTGTACCTGGACAAGTCCGTCCTGGGCTGCCGCTACGGCTCCTCCCGCCCCCAACGGGACATCGCCCGCTACGCCGGCCTGTACCGCACCGGCCACCTCCTCCTCGACGAACTGGTCACCCGGACCTACCCCGTCGAAGACTTCGAAAAGGCGAGCGCGGACGCGGAGGCGGGGCGGGTGGCCAGGGCTGTGCTCACGTTCTGACGGACAGATCCGTGTTCACGAATTGACGTCCGGGGCCCTGCTCACGTCCTGGTGGTACGGAAGGTCCGTCGGTAGGCGGTGGGTGTGACGCCGAGTGCTGTTTGGAGGTGCTGGCGCATTGACTGGGCCGTGCCGAAGCCGGCGTTCTGGGCGATCTGGTCGATGGACAGGTCCGTGGACTCCAGGAGGTGCCGGGCCCGTTCCACCCGCTGCTGCGTGAGCCACTGCCCGGGGCTGACCCCGACCTCCTCGCGGAAGCGCCGGGTGAAGGTCCGTACGGACATCGACTCCTGCCCGGCCATGTCCCGCAGCTGGATCGGTTCGTGCAGCCGGCCGAGCGCCCACGCCCGTGCCGCGGTCGTGGTGGCCAGTTGCGGGTCCGGCACGGGACGGTCGATGAACTGCGCCTGCCCGCCGTCGCGGTGCGGCGGTACGACGGTGCGCCGGGCCACTTCGTTGGCGACCGCGGTGCCGTGGTCGCGGCGCACGATGTGCAGGCACAGGTCGATCCCGGCCGCGACGCCCGCCGAGGTCAGGACGTCGCCGTCGTCGATGAACAGCACTTCCGCGTTGACCTCGACACGCGGGAACATCCGCTGGAAGCGGTCGGCCTCGGCCCAGTGCGTGGTGGCGGGGCGGCCGTCGAGGTGCCCGGCGGCGGCCAGGACGTAGACGCCGGTGCAGATGGAGGCGAGGCGGGTGCCCGGCCGGATCCGCGCGAGAGCCGCGGCCAGTTCGTCGGTCAGCACGCCGTGCTCGTACACCGGGCCGAGCTCGTACGACGACGGGACGATCACCGTGTCGGCGGTGGCCAGGGCCTCCGGCCCGTTGGGCACGTGGAGGGAGAAGTCGGCGTCCGTCTCGACCGGCCCCGGCGGCCGGACCGAGCAGGTCACGACCTCGTACAGCTGCCGTCCCCCTGCGTCCCTGGGCCGCCCGAAGATGCGGTGCGGGATGCCCATTTCGAAGGGGAGCAGCCCGTCGAGGGCGAGGACGACGACGCGGTGCGGGCGGAACTGCGGTCCTGGGCTCATGGCCCGATCCTAACGAACACTGTCTTTCGGGCCACTCGATGCGGAGGGTCCCGCGCCGGAAGCTCTATGACGTGACTCAGACAACCGAGCCGGCGCCCGCCGGGGAAACGCCGTCCATCCGCCGTGCCCGCACGCGGCGGAGCCGCATGACGTCCCCGCACCGCGCGTGGTTCGTCGCCGCCGTCACCTTCGTCACGATCACCGGGGCGGCCGCCTTCCGCTCGCTCCCCGGCCTGCTCATCGACCCCCTGCACCAGGAGTTCGGCTGGTCGCACGGCACCGTCGGCGCCGCCGTCTCGATCAACCTCGCGCTGTACGGGCTCACCGCACCCTTCGCCGCGGCGCTGATGGACCGCTTCGGCATCCGCCGGGTGGTCGCGGTCGCGCTGACCGTGATCGCCGCCGGTTCGGGACTGACCGTGTGGATGACCACGGCCTGGCAGCTGTGGCTGTGCTGGGGCCTGCTGGTCGGCCTGGGCACCGGCGCCATGGCGCTGGCCTTCGCGGCGACGGTCACCGAACGCTGGTTCACCGCCCGCCGTGGCCTGGTCAGCGGCATCCTCACCGCGGCCTCCGCCTCCGGCCAGCTGATCTTCCTGCCGATCCTGTCCTGGACGGTCGAGTCGCACGGCTGGCGTCCGGCGGCGGTCACGGTGGCGCTGGCGGCCCTCGCCGTCGTCCCCTTCGTCTGGCTGCTGCTGCGCGACCATCCGGCCGACCTGGGCCTGAAGCCGTACGGCGCGCGGGAGTACGTACCCAAGCCGGAGCCGGCCCCCGGTGCCGCCCGCCGGGCGCTCACCGTCCTGTTCTCCGCGGTCCGCACCGGCCCCTTCTGGCTGCTGGCCGGTACCTTCGCGATCTGCGGCGCCTCCACCAACGGCCTGATCCAGACCCACTTCGTGCCCGCCGCGCACGACCACGGCATGCCCGTCACGACGGCGGCCTCGCTGCTCGCGGTCATCGGCCTGTTCGACGTGGCCGGCACCATCGCCTCGGGCTGGTTCACCGACCGCTTCGATTCGCGCCGTCTGCTCGCGGTGTACTACGCGCTGCGGGGTGTCTCGCTGCTGTTCCTGCCGATGCTGCTGGCACCGGAGGTCCACCCGCCGATGCTCTTCTTCATCGTGTTCTACGGCCTGGACTGGGTGGCCACGGTCCCGCCCACCCTGGCCCTGTGCCGGGAGCAGTACGGCGAGGACAGTGCGATCGTCTTCGGCTGGGTGCTGGCCTCCCACCAGGTCGGCGCGGCCCTGGTGGCCTACCTCGGCGGTGTCGGCCGGGACGTCTTCGGCTCCTACGACGTGATCTGGTACGCCTCCGGCGCGCTGTGCGCGGCGGCGGCCCTGATGGCCCTGGTGATCAGGCGGCGGCCGGCCGTTCCCGCCACCCTGCTCGTGCCGGCGGGCCAGGGCAGGCCTCAGGAGGCCTGAACCGCATGACAGGCTCTACAGGAACCGGCCCCGGTGGAACAGCAGTGGCGCTTCCTCGGTGTCGCTCGTTCCCAGGGCGTTCACCCGCCCCACCACGATCAGGTGGTCCCCGCCCGTGTGCACCCTGTGGGCCGTGCAGTCGATCCACGCGAGGGCGCCCGCGAGGCGGGGGGCCCCGGAGACGGGGGCCGCGTCGTGGACGACGCCCGCGAACTTGTCCGCGCCGCTCACCGCGAAACGGCGGCACAGTTCGCGCTGGCGCGCACTCAGTACGTTCACACAGAAGACGCCGGCCCGGGCGATCCGCGGCCACGTCGTCGACGTACGGCCGGCCATGAAGGCGACCAGCGGCGGGTCGAGGGAGAGGGAGGAGAAGGACTGGCAGGCGAAGCCGGCGGGGCTGTCCTCCCCATCGGCGGGTGGTGCCGTGACGACGGTGACGCCCGTCGCGAAGTGCCCCAGCACGCGCCGGAACTCGCCCTGGTCGACGGGGGCCCGCTCGTCCGCGCGCACGCACCGCAACTCCGGACGGGGCAGCGCCTCGACGGGCGGTCGGACAGGAGCCGTCCCGGTGGACCTCAGGTAGCGGACGGCGGCTTCGGCCGTCCCTGCTTGTCCCATCACACCCCTCATTGAAGCTGACGGTACGTCAGATGGGAAGCCTCACCGCCCCCTGAACCCGGGGCTTCGGCGCTCGGTGAAGGCCGTCACTCCCTCCCGCGCGTCCGCCGTCGTCATGTTGATCTCCTGGGCGGCCGCCTCGGCGGCGAACGCGCAGGCGCGGCCGCCGTCCAGGGAGGCGTTCACGAGCTGCTTGGTGAGTGCGAGCGCGCGGGTCGGACCGGCGGCCAGACGCACGGCCCACTCGCGGGCCGTCTTCTCCAGTTCCGCGTCCGGCACCACACGGTTGACCAGCCCGAGCCGCTCCGCGTCCGCCGCGGTGACGGCGTCCCCGAAGAACATCAGCTCCTTCGCGCGCTGCGGTCCGATCAGGCGCGGCAGGAGATACCCGCCGCCCGCGTCCGGCACGAGCCCGCGCCGTACGAACACCTCGATGAACCGGGCCGACTCCGCGGCCAGTACGAGATCGCAGGCGAGCGCGAGATGCGCGCCGAGCCCGGCCGCGGTGCCGTTCACGGCGGCGATCACCGGTTTCTCGCAGTCGAGGACGGCGCCGATCAGCCGCTGCGCGCCCAGGCGCAGGGTGCGGGCCACGTCACCGGCGATCCGCTCACCGTTCGTGCCGGACCCGCGCAGGTCCGCTCCCGCGCAGAAACCGCGGCCCGTCCCGGTGAGGACGACGGCCCGTACGTCCGGGTCGGCGGAGGCGTTCGTGAACAGCGCGACGAGGCGCTCACGCAGGTCGGGGGTGAGGGCGTTGAGGGCCTCCGGGCGGTCGAGGGTGATGCCAAGGACGTGGCGGTCGGTGGCGTGCCGTATCCAGCGCTCGGCGGAGTCGTCCATGTCAGCGGCACACCGCCAGCGCGTCCAGGGCCACCGCTCCCTGCCCCCTGGGCAGCACCACCAGAGGGTTGATGTCGAGCTCCGCGAGCTGGTCCCCGAGTTCCAGTGCCATGCGCTCCACCCGCAGGACGAGTTCGACGAGCGCGTCGGTGTCGGCCGGGGGCCGCCCCCGCACCCCGTCGAGCAGGGCCCGGCCGCGCAGTTCGGCGAGCATGGCGCGGGCCTGGTCCTCGCCGAAGGGCGGCACCCGTACGGCGGCGTCCCGCAGCACCTCGACGAGCACACCGCCGAGCCCGACGGTCACCGTCGGCCCGAAGAGGTCGTCGTGGGTGACGCCGACGACCATCTCCACGCCCCGCTCGACCATCTGGCACACCAGTACGCCGTCCAGCGAGACGCCCTCGTAGCGGGCGATGTCGGTCAGCTCGCGGTAGGCGTCCCGCACCTGGCTGGCAGAGGTGAGCCCGATCTTCACCAGCCCGAGCTCCGACTTGTGCGCGATCTGCGCGCCGGAGGCCTTCATCACCACCGGGTAGCCCACCAGGCCCGCCGCGCGCACGGCCGCCGCCGCGCTGGTCACCAGCTGCTCGCGCGGCACCCGGATGCCGTAGGCCCGCAGCAGCTGCTTCGCCGCGTGCTCACTCAGCTGCTGTCCGGGCCGCATCAGGGCCTGCGCCTTGCGGAAGGACGGCGAGGGCGTGCGCGGTGCCTCGTCGAAGGGCGAGCGGTAGCGGTGGGCGAAGCGGTGGTGGTCGAGCCAGGCGCGGACGGCGGTGAGGCAGTTCCCGACGGTGCGGAAGGTCGCCAACCGGGAGGAGCCCAGCAGGACCTCCCGGTAGGCCCCCTCGGTGCCCACCGGCGACCCCCACACCACGCACACCAGCTTGTCCGTCCGCTCCGCCGCGTCCACCAGGTCCTGTACGAGCCTGTCGCTCAGCGGCGGGAACGGCCCGGTGACGGGGCAGATCAGCACGCCCACGTCCGGGTCGTCGAGGATCGCGTCGATGATCTTCCGGCCGCGCCAGTCCCCGACCGGGTGGCCGCCGTTGTCGACGGGGTTGGCGACGCTCAGGTACTGAGGTATCCACTGGTGCAGCTCGGCCTGCCGGGCCCCGGACAGGACCGGCAGCCGGAGCCCGGCCCGGTCGGCCAGGTCGGCGACGTGCGCGCCCGTGCCGCCCGAGATCGAATACACGACGACCCCGTCGGCCCGGGGTTCGCGGGCCCGTGCCAGCAGGGCCGCGGTGTCCTGGAGTTCGTCGAGGCCGTCCACGCGGATGACGCCGTACTGCCGCATGGCCGCGTCGACGACCTCGTCGGCACCGGTCAGCTTGCCGGTGTGGGTGGCCGCGGTCCGGGCGCCGGTCTCGGTGCGGCCCACCTTGACCGCGACGACGGGCACCCCGCGCCGGGCGGCCCGGTCGGCGGCGAGCAGGAAGGAACGGCCGTCCTTCAGTCCCTCGACGTAGGCGGCGATGGCACCGACCTCGGGCCGCTCGGCGAAGTAGGAGATGAAGTCCGCGGTCTCCAGGTCGGCCTCGTTGCCGGTGGGGGCCCAGTGGGAGAGCCGGATGCCGAGTTCCTGGAGCGCGAAAACGGGCCGCCCCTGGTGGCCGGACTGGGTGATGAGGGCGATGGCGGGCCCGTCGAGGTCGTCCCGGAAGTCCTCGAAGGCGTTGAGGTTGGTGTTCGGGCCGAGCAGCCGCAGCCCGGAGCGCCCCACGGCGGCCGCGAGCCGGGCCTGCGCGAGGGCGCCCTCCTCGCCCGTCTCCGCGAAGCCGGAGGCGAAGACGACGGCGAACCTCGCCTTGGCCTCGGCGAGTTCCGCGATCACCGGAAGGGGGTCGGCGACCAGCACCACGGCGAGGTCGACCGGCGCGGGCAGGTCGGCGACCCGGGGCAGGCAGGGGATGCCGAAGACGGACGGCCGGCTCGGGTGCACCGGATGCAGCCGCGCGCCGACCCGCCCGGCCCAGGCGACGAGCTGCCGGGTGATGCCGGTGTTCGGCCGGCCCTCGGTGTCCGAGGCGCCGATCACCGCGACGGACTCGGGCCGGAAGAACCGGTCCAGGTCGGGGACTTCGGCGTGCAGCGGGCGGCCGCTGACATCGAGCTCGCCCACGTCGGCCGCCCGGCCGTGGACGGCGGTCCCGGTCCGCTCCTGACCGCACGCGATGACCCGGGCCCGGCGGGAGTCGGTGGTGAGGGTGCCGTGGGTTGATCCAAGCATCGTTCCGCCCGCTCCTGTCGTGACTGCCAAGTAACTGACGCTCTGTCAGATTACTGAACTCGCGCGAGGTCAGGAACGGTTGTGCAGGCAAAGCCCTGGGCCCTGCTCGCAAGCAGTGACCCGGATCACGCCGGGCGGGTGCATAGCGGGGGAGGTCCCGACGTCTTTTTCATGGGTGCAAGCACAGGGCGAAGCGGGACGGTGCGGATGGAGCAAGCTCGGGCCGAAGGGTTCGACGGGTTCGTGGCGGCCCGTTGGTCGGCGTTGTTCCACCTCGCGCGCCTGCTGTGCGGGGGCGATCTGCACCGGGCGGAGGATCTGCTGCAGGAGGCCCTGGTCAAGCTCTGGTTCGTGTGGCCCAAGGTCGCCGACGAGGCGCCGGAGGCGTATGTGCGCAAGGTGCTGGCGCGGGCTGCGGCGCGCTCGGCCCGGCGGCGGTGGTGGGGTGAGCGTCCGGTCGCCCAGCTGCCCGATCTGCCTCAGCCGGAGGACGTGTCCGCCGTCGTGGCGGAGCGCTCCCGGCTGGAGGAGGCGCTGGCACAGCTGACGCCGGGGCAGCGGGCCGCGGTGGTGCTGCGTTACTACCAGGACCTGCCCGAGAAGCAGGTCGCGGCGGCGCTGGGCTGTCCGGTGGGCACCGCGCGCTCCCACGCCACCCGTGGCGTGGCGCGGCTGCGCCGGCTTCTGGCCGATGTCATCGATCCGGTGGGTTGAGGGAGACCATGGACCACTTCGAGCGGGAGTTGGCGCGGATGATGCGCGACACCCGGGAACACACCCCGTTCCGGCCGCGGCACCAGGAGCGTCTGCGGGCCGGGGTGCGCACCCGCCGCCGTACCCGGATGGCGCAGAAGGCGGTGGGTTCGGTCCTGGTGCTGGCCGGACTCGGCGCCGGCCTGGTGCTGCTGCCCAGGGGAACCGCCGCCGACCGGCCCCAGGCCCCGCTGACCCGGCCGGGCGGCCCCTCGCCCTCGACCATGCCGGGCGCGACACCGACGCCGTCCGCCTCGGTGACCGTGCCCGCCGCCCCGACCGGCACGGGCGCGTCCGGTGACCCCGGTGCGACGACCTCCGCTCCCGCCCCGGACCCGTCCGGCACCGTGTTCCCCACCTCGTTGCCCCCGGACCCGCCCGGGGTCACGGCCACCGCGCACGGGTCGCCCCCTCCCACGAGCCGGGCCACGGGGACGACATCGACGCCCACGTACCCGGGCGACGCCCCGTCATCCACCGTCACTCCATACCGCTCAGGATGACCCCGGCCGCGCAGCCCGGCCCCCGCCTCCCGCTGCCTCACCGGCCTCAGAGACCCTCCGCCCCTTCCGGCCCTTCCGCTCCTTCCGCTCCTTCCGGCCCTTCCGCTCCCGCCCTCCGTATTCCGTGATCACGCGGCTGCCGCGAACGCCTTCGGCATGCCCGGCGCCAGAACGCAGAACAGGGAAAACCGTGACATACGACATAGCGGTCCCCCCGACGGACCACCTCCCCGTGCGCACACCTCTGCCCCCGGACCACCCGGAGCCCGTCCTGGACGTGGTCGTTCCGGTGTTCAACGAGGCACGGGATCTGGAACCGAGTGTCCGGCGGCTGCACGCGCACCTGCGCGCGGCCTTCCCCTACTCCTTCCGCATCACCGTCGCCGACAACGCCAGCACGGACGACACCCCGCGGATCGCCGCCCGGCTGGCCGCGGAACTCCCCGGAACGCGGTGGATGCGGCTGGCCGAGAAGGGCCGGGGCCGGGCGCTGAGGGCCGCGTGGACGTCCTCGACCGCCCCGGTGCTCGCCTACATGGACGTGGACCTGTCCACCGAACTGACGGCGCTGCTGCCCCTGGTGGCGCCGCTGATCTCCGGGCACTCCGACATCGCCATAGGGACCCGGCTGGCCCGCGGATCCACCGTCGTGCGCGGCGCCAAGCGGGAGGTGATCTCCCGCTGCTACAACGTCCTTCTGCGCTCCACCCTCGCCGTCGGCTTCTCCGACGCACAGTGCGGTTTCAAGGCCGTGCGGCGGGACGTCGCGATGCGGCTGCTGCCCCTGGTGAAGGACTCGGGATGGTTCTTCGACACCGAACTGCTGGTGATCGCCGAGCGGGCCGGGTTGCGCATCCACGAGGTACCGGTCGACTGGGTGGACGACCCCGACAGCAGGGTCAGGATCCTCCCCACCGCCCTGGCCGACCTGCGGGGCATGGCCCGCGTCGGCGGGGCGCTCGCCCGCGGAGTCCTGCCCGTGGGGCAGCTGCGTCGCGGCGACGGCGGCGCACCACCGGGCGGGCCCGCCTCCCAGCTGCTGCGCTTCGCCGCCGTCGGAGCGGTGAGCAGCGTCGCCCACGTGCTGCTCTACACGGCCCTGCGGCCCGCGTGGGAAGCGCAGACCGCCAACGCCCTGGCGCTCCTGGTCTGCGCCCTCGCCAACACGGCCGCGAACCGGCGGCTCACCTTCGGGCTGCGCGGCCGGGTTGGTGCGGTGGGCCAACAGGCCCGGGGGCTGGTGGTGTTCGCGGTCGGCCTGCTGCTCACCGGCGGCGCGCTCGCCGCCCTGCACCACGAGGCGCCCGGTGCCGCACGCTCCGTCGAGGTGGCGGTGCTGGTCGCCGCCAACCTGGCCGCGGCACTGCTGCGGTTCCTGCTCCTGCGGGCCTGGGTGTTCCGCCCGCGTCAGCGCCGGACGGAGAGCGTGGCCTGACGATGAACTCCGCGGACACGACTCACCACGGCACCACCCCGGCGGGATGGCCCGCCCTGCCGGCCGGCCGGCCGCCCGGTCCCTCGCCCGCGGCGCCCCCCGATTCCCGCCCGGAACGGGGCCGGTGGCAGCGGCTGCGCCGCACGGCCCGCCACCACGCCCTTCGGGTCTTCGCGTTGTACGGCACCCTGAAGCTCATCGGGTTCGCCGTCTTCCTGCATCTGCTGCAATCCTCCGGCGACTACCGGGGCAAGCATCCGCGCTTCGGTGGCGGCGCGCACGCCTGGGACGTACTCGTCACCTGGGACGGCTGGTGGTACCAGCAGATCGCCGCGCACGGCTACCACCCGGCGCTCGTCCCGGTCCCCGGCGCCACCGGCCTGATCACCCTCGAAGGCAACTCGGCGGCGTTCTTCCCGCTCTACCCGGCCCTGATGCGGCTCGTCTCCGAGTGCACCGGTCTCGGTCTGTTCGGTGCCGGGCTCCTGGTCTCCGTCGTCGCCTCGTTCGTGGCGGCCCTGGGGATCTACACGGTCACCGCCCGGCTCGGCGGGCGGCAGGCCGCGCTGGCCGCGGCGGGTCTGTGGGCGGTGTGGCCGGGGTCCGGTGTGGAGTGGTCGGGCTACTCGGAATCCGTCTACGTCGCCCTGGCCGTCTGGGCCTGTCACGCCGTCATGACCCGGCGCTGGCCGACGGCGGGGATCCTCGCCTGCGCCGCCGGCCTGGCCCGGCCCACGGCCGCCGCGCTGATCGCGGCCGTCGGCCTCGCCGCGCTGCTCTCGATCCTGCGGCACCGGGGCGGGGCCGGACACCGGGGCGATCTGCTGCGTCCGGCCGCGGCGGCCGTGACGGCCCCGCTCGGACTGCTCGGCTATCTGCTCTGGGTCGGCCACCGGATGGGCGACTGGGGCGGCTACTTCAAGCTGCAGAAGGGCGCGTGGGCCCACACCTTCGACTACGGCACGTACACGCTCACGGTGTTCCGGTCCGTCCCCGTGGGCCACTTCAACTACCTCGCGGCCTTCCCCTTCGCGGACATCGTCGCCGTCGCCACCGTGCTGCTCGCGCTGATCCTGACTCCGCTGCTCATCAGGCTGCGCCCACCGGCCGTCCTGACGGTCCACACGATCCTGACCATCGTGCTGGTCCTCAGCAGCCAGCAGATATTCGCCAACGTCTCCCGCTATCTGCTCCCCGCGTTCCCGCTCTTCATTCCCGTCGCCGTCGCCATGCGCCGCCTGGGACCGGTCCTGCGGTTCACGCTGCTCGCCGTCGCCGCGGTCGCCTCCGGCTCGTACGCGGGTTACGTGCTCTTCGAACTCGGCGTGCCCTGATGGGCCCGCGACCTCGCGCCCGGCGCACGCTCTGCAGCGAACCCGGCGTCCCCCGGCTCAGGTCAGCAGGCGGGACACCTGGCCGCCGCCGCTCTTCGCGTTCGTCTTCGCGACCGCCCTGGCTATCTTCCGCGCGTCGATGGCCAGTTCGCGGATCATGCCGCTGATCGGGTTGGTGAAGCCGGTGAAGTACAGACCGGGTGCGTGGTCCGGGGTGCGGGCGCCGTGGACGACGGGTCTGCCGCGTGCGTCCAGCACGTCCAGGTGGCCGACCAGCGGCTCCAGGGAGCGGACGTAGCCGGTGGCCGCGACGACGGCGTCCGGCTCGATACGGCTGCCGTCGGCGAGGACGACCTTGCTCTCCTCGAAGCCGTCGACGGCCGCCACGACCTCCACCGTCCCCTTGCGCACGGCGTCGATGAGACCGACGTCCTGGACGGGGATCGACCCCTCGGTGACCCGGGAGTACAGGCCGGTTCCGGGGCGGGGCAGACCGTGTGCCGAGAGGTCGGGCACGCTCAGTCCGGCCATCGGCCGGGCGAGCCGGTCGACGAGTCCGACCGGCAGCCGCCGCACGAGTACGCCCGTGTACTGCGCGGCCCACCCGGCGGTCGACCGGCGGACGATGTGCGGGGCGGTGCGCACCGACAGACGTACGCGTGCGGCCCCGCCCTCGACCAGGTCGACGGCGATCTCCGCGCCGGTGTTGCCCACGCCGACGACGAGCACGTCACGGCCGGTGTAGGGCCCGGCGTTGCGGTATGCGGACGCGTGCAGGAACTCGCCCGTGTAGTCCTGAAGTCCCGGCCAGTCGGGCACCCGGGGCGTGTGGTTGTGGCCGGTGGCGACGACGACCGCGCCGCCGGTCAGCTCCCGGCCGCCGGTGGCGTGCAGCAGCCAGCCGGTGCCGTCGGGTGTGCGCTCGATGCGGGAGACCTCGACGCCGGTGACGATCTCCAGCTCGTGGTGCTCGGCGTACTTCTCCAGGTAGCGCACCACGTTGTCCCGGGAGACCCACCGCCCGAACCGCCGCGGCAGGGGCAGCCCCGGCAGGGCCGACAGACGCCGGGTGGTGTGCAGGTGCAGCCGGTCGTAGTGCCGCCGCCAGGACGCTCCCACCCGGTCCGACTTCTCCAGCACGACGGCGCGTATCCCCTGCGCGCGCAGCGCGTACGCGACGGAGAGACCGCCCGGGCCGCCGCCGACGACGTAGACGGGACGGTCGGCGGGAGCGCTTGCACCGGCGGTCGGGGACAGTGTGGAGTCGGCCATAACGGGAGCGTAATCACCCGCACCGTTGATGGGTCTCGGTCAAGACCGGAATTGGTTGCGGATTGATCACGGCTACGGGGGGGAGTGGGTGCGACTCGTGGCACAGACCGCCCGGTTGTGGAGCCCCGGTGATCACCGCCGCGCACGGTGCCGGCCTCCGCTCCCTTGCGGCACGGAGCGCCGGGGTTGAAACTGACGTACCGTCAGATTCGGTCGGCGGCGGGAGCGTCCATGGACACGGACACGATCTGGCTCACCGGTGCGCAGTGGCTGGCGGTGCTGCGCATCGGCCTGGGCCTGTGGTGGCTGGAGAGCTGGCGGCACAAGGACAGGAAGAGCTGGTTCGAGACCGGGAGCGGCATCGCCTGGGCGGCGGACATAGCCGCCAGGCACCGGTGGAACGCCGTGCGCTCCGGCTTCGACACGGTCGTCGCCCCCCGGCCGCGGGTCATGGCGTACGTCGTGGTGTACGCGGAACTCGCACTGGGCCTGGGCCTGATCCTGGGCTTCCTCACCCCGGTCGCGCTGGCCGGGGGACTGCTGCTGAACCTCCTCTACTTCGCGCTCATGATCCACGACTGGGCCGAGCAGGGCCAGAACTCGATGATGGCGCTGATCTCGGTGGTCGGGCTGTTCGGGATGTCGTGGCAGACGTGGTCGGTGGACGGCGCGCTGGGGTGGTTCGGGTGACGGATCCGGCGAGGCCGCGCGCAACGCCCCGGTTCGATCTGCCGGAGGCCGACGCCTTCACCAGGGCGTACTGGGAGGCGGCCGCCCGGGGGCGGCTCCTGGTCCGGCGCTGCGCGGCGTGCCGGCGCGCGCACCACTATCCGCGGGAGTTCTGCCCCCACTGCTGGAGCGAGGACGTGACCTGGGAGGCCGCGAGCGGGCGGGCGACCCTCTACACCTGGTCCGTCGTCCACCGCAACGATCTGCCGCCCTTCGGGCAGCGCACGCCGTACGTGGCGGGCGTGGTCGAGCTCGCGGAGGGGCCCCGGATGATGACGGAGGTCGTCGAGGCCGAAGAGCTGTGCGTGGGGATGGAGTTGGAGGTGGCCTTCCGGAGCGCCGGGGAGGCCGCAGAGGCCGGGGAGACAGGGGAAGTTGTCGTTCCGGTCTTCCGGCCCTTTTCGGGAGGCGCTCCGGCACCGGTTCGGTGTTGAATGATCCGATGACCGCCAACCTCCGCGACTCCGGGAACCTGTCGGCCGCGCTGACCGAAGGCCTCGGACTGCGCCTGTGCCCCTGGGACCCGGACTCCGACGCCGACGTGGAGGCATGGCTGCGCGGTGTCACCGATCCCGAGTTCCAGCGCTGGAACACACCGATTGTGCCCATCACGGACCGGGCAGGGGCCCGGGACTCGCTCCGGACGCGGGCGATCCGGGCGGCGGAGGGCGCGACGGCCGCGTTCCGGATCACGGACCCGCAGAGCGGTACGCCCCTCGGGCACATCGGCTTCAACGACATCCGGCAGGCCCAGCGCATCGCGGTGATCGGGTACTGGGTGCTGCCCGAGGCCCGCGGACAGGGCGTGGCCACCCGCGCCCTGCGGCTCGCCGCCCGCTGGGGCTTCGACGAACTGGGCATGCACCGGCTGGAGTTGGACCACGCCGTCGGGCACGAGGTGTCCTGCCGGGTGGCGCAGAAGTGCGGCTTCCTGGCCGAGGGGATCCTGCGCGGGTCCATATTCGAGGCAGGCCGCCGGGACGCGTTCCGGGACGCACACCTGCACGCGCGGCTCGCCACGGATCCGGAGCCGTCAGCGGTGTAGGCGGGGCCCGGGCCCTGTCGTCAGGGCCACAGGAGCTCGTGGATCCAGCCGTCCTCCGTGCGCCGGTAGCGCAGGCGTACGTGGCGGCGGCCTGCGTCGCCCTGGAAGAACTCGACCTCCTCCGGCTGGAGCCGGTAGAGGGTCCAGGAGGGGACCTCGGCGTCCGGCTCCCGCCGGGCCCGCTCCCAGGCCGTCTCGGATGCCGCCGCCAACTCCTCCACGGAGCCGAGGACTTCGCTCTGCCGACCGGTGAGGGCGGCGGCCAGGGCGCCCGTCGAACGGGCGTGCAGGTCGGACTGGGCCTGCTCGGGCGGGGCGGCCGTGACCGGGCCCCGGACGCGGATCTGGCGGCCGTGCACCGGCCAGTAGAAGGCCAGGGCCGCGTACGGGCGCGAGGCCAGCTGACGGCCCTTGCGGCTGCCCGCGTGGGTGGCGAAGAACCAGCCGCTCTCGTCGGCGCCGTGCAGCATCACGATCCGGACGTCCGGGCGGCCCTCCTCGTCGGCCGTCGCCAGCGACACGGTGTGCGGCTCCGGCTGCCCGGCCGCGACCGCCTGCGCGAACCACGCCGTGAAGAGGGGCAGAGGCTCCGCGGGTGCGGTGGCGGGGGCGAGCGGGGGCAGCTCGGTGACCTCCGGGTCCCACACGCGAAGTGACCTCAGCAGCTCGTGCACATCCGTTTCCATGCCCCGAGTATCACTCGGCGTGGCGGCAGAGCTGTGCCCGGAGTACGCCGTGCAGCAGATCGGCGTCCACGAACTCTCCGACCTCGGGCGGCCCGGCGCGCCAGCTCAGCGGATACGTGTTCCCCTCCGGCGCCGGGACGCCGATGTACTCGGCCCGCGACGACCGGCCGAACCGGCGCGCCCCCGGCGGCCAGTCGTGCTCCGCGCTCTCGCCGGGCGCCAGGAGGAAGTACGTCCACCGGCCCCCGTTCACCTCCCTCACCACGGGACCGGGCCGGCCGCCGGTGAGCGCCGACAGGTGATGCAGCACGGCCTCCCCACGCACACCGCACACCCGGATCGCGTCGAAGTGGACCCCGGCGAGGCGGAGTTGGAGACCGGCGCGGGGGACCCAATTGGGGGTGAGTTTCTGCTTCACGGCTACGAGGGTTGCGGTGATTGCGTAGCGTGACTAGACGGACACGGTCCACATCGTCGTTTGTGGGGAGGGTGGTGGTCGTTGTGGGGGTGAAGGCGGAGGTTTCCGTGGGACGGCGGCTCGTGGGAGAGCTGCTGCGGATCCACCGAGTGCGGATGGACCTCACTCAGAAGGAGGCGGGGGAGCTGGTTCACGTCTCCGAGTCGTGCTTCGGTGCGTATGAACGGGGTGAGCGGATTCCGGCGATCGAGTTCCTGAAGGCCGCGGACGGCGCGCTTGACGCACGGGGTGCGCTGCTGGCGTGCGTCGAGATCGTCGAGAAGGAGAAGTACCCGCCCAAGTTCGTGGACTGGGTGCGGTTGGAGCGCCAGGCGCAGGTGGTCAGCGGCTACGAGACCATGCTCGTCCCGGGTTTGCTTCAGACCGAGTCCTACGTGCGCGCGTTGTACGGCGTTCGCGTTCCGGCGTACGCCAAAGAGGAGATCGAGCAGCATGTCGAGGCCCGGTTGGAGAGACAAGCGGTGCTGACCCGTCAACTGCCCCCGCACCTGGGCTTCGTCATCGAGGAGTCGGTGCTGGAACGGCCCATCGGTGGCATCGGGGTCTTGAAGGAACAGCTCTGTCATCTGCTCGGCCGCATGAACACGCTGGGGCATCTGACAGTTCAGGTCATGCCGACCCGGCGCCACACCCATGCCGGGCTGCGCGGGCCCTTCCAGCTGATGAGCACGGAGGAAGGGCGCAACTTGGTGTACACCGAAGGTCACGGTGGCAGTACGTTGCTCTCCGAGCCGGAGCGGGTCAATCGGCTGATGAACCTGTTCGGCATCCTCCGGGCCCAGGCGCTCACCCCCTGGGAGACCGCGGAGCTCATCGAGAGGAAAGCGGGGCAACTGTGAACACTGAACTGGCCTGGTTCAAGTCCAGCTACAGCAACAACGAAGGCGAGGCCTGCGTCGAGGTCGCCTACGACTGGTTCAAGTCCAGCTACAGCGACAACGAGGGCGGCGCCTGCCTGGAAATAGCCACCACCGCCCACACCGTCCACATCCGCGACTCCAAAGACCACCGACCCGGCGCCCCCACTCTCGCCGTCACCCCCACCACCTGGTCGGAATTCCTCCGTACCGTCCGCTGACTCACCCGGGTGAGTGACTGCGGGTGCGTAGGCGACGAAGCACCGCACCCGCATCTGGCGCAGACTGCGCGACGAGGAGGGCCTGGACGAACGGTGAGTCCCGGCGCGGAAGAGCCCTGTCACCGGCCCAGGACGACCGTCCCGGACGAGCAGAACCAGCCCCCCGTACCCGAGGCCACGGCCAGCTCCGGCAGCCGTCCACCACTCTTGCGGACCTGCCGTTCCCCGGCCTCCCCGCGCAGTTGCCGCACGGCCTCCACCAGCAGGAACAGGCCCCGCATGCCGGGGTGCTGGGCCGACAGTCCGCCGCCGTCGGTGTTGACCGGCAGCTCGCCGCCCCGCACCAGCAGCCGTCCCTTCTCCACGAACGCGCCGCCCTCGCCCTTGGCGCAGAAGCCGAGGTCCTCCAGTGTCACCAGCGTCATGTAGGTGAAGGCGTCGTAGATCTCCGCGAAGTCGATCTCCTGCGGCCGCACCCCGGCCCGCGCGAAGGCCAGGCGGCCGCTCACCGCCGCCGGGGAGACGGTGAAGTCGGGCCATTCGGACATGGTGGTGTGGGAGACGTGTTCTGCGGCGCCGAGGATCCAGACCGGGGGCCTGCGGCAGTGGCGTACGTACTCCTCGGCGGCCAGGAGGACCGCCGCGCCGCCGTCGGAGCGGATGCAGCAGTGGAGCTTGGTGAACGGGTCCGCGATCAGCGGGCCGTCCATGACCTCCCCGACGGTGATCGGGGAGCGGAACATCGCCTCGGGATTCAGCTGCGCGTTCGCCCGCGCCTGAACGGCGACCTCCGCCAACTGCTCGATCCTCGTGCCGAACTGGTGCATGTGGCGGCGGGCCGCCATGGCGTACTTGGCGATCAGGGTGTGGCCGTACGGCGCCTCGAACTGGAGCGGGCCGCGGTTGCCGAAGGACAGCGTGCCGGTGCGGCGGCCCGCCCTGATGTCGGCGCGGGCCGTGGAGCCGTAGACGAGGAGGACCACGTCCGCGTGGCCGGCGGCTATCGCGTCCGCCGCGTGGCTCGTCATGACCTCCCAGGTCGAGCCGCCGACCGAGGTGGAGTCGACCCAGGTGGGGCGCAGGCCCAGGTACTCGGCCACCTCGGCGGGGGCCAGGGTGCCCAGGCCCGCCGAGGCGAGGCCGTCCACCCGGCCGCGGTCCAGGCCCGCGTCCGCCAGGGCGCGGCGGGCCGCCTGGGCGTGCAGGGTGTACGGCGTGGCGTCGTCCACCCGGCCGCAGTCGGACAGGGCCACGCCGACCACGGCCACCTTCCGGTTCCCTGAAGTCATGAATCTGACGGTATATCAGGTCGCCTGCCGGGCGACATGCCCCGCGCTCTGGGCTTCCGGCCCCCGCCGCCCTAACATGACGGGCCGTCAGATCCGGAGGGAGACCCATGGACGCCCGCTTCACGGCCGAGCAGGACGGGATCCGCCGCACCCTGCGCGAGCTGCTGCACAAACGGTGCGGGGCGGAGGAGGTGCGCGCCGCCGTCGGCACCCCCGCCGGGTACGACCCCGCCCTGTGGACCGTCCTCGCCGAACAGCTCGGCCTGCCGGGGCTCGCCCTGCCCGAAGACCGCGGCGGCGTCGGATGCTCGATGACGGAGCTCGCCCTGGCCTGTGAGGAGACGGGCCGGGTGCTCGCCCCCTCGCCGCTGCTGGCGACCTCCGTGCTCGCCGGGCCGCTGATCCTCGCCCTGGGGACGCCCGGCCAGCGCGCCGGACTGCTGCCGCGGATCGCCGCCGGGTCGCTCACCGCCACCCTCGCCGTGCCGGGCACCGCCCTCGCCGTCGCGCTGTCGCTGACCTCGGCCAACGGCGGCGACTGGGCCGGCGGGGGCCGTGCGGGCGGGGTGCAGGCGCGGATGGCGGACGGCGGCTGGCGGCTGTACGGGCAGGTCGACCAGGTGCTCGACGGGCAGGGCGCGGGGCTGCTCGTGGTCGCCGCGCACACCGGTGGCTTCGCCCGCTCGCGCACCCTGCTCTTCCTGGTGCCGGGGGACGCGGCCGGGCTGGTCCGGGCGCGGCAGACGGCCCTGGACGCCACCCGGCCGCAGGGCTCACTGCAACTGCGGGACGTGCCCGCCGAACTGCTGGGCGAGGAGGGGGCGGACGTGCTCGGTGCGCTCGCGGCCGCCGGTGACGGCGCCGCCGCCGTACTGGCCTGCGAGGCCGTGGGCGCCGCCGACCGGGCGCTGGAGCGGACCGTGGAGTACGTCGGGCAGCGTGAGCAGTTCGGCCGGGCCATCGGCTCGTTCCAGGCGGTCAAGCACCGGCTGGCCGACGTGTACGTCCAGCTCCAGGCGGCCCGCTCGGCCGCCTACTACGCGGCCTGGGCGACGTCCCACGGGGAGCGCGTGGGCGGCCTCGCCCTGGCGCAGGCCCTCGAAGCGCTGCGGATCGCCGCCGGTGAGGGCATTCAGCTGCACGGCGGGATCGGTTTCACCTGGGAACACGAGGCGCACCTGTACTTCAAGCGGGCAGCGGGCGACGAACTGCTGTTCGGGCCCGTGCACCGGCTGCGCGCGCACGCGGCCGACCTGGCGGGTCTCTTCCAGCGGCGGGAGGTGGCGGTGTGAGGGCCAAGGGTGTGACGCGGGTCGTGCAGAAGGTGTCCTCCACACGGGCCTTCGCCCGCGTCGCCCCCCGGGTCGTACCCGCGCTGGACCGCGCCGTCCATCGGCTCACCGGCGGAAAGGTGCTGCTCAGCGCGGTGATGCTGCCCGGAGTGCTGCTGACGTCCACCGGGGCCCGCAGCGGTCTGCCCCGCCGTACGCCCCTCGCCTGCATGCCCGAGGACAGCGGGCGGAGCTGGATCCTCGTCGGGTCCAACTTCGGGCGGACCGGTCACCCCGCCTGGACGCACAACCTCCTGGCCCACCCCGACTCCGGCATCAGCTGGAAGGGCGAGGACATTCCGGTGCGGGCCCGGCTGCTGGAGGGGGAGGAGCGGGCCGCCGCCTGGAAGGCCGTCCTCGCCTTCTGGCCGCCGTACGCCACCTACCAGGCGCGGGTCGAGCGCGAGATCCGCCTGTTCCGGCTCGAACGCAGGTGACCGCACGCGCGGCTGCCGTCGCCGGGCGCGGGGGTGCCGAACGCGCCGCTGGCTCAGTCGCGCGCGCGGCTGCCCGCACGCGCCTTCCCTACAGGGTCGCCAGTCGCTCCACCAGCAGGAACGCCCCTATCCCCAGCATCGCCGCGCCCGAGGTCCGGGTGACCGCGCGGGCCGCCGTCGGGCGGGCGCGCAGCAGCGCGCGGGCGAGGGTGCCGACCGTGAGGTAGACGGCGGCGCAGCACGCCATGTGCAGCAGGCCGAGGGTGGCCGTCTGCACGGGTACGGGGACGTGCCCGCCGTGCGTGGTCAGGAACTGGGGGAGGATCGAGAGGTAGAGCAGCAGGCCCTTGGGGTTGAGGCCGCTGATGGTGGCGCCGCGCAGGAAGACGCGCGGGCCGGTCGTGGCGAGCGGCTCCTCGGCCGCACCCGGAGCGGCCGGCCTGCGCAGCACTCCCCAGCCCAGCCACACCAGGTAGCCGGCGCCCGCCACCGTCAGGGCCGTGAGCAGACTCGGCGAGCCCGCCACCAGGACCGCGAGGCCGGCCGCCGCGAGCAGCGTGTGCAGGGCGTAACCGGCGACCAGGCCCGCCACCGCCACCGCCACCGAGCGGTCCCTGAGGCCGGCCGCGATCGCGTAGGCCCAGTCGGCGCCCGGTACGCAGACCAGCAGGAAGTCGAGGGCGAGGAAGGAAAGCAGCGTTCCGGAGTGCATGCCGGTGACATTAGGCGTGATTGGCGCGAAAGTGTTTCTTAAATTTGCTCATGATCCGCCCTGATGGGGGAGAATATTCCTCGTGGACGACGTGGACCGGAAGATCCTTGCCGAGCTGCAGCAGGACGGGCGGCTGACCGTGACGGAGCTGGCCGGACGGGTGCGGCTGAGTGTCTCGCCGTGTCACCGGCGGCTGCGGGAGCTGGAGCGGTCGGGGGCCGTGCAGGGGTACCGGGCGGTGGTGGATCCGGCCGCCGTCGGGCTTACCTTCGAGGCGCTGGTCTTCGTCTCGATGCGGCAGGAGGACCGGGACACGGTGGCCGGGTTCGAGCGGGCGGTCAGCGAGGTGGAGCACGTGCTGGAGGCGCAGCGGCTGTTCGGCGACCCGGACTACCTGCTGCGGGTCGCCACCGCCGACCTCGCCGCCTTCCAGCGGCTGTACGACGAGCGGCTCGCCACTCTGCCGGGCGTACAGCGGTTGACGTCCACGCTGGTGATGAAGCACGTCGTCAAGGACCGGCCGTTGCCCGCGTGACGCGGAGCCGGTGGCCCAAGGGGCCCCACAGTGCAGCAGGCGGCGGTCCACCTGGGTGAACCGCCGCCTGCCTGACAGGACTTGGGGCCGGGAAAAAGGAGTGAGCCGGGGGCCCGTGCTATCTGGTCGGCTTCCTGCCGGTGACGCCCAGGTGCACCAACAGCGCGACGTTCGGCTTGAGTTCGGCCTGTTTCACGCCCCAGGAGGTGAAACCCTTCTGGTGCGAGGCGACCGCCGCGAGCATCGCGACCAGCGAACCGGCGACCGCGGCCGGGTTCACGTCCTTGTCGACCCGGCCCTTGGACTGGAGTTCGGCAATAGAGTCCGCCAGGGAGTTGTTCACCGGGTTCAGGACCTTCATACGGATCTTGTAGAAGCGCTTGTCGCCCTCGGCGGCGCCGAGGTCGACCACGCGCAGGATCGCCTCGTTTCGGCGCCAGAACTCCAGGAAGCCTTCGACGAGTTCCTGAGCGGTCTGCCACCCGGACTTGCCGGCCCACGACCGCCCCTGGAGCAGCTCGGTCAATCCCGAGCCCTCGGCGGCCGTTTGCTCGGCGAGTTCGAGGACGGCGCTCTCGACGTCGGGGAAGTACTGGTAGAAGGTCGCGGGCGAAGTGCCCGCCTTGCGGGCGACATCGATGACTTTGACATCCCGGTAGGGGGAGGAGCTGAGCATCTCGCTGAGGCAGTCGAGCAGCTTCTGCCGGGTCGCCTGCCCACGCCGACCGGCCACGCGGCCGTCGACGGTACGCACTTGTCCTGTCATGTCGTCAGCTTACCGAGGGGTGATGGGAGCGCGATTCGGCCGACTGCAAATGGGGTGCACGAGTGCGCGGAGGCTGGTGTGCCTGGTCTGCGGCCTGCGGGAGACCCGGTTACTTTGACGGCATGGCCGAAAACAGGGCATCCACGTACACAGAGGGCGTCCCCTGTTGGGTGGACGCGCAGCTTCCCGACGTCGAGGCGGGCAAGCGCTTCTACGGTGAGCTCTTCGGGTGGACCTTCGACCGGGAGGCGGCGCCCGGCGGCTCGGTGTGGGCCCGCCTGGACGGCGCGCCCGTCGCCGCCCTCGCGCACAAGACGGACGGTCGGCTGCCCACCGTCTGGACGGTGTACTTCGCCACCCCGGACGCCGAGGCGCTGGCCGGGCGGATCCGGGCCGCCGGCGGTCAGATCGTCGCCCTGCCCCATCCGGTCGACTCGCTGGGCACGGCCGGGCTGGCCGCGGACCCGGACGGCGCCGTCTTCGGCCTGTGGCAGCCGGGCGACCACACCGGCTTCGGCAGACGCCACGAGGTGGGCACGTTCGCCTGGGCCCAGCTGTACGCCCGCGACACCGGGGCCGCCAACGCCTTCTACGGCGGCCTCTTCCACGACGCCCTGTTCGGCCGGGACGCCGACCCCGACTTCGGCCGCGCCTCCGTCTCCGACGCCTTCCCGCCCGAGATGCCGCCCCACTTCCTCGTCCACTTCCGGGTGGCGGACACCGAGGCCGCTCTGGGGACCGTCGGTCGGCTCGGCGGGCGGGTGCAGGTGCCACCCTTCGAGACGTCGTACGGAACCGTGGCCGTCGTCGTCGACAATCAGGGGGCGTCCTTCGCCGTACTCCAGAGGTGAGAGCCGTCCTCCGGGGGCCGAAGAGGGGGGATTTGCGGCATGGCATCCTGATTCGTCACCGGGTTCGCAACCAGTGCCCGGGCCAGGAAGAATCGGGGTGCGTGCCGCCACGGCGGTGCGGTGGTGAGACGCTGCACTTCGGTCGCGTACATATGTAGGTGGCGCGGCTCGTACGGGGAGGTGGCAGGCAAGTGGTGGATCAGCTGACGCAGCACGATCCGCGGCGGATCGGGCCGTTCGAGGTGCTGGGACGGCTGGGTGCCGGCGGCATGGGGCTGGTCTATCTCGCGCGCTCGGCGTCCGGGCGGCGCGTGGCGATCAAGACGGTCCGCACGGAGCTGGCCGAGGACCAGTTGTTCCGGGTCCGCTTCACGCGCGAGGTAGAGGCCGCGCGGGCGGTCTCCGGCTTCTACACGGCGGCGGTGGTCGACGCGGACCCGCGCGCGGCCGTGCCGTGGCTGGCCACCGCCTACGTGCCCGCGCCCTCCCTCGAGGAGATAGTGAACGACTGCGGACCGCTCCCGGTCCAGGCGGTGCGCTGGCTGGCGGCGGGCGTCGCCGAGGCGCTCCAGTCGATCCACGGCGCGGGTCTCGTCCACCGCGACCTCAAGCCGTCCAACGTGCTCGTCGTCGAGGACGGGCCGCGAGTGATCGACTTCGGTATCGCGTCAGGTGTGTCGAACACGCGTCTGACCATGACCAACGTCGCCGTCGGTACGCCCGCCTACATGTCCCCCGAGCAGGCCAAGGACTCGCGCAGCGTCACGGGCGCCAGCGATGTCTTCTCGCTCGGCTCCACCCTCGTCTTCGCGGCCACCGGACACGCCCCCTTCCACGGCGCCAACCCGGTCGAGACGGTCTTCATGCTGCTCAGGGAGGGCCCGGACCTCGAGGGCCTGCCGGACGAGCTGCGCCCGCTGATCGAGTCCTGCATGCAGATGGAGGCCCAGGCCCGCCCCACCCCCGCCGACCTGCAGGCCCAGCTCGCCCCCCACCTGTTCGGATCCGGCTCCGACGACAGCGGGACCGCCTCGGCCTGGCTGCCCGAGAAGGCGGTCGCCCTCATCGAGTCCCGCCGTGGCGGCCGCCCGGGCCCCCCCGCCGCCCCCCGGGGCCCCCCCCGCGGGCCGGGCCGCCGGGCGGCCCCCCCGCCCCCCCCCGCCCCCCCCCCCGGGCCCCCCCCCCCCCCCCCG
>NZ_JBEYZY010000016.1:48664-199354 GCF_040646295.1 Streptomyces sp. NPDC046197 | reverse complement strand
TGGAATAGGGAACACGGAAGCCTGCCGGATCATCGGCATCAACCGCCGCACCGGCAAGCGTCGGCTCTACGGCCGGCAGGCATCCGCGAGGTACAGGGCAGCCCCGCCCATCGTGGACACGGGGCTGCCCTGGCAAGCACCCGAACCCCCGGCTCGCCCCGAGGAACCCGTCGGCCCGTCGCGCTACCTCACCGAGGCCGACCGCATCCACATCGCTGACCGGCTCCGGGAGAAGGCGTCCGTCCGGGCCATCGCGGCCGAGCCGGCCGCAGTCCCTCCACCGTAAGCCAGCGGCTTGATCAACTCACCGCAGTGTTGCTACGACCCCTGGAATTCGCCCACGCCGGTGGGGCCTCACTGCTCTGTTCGGCTCACACCTGTCCGTAAGTCAGGCGGACAGGCAGAGTGCCGAGCGTTGCGGAAGCCGGCCCGTACGGGTCGGCCAGGGGCGCAGATGCGGCGGTGGGGCGGGTGCGGCAGGTGAAGCCGAGTTGGGTCATGGCCCTGAGGACTTCGGCTCCGCCGGTACGCCTGGGCAGCGGGGCAAGCGGTGAAGAGGGCCTCGTCACCGCTCTGATCGGAGAGCACTGCCTCGGCGATGCCGCACTCGGAGGCCCGGAGTCTCTAATCAGCGTGGCCAGCCCTGTCCGGTCGCCGCCCGACTCGAGTCACGGACCGCACAGTCCACCTCCTCACCCAACCTGACGCGCCATCAGAGCGAGCGTCACATGAGCGTCGGAACTGCCTGGCGCGGACCCTGCGAAGACCGAGAGCGACACGCGCCCACCTTCCCCTTACTGATCCAAGCCGCAGGTCAGGAGCGTACGTCCGGCACGCGACCTGCTCCACGTCATGCGCCCACCGAAAACATGTCGACGCGACCGGCCCGGATCCTGGGAAACCAGGGAAACAGCAGGTCAGAGCCCCTTTGTGGCAGGCTCCAAAACAGCCACGCACTCCACGTGCGACGTCATGGAAATCACGTCACAGGAACCCGGAGCCGAAACAACCGCAGGTCAGAGCGGGTTTTGCGGCTGCACTGACCACCCTTGCGGACGTCTGGAGCGTCAAACGAGCGTCGTGACGACACGACGGTGATCGCATGGGTGACGTCCGCAGCAAAGACTGTGCGGCTGGCGTCGCGGTGTCGGTGGGCTCGGTCCAGGCAGACTGCTGGAGTGCCGCGGTGCCGGCCGGGAATGTGGTTGTTCGGGCTCGCCCAGCGCCCGTGACGTTCCGTCTTCATGGTCCAGTGGGAGATTCGGCGTGATACTCGACGGCATACCGGCACCCCCTGCGCGCGACACCGCGCCTGACGCAGCAGCGCGCAAGCAGCGCCTACGCCGTCGCCTGGAGCGACTGATCGGCGTGGCCGCCACCGAAGGCAACGACCTGGTGCCCCTGCGCAACGGTGATGAGATCTTCCCCGCGATGCTCGGGGCGATCCGTTCGGCTCGGCACACCGTCGACATGATGACGTTCGTGTATTGGCGGGGTCAGATCGCCCACGACTTCGCCGTCACTTTGGCCGACCGCGCCCGCGCGGGGGTGCGCGTGCGACTGCTGCTCGACGGCTTCGGCGCCAAGGAGATCGAGCGGCGGCTGCTGGACCTCATGAGCGCCGCGGGCGTGCAGGTGGCCTGGTTCCGCAAACCCGTGTGGCTGTCACCGTTCAAACAGAACCACCGTTGCCACCGCAAGGCCCTCATCGTCGACGAACACACCGCCTTCACCGGCGGCGTCGGCATCGCGGAGGAATGGAGCGGCAATGCCCGCAACCCTGCCGAGTGGCGCGACACCCACGTCCAGGTGCGCGGCCCGGCCGTGGACGGTATCGCCGCCGCGTTCGCGCAGAACTGGGCCGAGTGTCATGACGAACTCTTCGATGACCGCGACCGTTTCACGGAACACCCGCAGGCCGGCTCGTCGGTGGTGCAGGTCGTGCGTGGCTCCGCAAGCATCGGCTGGCAGGACATGCAAACCCTCATCCGGGTCATGCTCACCTCCGCCGAGGAACGCTTCCGGCTGGCCACCGCCTACTTCGCCCCTGACCCCTACTTCATCGACCTGCTGTGCCAGACCGCACGTCGCGGCGTGCATGTCGAGATCCTGCTGCCCGGCCCCCACACCGACCAGCGCGCCTGCCAGCTCGCCGGTCAACACCACTACACGCGTCTGCTGCAGGCCGGCGTGCACATCCGCCAGTACCAGCCGACCATGATGCACGCCAAGATCATCACCGTGGACTCGGTCGCCTCCCTCATCGGATCCACCAATTTCAACCGCCGGTCCATGGACCACGACGAAGAAGTGATGCTCGCCGTCCTGGACGAGGAGTTCACTGCCTCCCTCGACCGCGACTACGAGGAGGACCTGCGCCACAGCGTGGGCATCGAGCTCACTCGATGGAGACGACGGGCAGTGCTGCAACGCGCCAAGGAAGCCGCCGTCACCCCGATCCGGCGCTTCCTGTGAGCCGACCGGCACCCTGGCACAATGGCGAACCGCAGGATCCGCGCGAGCCAACCAGCGCCGCGCGCGTGAAGCGAATCGAAGGCACGCCGTACCCGCGGTCCCACAGACCGATCGTCCTCCCGGCGGCACGCGAAAGCCGCTCACCGGGGCGGTTCCTGGGCCGGTCGGCGGGGCCGCTCGGCCACAGGTAGGCGCCCCCTGGCGACCCTGCCGCAGAACGAGACGCAGCGCACCGCGAGTTGCCGCATCTGGCCGCCGAGAACCGGAAACGGCTTCGGTCACCGGTGGACACGTTGCCGCGACGACCCGCCGCATCGTCGTCCGCGACCTTGCTCACCGCGGTCCAGCCCCGGGTCTGTCAGGTCAAACCGGCCTGCACGGGCGGCGTTGAGGGCGGGGCGCGTACAAGAAGCCGGCCTCGTGGTACAGGAGTCCGGGAGGAGAAGGCCCCGCCCCTGCCCGGCTCTGAGCCGCTCCCCGCATCCAGGTATCGAAGCACTGTTACGTCTCCCCAGGGTCAGGCTTCGAACGGAAGCCGAAGCTGAAAGGCAACGGGAGGTCCGTACGGGCGTGGTCGGGGCTGCGACGGATCAGCTCGGCCGCGGTCGCTTTCTACCTGGCCACGTCGGTAGCCGCGTCCCGGTCGCCGGCCACTGCGTCCGGGAGTCGCGCCGCGGGACCTCCGCACGCCGCCGCGGCCCGGCTGGGCGCACGGCCGCCGGTAAGGCCGGGGCGGGGACACGGCAGGAGGTCGCGCGGGTTCCATCGCGCGTGCGTGTCCCGCCCCCGACTGCACCGCGCCTACCCTGCTGCCGTTTGGGACACCTGTGGGCTGTATGGCCTCTTACGTACCAGGTCGCCTCACGTCCGGCATGCGCACGGGGCCCGGCCGTCATATCGGCCGGACCCCGTGATGAAGGCGCGCTGCGGATCAGATCACCATCGGTACCAACGACCTCGGCCGCCACCGGCGGTGGTGGAGCGCATGACGAAGCCGAGAAGCCACAGCACCAGGACGGCGACGGCGACCCACCAGAGGATCTTGATGGCGAAGCCGGCACCGAAGAGGAGCAGTGCAAGAAGCAGAACAAGCAGCAGGGGAACCATGTTTATCAACCTCCTGCACTCTCGTCTGCCCTGCAATTCCGTCGCCATTCACCGACTACGCCTTGTTTGTGAAAGGAACGCCGGGGCACAAGCGGGTTACCGCGACAGCGGCACACGAGCTATCAGGAGGTACTCTTCCATGACTGCCGGCGAGAAGGCCAAGGCAAAGAGCGAGCAGGCCGAGGGCAAGGCCAAGGAAGCCGTGGGAAGCGCCATCGGAAACGACCGTATGGCTGCTGAGGGGCAGGCTGAGAAGAGCACGGGTGATGCCCGTGAGGCCAAGGAAAAGGCGAAGGACGCGTTCAAGCACTGAACCTGCATCTCCACCGGGAATTCGAAAGGGGCCTGCCCGGCGTGACTCCGGGAAGGCCCCTTTCGACGGATCGCCGAGGGCCGAACACGCAGGCACTGAGTCTCGCCTCAACTGCTCATCGGCCTTCTCGCCCGCCACCATGCCGACGATTTCCCGTCCATGGCCGTCGCCCAGGTCGCCACCAGGCCCGCACCCGCAGGTCCCCGGCGGACACGGAACGTGCCGACGGCTCTGTTCACCACACGGTGGCTGAGAGAGGCAAGGGACCGTGGCCCCCTGTGACCGTCCGCCGACCAGAGCGGCTGCTCGAAAAGCGTGCCGGGCATGCGTACAGTGAGGGCCAAAGCGTCTCGGGCAGCGGGCACTTGGTGCGGTACGCGCCACACGCGGCCGGGTGGTGTCGCCGTAGTGCTGGATGAGGCGGCCCGAGGACGGGGGTGAGAGCGTCCGCGTCATGGATGATGCAGAGGATCACACGGCTCGGTGGTGGGCGGCGCTGCGCCGGACGCCGGTGGCCGTCTGGAACGACGACGTCACGGACTGGGCCGCTGCGCTGACCTATTACGCGGTCCTGGCCCTGTTCCCCTTGCTGCTGGTGATCCTCTCGATCCTGGGTCTGACCATGCCCACGGCCAGGCCAGAGGTCATCGACCGCATGTCGCAGGCCGCTCCGGTCGCGTCCCGCGCTCTGCTGCGCAGCACCCTGCGGCAGATGGCCGGACAGTCGTCGGCGGCATGGACGTTGATCATCCTCGGAGGGGCGGGAGCCCTGTGGTCGGGGTCCAGCTATCTGAGCGTCTTCCGCCGGGCGTTGCACGCCATGCATCGGACCAGCGCGCACCGGCCGGTCTGGCGCACTGCTCCGCGTATCATCGCCACGGCCCTCGTCCTGATCTCCCTGCTTCTCGCGTCGACCCTCGCGCTGTTTCTCACGGGCAGCCTGGCCCGGCGTCTGGGCCGGGTGCTGTCTCTGGGCACCTGGCCCCAGGCCGCCTGGGACACACTGCGGTGGCCGGTCGTGGCCGCCGTCGCCGTCGCCCTGGTACTCGTCCTGTACCGTTCGGGCCCGCCGCCCTCCCGCCCTGTCGGGAAGATGGCGCCCGGCGGGGCATTGGCGGTAGTGCTTCTGTTGGGGGTCTCACTCGGATTCGCCGTCTACACCTCCCATGTCAGCACCTATCACCGTCTGTACGGTTCACTGGCAGGCGTCGTGGTCTTCCTGGTCTGGCTATGGCTGTCCAACCTGTCCCTGCTGGTCGGCGCTCAGTTCAACGCAGAGCTGGCGAAGCCCGTGCACGGGGAATGAGCCGGTCTTCCAGTACCTGCGGCGGGACCGCCCGCAGCCTTCCCTTCGGCCGGTTCGCTCAGTACGGCACGCACACGCCGACACCGCACGAACCGTGAGCAGGCCGCTCGGTTGACCTGTGGCGGTGTCTGCCCGCCGGCCGCGTGGGCGGTCGCGGCCTCCGGCCTCGCGCGGTGCGCCGCGTCTCGGGGTGGGAACGGTGCTCGGAGCGCCGTATCTGTCATCGGCCCGTACCCGATCGCGGCGAGTGTGGAGGCGGACCGCACCACGCAGCCGCGGGGCCCCGCCCGATCGGCAGGACCTCGCAAAAGTGAGGCACCACACCCGACATCTCCCCCGCTCCGCAGGACGCCCGGCTGCCGTCCGGCTGCCGGGCCCCGACCGTCAGACGGTGCTGAGCATGCCTTCCCGCGTCAGACGGTGCTGAGCATGCCTTCACGCAGGCGGGCCAGGAGACGGGAGATCAGCCGGGAGACGTGCATCTGGGAGACACCGAGACGCTCACCGATCTGGGCCTGGGTGAGTTCCTCCACGAACCGCCAGTGGATGATCTTGCGGTCGCGTTCGTCGAGTTCGGCGATCATCGGGGCGAGGGCGTGGAAGTCCTCGATCAGGCCGAGGGCGGCGTCCTCGTCGCCGATGAAGTCCGCCAGCGCGGCCTCGCCGTCCTCGCTGCCGTTGATCGCCGCGTCCAGGGAGGCGGACTTGTAGCCGTTGGAGGCCAGTTGGGCCTCGACGACCTCGTCCTCCGGAAGGCTCATCAGTTCGGAAAGCTCTTTGGCGGTCGGTGTCCGGCCCAGTCGGCTGCGCAGTTCCTCGTTGGCGCGGGCGAGTTGGACGCGGGCTTCCTGGAGCCGGCGCGGGACATGTACGGCCCAGGAGGTGTCGCGGAAGAACCGCTTGATCTCGCCGACGATGTACGGCACGGCGAAGGAGGTGAACTCGACCTCGCGGGTCAGCTCGAAGCGGTCGATCGCCTTGATGAGCCCGATCATGCCGACCTGGACGATGTCCTCCATCTCCTCCGGCCCGCGGCTGCGGAACCGGCCGGCCGCGTAGCGGACCAGGGACATGTTCATCTCGATCAGCGTGTTGCGCGCGTACTGATACTCGGGCGTTCCCTCCTCCAGGACGGCCAGCCGGTCGAAGAACGGCTTCGACAGCTCCCGCGCGTCCTTCGGCGCGACCTTGGAAGGGTCCGTGATCTCCGGCACATCCACCGTCTGCTCGGCGGTCAGCACGGTCGTCGTCGGCATCATGGCGCCCTCCCAGTCGATCAGCCTCGTCCTCGCCGGTCCATCGTCCGGCAGGCACGGGCCTACCCCGTCCGCCGATCGGCATTCCTCGAACTGTTGTCAGTCCCCGCGGGACTCTCCATGGCTGCGTACGATTTCCTTCACCTTGGCCACCGCGAAACCCCAGCCCTGCTCGACGGTCGGCTTGGCCGGGACGGCGATCTCGTCGGGGTTGGTGAGGACGTCCAGCAGGACCGGGCCCGGACTGCCGAAGGCGCGTCGCACGGCGCCCTCCACGTCGGCCGGGTCGGTCACACGGATGCCGGTGATGCCCATGGCTTCGGCCACGGCGGCGAAGTCGGGGTTGTCGAGCACGGTGCCGAACTCGGGCAGGCCGGCCTGTTCCTGTTCGAGTTTCACCATGCCCAGCCGGCGGTTGTCGAAGACGACGAGCTTGACGGGAAGGCGGTACGTCTTCAGGGTCATGAGGTCGCCAAGGAGCATGCTCAGTCCGCCGTCGCCGCAGAAGGCCACGACCTGGCGCTCGCGGTCCAGGCTCTGGGCGCCCAGGGCCTGGGGCATGGCGTTGGCCATCGAGCCGAGGTTGTAGGAGCCGATGAGTCGCCGCTCGCCGCGCATCTCGACGAAGCGCGAGAGCCACACGGTGGCCATGCCCGTGTCGGAGGTGAAGACGGCGTCATCGGCCGCGATCCGGTCGACGGCCGCGGCCAGCGCCTCCGGGCGGATGTCATGGGCGCGGTTGTCCAGCGCGGAGCGGATACGGCCCACCACGCCCTTGTCGTGCGCGGGGTCGGCGAGCCGGGCCTGACCGGCGCGCCACTGGTCGAAGCGTTCACGCGCCTTCTCCAGGTGCGAGCGGTCGCGTGCGCCCTCGGTACCCGAGGGGGCGGCGCTAAGGTCGCCCAGGAGGTCGCGGACGGTGGCGCCGGTGTCTCCCACGAGCCCGACGTCGACCGGTACCCGGCGTCCGATATGGGTGGCCTCGGTGTCCACCTGGATCACGGTCCGGCCCTCGGGATACCAGTCACGGTAGGGGAAGTCCGTGCCGAGCAGCAGCAGGGTGTCCGCGTCCTGGAGGGCCGCAGCGGCGGCGGGGTTGCCGATCAGCCCCGTCTGGCCGACCTGGAAGGGGTTGTCGTCGCCTTCGAAGCCCGCCTTGGCCTTCAGGGTGAGCACCATCGGTGCGGCCAGGCGGTCGGCGAGGGTGAGCACGTCCTCGCGGGCGGCGCGGGCGCCCTCACCGACGAGCAGGGTGACCCGTTCGGAGCGGTCGAGGAGTTCCGCGGCGCGGTGGACGGCCGACCCGTCCGGCCGGCTCACCGGGGCGTTCAGGGAGAACCGGGCCGGCCGGTCGGCGGTCAGTTCCCGCTCGCCCAGGTCACCCGGCACCGTGAGAACGGCGACGCCCCTGCGGCCCAGTGCGTGGCGCACCGCCGTCTCCAGCATCTGCGGAAGCTGGTCGGGCGAGGTGACGGTCGCGCGGAAGACGGCCACGTCACTGAAGAGGGCGTCGTTGTCGACCTCCTGGAAGTAGTCGCTGCCGATTTCGGCGAGCGGCACCTGGCCGGCTATCGCCAGGACCGGGGCGTGGCTCTTGGCCGCGTCGTACAGGCCGTTCAGGAGGTGGACGGAACCGGGCCCGACGGTGCCCATGCACACGCCGAGGGTGCCGGTTAGCTGCGACTGGGCGCTCGCGGCGAAAGCCGCCGCCTCCTCGTGCCGGCAGCCCACCCATTCAAGGTTCTCGGTGGTGCGGATGGCGTCGGTCAGGGGATTGAGCGCGTCTCCCACGACGCCGAACACCTGGCGCACGCCGAGCTCGCTCAGCGCGTCCACGATGACGCGGGCAACAGTACGGGCCACGTGAGTCCTCCGGTTCAGACGGTGAAGTGGTCGGGGTCGGCGGCGTTCCAGTCGGCCGCCCAAGAGGCCGGTGGCTCGGCGAGCAACTGCCCGGGCTGGAGCCACTCGTACAGCTCCTCGAAGGAGCGCTCGGTGCAGGGGTCGACGCGCCGGCGGAGCATGTGCGGACGCAGCTGCGCGGGATCGGTGACACCCATGGACGCCATGATCTGCAACGCGCTGGCCACGGTCGCTTCCTGGAAGCGCTGGACGCGCGTCGTCTTGTCGCCTACGTCGAGGGCGCGGGCACGCCGTGGGTCCTGGGTCGTGACACCCGTGGGGCAGGTGTTGGTATGGCACCTCTGCGCCTGGATGCACCCGACGGCGAACATCATCGCCCGCGCGGCGTTGCCGTAGTCGGCGCCCTGCACCATGCGCTTGACCAGGTCGGTCCCGGTAGCGATCTTGCCGCTCGCCCCGACCTTGATCCGGTCGCGCAGGCCCACGCCCACGAGGGCGTTGTGAACGGTGTGCAAACCCTCGGTGAGCGGGGTGCCCACGTGGTCCGCGAACTCCAGCGGCGCCGCACCGGTCCCACCCTCGGCGCCGTCCACCACGATGAAGTCGGGCGCCGTGCCCTCCTCCAGCATGGCCTTGCACACGGCCAGGAACTGCCGCCGCGAGCCCACACACAGCTTGAACCCGGCAGGCTTGCCACCGGACAACTCGCGCATGCGAGCGATGAAGCGCACGAGTTCGCGCGGGGTGGAGAACACCCGGTGGTACGGCGGGGAGACGACCGTCCGCCCCTCGGGCACGTCGCGGACCCGAGCGATCTCGGCGTTCACCTTGGCTCCCGGCAGAACACCGCCGATGCCGGGCTTCGCGCCCTGCGACAGTTTCAGGGAGACACACCTGACGTGATCGTGTGCGGCCTTGTCGGCGAACTCGGCCGCGTCGAAATCGCCTTCCTCGGTACGGCAGCCGAAGTACCCGGTGCCGATCTCCCAGACGAGGTCGCCTCCCGGACGGAGGTGATACTCGGACAGCCCGCCCTCACCGGTGTCCTGGGCGAACCCCCCTGCCGCGGCACCCCCGTTGAGCGCGAGGACCGCGTTGGCGGAGAGCGAGCCGAAGCTCATCGCCGAGACGTTCAGCAGTGCCATGTCGTACGGACGGCTGCAGTCCGGTCCGCCGATCCGCACGCGCGGCGGGTCCTTCGGCACCGGTCGCGGCGCCATCGACGGGACCAGGAACTCGTAACCGGGCTGGTACACGTCCCGCTCGGTGCCGTACGGCTCCTCCGCGTCGGTGCCCTTGGCGCGCTCGTAGACGATGCTGCGCACATCCCGGTCGAAGGGACGCCCATCATAGTTCCGCTCGATGAAGTACTGCTGCAGCTCCGGGCGTATGCGCTCCAGGAGGTAGCGGGCATGGCCGAGGACGGGATAGTTGCGCAGCACCGAGTGCCGCCACTGCACCAGGTCCCAGGCGCCCAGCACCCCCGTGAACATGAGCGGAACGGCCGCGAACCACCAGTAGGGCGAGATCCCGAGCGCCGCGGCCAAAGCCCCGAGAGCGGCCACGAGAGTCAGGAGGACGATTCCTACGCGTGTCATACCTGGCGCATTGCCCGGTTATCGATCGCCATGCGTGACAGCCGGGCACTGCACGCTCCCAGTCGCCGTGGCCGCCGGACGAGCCGCGAGCCCCCGGCCACGCTCGTCAGGGTGGTGGACCGCATGGGGCTTCTCCAACGCCCTCGCCCTCAGCGCCGCGTCCACACGGGAACACGCCATCAGCCCCAGCCCGTACCGCATGGGCAAGCCCCGGGCGGCAACCTGACCTCCGAGTCGGCGCGGAGATGGGACCGAACCGAGGTTTCGACGGTCATCGGTCCGGCAACCCGGCTGGCCTACAGCAGGTCAGCAGCACTGAGACGTCCCCCGCGAGGGAACCGTCCGCTCGACCCGGTGCAGGCAGACCTGCGAACGCCCCGGACGCGGGCCACCACGCGCCACGCCTCGCCCGGCCCGTCGCCGACCGGCTGGCAGGGCCGCCGTGTCCCGTCAACGTGGTCAACGACGCCAAGACGGCCGCCCTGGCCGAGTACCACGCCCTCACCGCGCAGGACGGCGAACCCGTTGGCACCGTCGCCTACGCCAAGTCGACGCCGGAGTCGCCGGTACTGATCGTGGGCGGCCGCATCTACCCCGGCAGTCACGGCCTGGCCGGCGAACTCGGCCACATCCCCGTCTCCCTCGACGGACCCGCCTGCTGGTGCGGCGCGACCGGCTGCCTGACCACCTACATCAACACCCGAGCGTCAAACGAGCGTCACGGCGGACAGTCCGTGCTGCTCAAGGCGGAACAGACTGCGGCAACCAGATCACTCCGAGGGATCCGCCTCGCTCGCTCCAGACATCAGTGCTCACATCATGGCCCGCACCACCTCTCCGGCCGTCATAATGGACTCATGTCCTCCAGCCCACAGCACTCTGCATCCGTATCAAGGGGCTTCTCGCCCGCGGATGCCGAGGACCTCGCGCTGTATCGGGAGAAGTTCCGGCGGCGTCTGCCAGAGTCGCTGGACGAGTTGCACGGCCCGACCCAGGGGGTCGTGGAGCTGCCGCTGCACCTGGCCTGGTCCGGGATGACCTCGTACGACATGAGCAAGCCTCGTCAGCGCATGGGCCTGTACCGCACCGTCCTGCACGAGGGCCTGCGTGATGACCTGCCCCGGTACCTCAACCGGGACCTGCTCCTCCAGCTGTGGCCTGTGCTGCGCACCCTCGTCGGTCGCACCGTGCGCGCCGTATGGGAAGACGCCTTCCCCCAGCTCGCCTCCCGCACCCGGGCAGCCGCGTGACGGACATGCCGGAGCTGCACACGCGGCTCCTGGCGGATGTGATCGCGCTAGGTTCCCCGTATCCACTGGTTCTCACCGGCGGGTACGCCGCACGGGCCCACCGCCTCGTGAACCGCCCCAGCCAGGACCTCGACGTCGCCACCGAGAACCCGGCCCCCATGGCCGACATCGCCGCCACGCTCCGCGCCGGCCTGGAAGCCCGCGGCTGGAAGGTGCACGCGCTGGAGACCGCCCCGCATGGCGGCCCGGATGACCGCTTCCTGTCCTTCGTTCAGTTCCAGGGGAGCGACAACCTGCACCTCTTGCTCGGCGCTCTCGTCCGCTCCTGAGGTCGCGGTAAATGCTCCGAGCGCGGTGCCTGCGAACTGCCCAACGCTCTTTTGCAGCGTTCTGTAGTCCTTCATCAGCTGTGCGGTGGCCGCGGCCTCAGGCCGTGCGGCGAAGACGATCGCCACATTGCGGACACCCTCATGCGCGGCGTACAGCGAGCTGCCGTCGCCGAGCGATCCGGGGTCAAGGTGCTCTGTGTCGGGCAGTCCCAGCTCCTGCAGCAGACTGCGCAGGTCGCGGACCATGTCCTCCCGGAATCCCGGCCGCCAGTTGGGCTGGTAGGCGGCGAGCAGCTCTTTGCCTTCGTCCTTGCCCAGCCGGTCGAGGACGAGTTTGGGATGCAGGGCGATCGGTCCTGTGGGTGTGACCACACTGCGTCCCTGCGGACCGCGTTCGATCTCGATCTGGCGCATGGCGAGCGGCGCGCACACCTGCCGCTTGCCGTCGTAGACGACAGTGACGGGGTATCCGTACCAGAGGTCGGCGCCGATCCTCGAGGGCACGCTCGGCGAGGTCCACGACACGTTCCGGCGCTTGAACCGTGGTTTCTGTGCCGGACAGCAGGACTTCCTCCCCCGCCGGCCAGACCGCGCGTGGAGGGTCGCTTCCCACCAGTGGTAGCAGTTCGTCGGTGGCGTTCTCCGCCTCCAGACAGTGTTGGTAGTACGTCAGCAGCTGTGCCCATTCGACGTCCGTGAAGGAGGAATCGTCGTGTACCGCCTGGGTGGCCTTGACTGGTGCCGACGTCACCCCACCGGCTCCGTCGGTGACTGCGGTGTGCCCGGCAGGCAGCGGCTTGAGGGCGGGTATCTGACGGCCGACAGCGGCACGGGCGAGATAGATGTCGCCGGTCACGTGAAGGCTGTACCGGGTCGGCGTCTGTCGGCGTCCGTCGGGTGCTTTCTGCAAGTCACGGCTGATGTGCCGAAACAGACCGTTCGCGGAGACCTGCCCATCACCGTCCAAATCCGCCTGTCCCGAGTGCAGACCTTCGACGATCGCCCTGGTGAACTGCGAGGGCTGGTCCGGATCAGTGGTGAATGCCTGTTCCCAGTGCTGTGACGCGGTGATGACATGCACTCCACGGGCCTCGACAACCAGTGCCGTGGCCGACTGTGAGGCCCCCTTGCTGCGGAAGCCCTGCACTGCGCTGCCACTGAAACAGCAGTCGAGCATCAGGACTTTGCGCCGAGCCGCGCATTTCTCCAACTGATCGGTCACGAAAGCGGCTTCGAGGGCGGTCTGCTGTATCCGATCGACCTCAGTGTCCGTGGTGACGTAGTACAGCTGACCGTCCTCACGGTTGTAAGCCTCGTGGCCCCCACCGCCGTACCCCCGGGGCACGTAACGCCGGAACGCGACGGGCGGCCCACCGGACCGAGCGCGGTCGACACTGCTCTGACAGACCATCAGAGCGAGCGTCATCCGAGCGTCAAGACAACCTGCCGCCGTGCTGGCCTGCACCGAACGAGGCACGGCCGCCGTCCCCGTAGTGCTCGCAAAACAGCAGGTCAGTGACGCTCAGGCGCATCGGACGTAGTTCACGTCATGCATTCCGGGAAACAGATCGAGCGCACCGGCCGCGCCTGAGGAATCTACAAGAGCCCGCAGGTCAGGCACCCTTGCCGACCGGTTCCAGAATCGCCACGCACTCCACATGATGCGTCATGGGAAACAGATCGAACGCCCGCAGCGTCCGCACCCGGTACCCGTTCTCCCGGAAGTACGCCAGGTCGCGGGCCAGGGCGGCCGGGTCGCAAGCTACGTAGGCGATGCGGCGGGCCTCGAGGGAGGCCAGGTGGGCCACCGTCTGGCGGCCCGCGCCCGCGCGCGGTGGGTCGAGGACGATCAGGTCGACCTCGGTGATGCCGGTGCGCGGCAACACCTGCTCCACTTTGCCCTGTTCGATGCGGACCCGGGGGAAGCCGGCGAGGTTGTGCCGGGCGTCCTCCACCGCGCGCTTGCCGGACTCGATGCCGAGGACCGCGCCCTTGTCGCCGACACGGTCGGCCAGGGCGCCCGCGAACAGGCCGACGCCGCAGTACAGGTCCAGGGCCATCTCGCCCTTGCGCGGCAGCAGGCCCTGCATGACCGCGGTCACCAGGGTGTCCGCCGCCTTCGGGTGGACCTGCCAGAAGCCGCCGCCCCCGACACGGTAGGTGCGTCCGTCGGCGCGTTCGCGGACGAAGGGGCGGCCGTGGACGCGGTGGACGCCGCCGGTCTTCTCGTCGACCCGGAGCACCGACACCGGCCGGTCCAGCTCCACCAGCGGGAGCCGGGCGCCCGGACGCGGGGTCAGGATCACCTGGCGGTCCTGTGAGCCGGTCGCCGCGATCGCCTCGACGGACTCCATGCCCGTCCAGTCGCGCTGTTCGACGCCCAGTTCGCTGACGCCCTGCGCGGCGATCATGCAGTGCTCGACCGGCTCGACCTCGTGCGAGCGGTGGCGGCGCAGGCCCGCCCTGCCGGTGGCCGGGTCGACCGCGTACTGCACGCGCGTGCGCCACTGCGGGACCTCGCCCGCCGGGAGTTTGTCGCCCTCGGCCGGCATCACCGTGCCGTCCCAGCCGGCCTCCTCGGGGGTGAGATCCGCGAGCCGCTCCAGCTGCTCGGCGATCACCTCGCCCTTGAGCCGGCGCTGGGCACCCGGTTTGGCGTGCTGCCAGTCGCAGCCGCCACACCGGCCGGGGCCCGCGTAGGGGCAGGGCGCCTCGATGCGGTCCTTGGACGGCTCCAGCACCTGCACCGCGTCCGCGCGCAGGAAACGGGCCCCCTCCTCGCCCTCCGTCACCCGGGCCACGACCCGCTCGCCGGGCAGCGCGTGCCGGACGAACAGCACCTGGCCCTCGGACGTCCGGGCGATGCAGTGGCCGCCGTGGGCGACGGGGCCGACCTCGACCTGGTACTCCGCCCCCACCAGCGACTCCACCTGCGACTTCTTCGGTTCTGCCTGCATGGTGGGGTGACTCCAGATCGAGGGCGGGGGCGGCCCGTTTCAGGGGCCCGACAACAGCCGACCAGTTTACGTGCTCGCCGCCGGGGGGCGGCCCCGGGCACGGTCCCGGGCATCCGCCCCCCCCTCGCACGTCAGTCGCCGGTGGTCGGCTCCTTCTCCCGCTGGGCCCGCACCTGGGCCGGACCGCGCCGCACCGCGCCCGGCGCGCTCCACTCCTGGCGCCTGCGGGCCCGGTCGCGCGCCGCCTCGGACGAGGCCAGCTGGTAGGGCACCGAGGTGACCATCACCCCTGCCGTGAACAGCAGCCGGCCCTTGAGGCGCAGCGCGCTCTGGTTGTGCAGCAGGTGTTCGTACCAGTGACCGACCACGTACTCGGGGATGATCACCGACACCGCGTCACGCGGGGACTCCTTGCGCAGGCCCTTGACGTACTCGATGACCGGTCGGGTGACCTCGCGGTACGGCGAGTCCAGGACCTTCAGCGGTACGTCGATGCCGCGCCGCTCCCACTCCTCGCGCAGCGCCTTGGTCTCGGCCGGGTCGACGTTGACCGTCAGCGCCTCCAGGGTGTCCGAGCGCATCAGCTTGGCGTAGGCCAGGGCACGGAGGGTGGGACGGTGGATCTTGGAGATCAGGACGACCGAGTGCACCCTCGACGGGCGGACCAGGTCGTCGTCCGGCTCCTCGGGGGCGGCGATCTCGTCGGCGACGCGGTCGTAGTGCTTCCGGATCGCCGTCATCGTCGCGTAGAAGATGCACATGCCGAGCAGCGCGACCCAGGCGCCGTGGGTGAACTTCGTGACCAGCACGACGACCAGCACCAGGCCGGTGAAGAAGGCGCCGAAGGCGTTGATGGCGCGGGAGCGGATCATGTGGTTGCGCTTGGCCGGATCCTCCTCGGTGGCCAGGTGGCGGTTCCAGTGCCGCACCATGCCGGTCTGGCTGAGCGTGAACGACACGAACACGCCGACGATGTACAGCTGGATCAGCCGCGTGGAGTCGGCGCCGTAGATGAAGGTCAGCAGGGCCGCCGCGCCCGCGAGCAGCACGATGCCGTTGGAGAAGGCGAGGCGGTCGCCGCGGGTGTGCAGCTGGCGGGGCAGGTAGCGGTCCTGGGCGAGGATCGAGCCGAGCAGCGGGAAGCCGTTGTACGCGGTGTTGGCGGCGAGGAAGAGGACCAGGGCGGTGGCCGCGGCGAGTACGACGAACAGGAAGCTGCCCTTGCCGAAGACCGCCTCGGCGACCTGGGAGATCACCGGGTTCTGGACATAGCCGGAGCCGAGCGGGACACCGTTGTGGATCAGGTCGGTGGCCGGGTTCTCGGCCATGCGGACCTTCGTCGACATGGCGAGGGCGATGATGCCGCAGAACATGGTCACGGCGAGCAGGCCCATCATCGCCAGCGTGGTCGCCGCGTTCTTGGACTTGGGCTTGCGGAAGGCGGGCACGCCGTTGGAGATCGCCTCGACGCCGGTCAGCGCGGCGCAGCCGGAGGAGAAGGCGCGCAGCAGCAGGAAGACCAGGGCGAAGCCCGCGAGGCCCTGGTGCTCGGCCTTGATGTGGTAGTCGGCGGTCGGCGCGTGCATGGTGTCGCCGAGGACCAGCCCCCGGAACGCACCCCACGCGATCATGATGAAGACGCCGCCGACGAACACGTACGTCGGAATCGCGAAGAGCTTGCCCGACTCCTTCACGCCGCGCAGGTTCATGAGCGTCAGCAGCACGATCACGGCGGTCGCGCACAGCACCTTGTGCTCGACGACGAAGGGGATCGCGGAGCCGAGGTTCTCGATGCCGGAGGCGATGGAGACGGCGACGGTGAGGACGTAGTCGACCAGCAGCGCGCTGGCGACCGTCAGGCCGGCCTTGGCGCCGAGGTTGGTGGTCGCCACCTCGTAGTCGCCGCCGCCGCTCGGGTAGGCGTGCACGTTCTGCCGGTAGGAGGCGACCACCGTGAACATCAGCACCACGACCGCGACCGCGATCCATGGGCTGAAGTGGTACGCCGACACGCCCGCGATGGACAGCACCAGCAGCACCTCGCCGGGTGCGTAGGCGACGGAGGACAGCGGGTCGGAGGCGAAGACGGGGAGTGCGATGCGCTTCGGCAGGAGCGTTTCGCCCAGCCGGTCACTGCGCAGTGCGCGCCCGATCAGAATCCGTTTGGGCACGTCGGTCAGTTTGGACACAACAGAGGATCGTAGGCCTTCGCGCTGGAGGTCGCCCACCTGGCACCCATGATCTGCCTCACGAGTGAATTCGGGAACCGGACGGGCTGCGGATTGCGCAGGTGAGGCAGGTGCCGTGCCTAGATGACTTCGCCCCGCCGATCGCCGACCTCCGGAGGTTCCATGCCCGCCACCGCAGAGCTGATCGGCGCGGCCGCCGCCCTGCTCGGCCTCGGATTCCTGACCGTGCGCAGCGTGCGCAGCATCACTCGGCGTCGGCCGTCGGAAGCGGAATGATGCGCTGATCGTCGCAAACCGCCACCGGATCCGCACAGGGGTGCCCACCCCGCACCGCGCATGTGTAGCTTGTCCCTCTGTCTGAGACCCTGATGGGGCTGAGCAGTAGCCGTTGACACCGGAAGGACGGTCGTGCACATCGTCATCATGGGCTGCGGGAGAGTGGGTTCCGCTCTCGCCCAGACCCTGGAGCAACAGGGGCACACGGTCGCCGTGATCGACCAGGACCCCACCGCCTTCCGCCGGCTGGGTCCCGGGTTCGGTGGCCGCCGGGTGACCGGAATCGGCTTCGACCAGGACACCCTGCGGGAGGCGGGCATCGAGGAGGCCGGAGCCTTCGCGGCCGTCTCCAGCGGCGACAACTCAAACATCATCTCCGCCCGCGTGGCCCGCGAGATGTTCGGCGTGCAGAACGTGGCGGCCCGTATCTACGACCCCCGCCGCGCCGAGGTCTACCAGCGCCTCGGCATCCCGACCGTGGCCACCGTTCGCTGGACGGCCGACCAGATGCTGCGCCGTCTGCTGCCCTCGGGCGCGGAGCCGCTGTGGCGCGACCCCACCGGCGGCGTCCAGCTCGCCGAGGTGCACGCCTCCCCGAAGTGGGTCGGCAACAAGATCAGCAAGCTGCAGGAGGAGACGGGCGTCCGCGTGGCGTTCCTGACCCGGCTCGGCGAGGCGGTCCTGCCCACCTCGCAGACCGTGCTTCAGGAGGGTGACCTGGTGCACGTGATGATGCGGTCGGACGACGTGGAGAAGGTCGAGGCGGCGTTCGCCGAGGGCCCGGAAGAGGAGAGCGGTCACTGATGAGGGTCGCCATTGCCGGTGCCGGCGCGGTCGGTCGCTCGATCGCGGGCGAGCTGCTCGAGAACGGCCACGAGGTCCTTCTCATCGACAAGGCGCCGACCGCCATCTCGGTCGAGCGCGTTCCGCAGGCGGAGTGGCTGCTGGCCGACGCCTGCGAGATCACGTCCCTGGACGAGGCGGCGCTGCAGCGCTGCAACGTGGTGATCGCCGCGACCGGTGACGACAAGGTGAACCTGGTCGTCTCGCTGCTGGCGAAGACGGAGTACGGCGTGCCGCGGGTGGTGGCCCGCGTGAACAATCCGAAGAACGAGTGGCTGTTCAACGAGGCGTGGGGGGTGGACGTCGCCGTGTCGACCCCGCGACTGATGTCGGCCCTGGTCGAGGAGGCGGTGAGCGTCGGTGACCTGGTCCGTCTGCTCCGCTTCAGCCACGGCGACGCCAACCTCGTGGAGCTGACCCTGCCGGAGGAGTCGGCCCTGGCCGGCACGCAGGTCGGTGACGTCGAGTGGCCCGAGGACACGTCCCTGGTGACGATCATCCGCGGCACCCGCGTGCTCACCCCGTCCCGGGAGGACTCCCTGGAGGCGGGCGACGAGCTCCTGTTCGTGGCCGCCCAGGCCCGGGAGGAGCAGTTGGAGGACCTGCTGTCGGTGCGGCGGGAGGACAGCGCGGGCTAGCTGGTACGACGGCCGGGTACGACGGGCTGGTACGACGGCCTGGTACGACGGCGAAGGGCGCCCCACGATCAGGGGCGCCCTTTTTCGTTCCGACCGGTCCGGTTCCCTTCCGGCCCGTCCGGCTTCGTTCAGGCCCGTCCGGCGTTCCATGAGGAGGCCGATTGGAGGCCGATGGAGGCCGAAGCGGGGGGCCGGCCCGACAGGCTCCTAAGCTTGCCGACGGTGCCGGCCGCCCGTGACGTCGCCGCCTGCCTGCGCGGCCGCCGCCTTCCTCTCCTCCTCGGCCTTCTCCTCCGCCTCCATCTCGGCGAACACGTCGATGGGCGGGGGTGCCTTCGCCAGGAAGACCCAGGTCAGCCAGACGGCCAGCAGGAAGGGCGGGATCTTGAGGGCGATCAGTACCCAGCCGAGCTGCGTGGTGTCGGCCCACCAGTACAGCGGGAAGAGGATCGCGCACTTGGCCAGCAGAATCAGGCCCCAGGCCCAGCTGGCCCTGGCGTACGCCTTCTTGCGGCCCGGGTTGCGGGTGCGCCAGGAGAGGTTCTCCTTGAAGACGGGGCCGAGGATCAGACCGATCAGCGGGACCCCGGCGAGCGTGGTGACGATGTACGCCAGTGCCAGGCCCAGCGTGTAGAGCATGCCGGGCAGGTAGAAGTCCTTGGCGTTGCCGGTCATCATCGCGAAGACCACGCCGAAGGCGACGCCGAACACACCGCTGAAGGCGTGCTTGACGGTGTCCCTCATCGCCAGCCGGACCACGACCAGGATCAGCGACACGGCCAGCGCGGCGATCGCGGACCAGTGCAGGTCCTTGTTGACGGTGAAGATCGTGACGAAGAGCAGGCCGGGGAGCACCGTCTCGACCATGCCCCGCACCCCGCCGAACGCCTCGAACAGCGCGGCCTCGGTCACCGCCCTGGCATCGTCGGCAGACGTGTCTTCGGTCGGCTTGTCGAGTGACGTCACCGGCTACTCCCGTCCGAGGGGTCGCAGTTCGTACTTGGGGTTGAACAGCACCCGGCGGCCCCGGCTCATCGAGATCCGGCCCGATGCGATCAGCCTGCGCCCCGGTTCGATCCCGACGATGGAGCGCCTGCCGAGCCACACCACATCCAGAGCGGCGGAGCCGTCGAAGAGCTCGGCCTCCAGGGCCGGGACTCCGGCGCGCGGACGCAGGGTAACCGTGCGCAAGGTACCAGTAACCGTGACGACCTGGCGGTCGTGGCAGTCACCGATCCGCGTACAGCCCGCCGTCTCTGCGTCCTCCCGCAGTTCCTCGGACTCCAGGTCCTCCTGTGAGGAGGAGAGCCGGTCGAGCATGCGCCGGAACCGGCCCACCGGCTTTTCGGAACGAGGAACATGACTCATATCTGAAGCGTACCGGGGGCACCGACGGCGACGTACCCGCGGGCCCGCCGCCCAGCCGCCCCCCGCCCGCCGGTCCCGCCACGCGCTCGCGGCCTCATTTCTCTCGCGGCCTCACTTCTCGAACCGGTAGCCCATCCCCGGCTCCGTGATGAAGTGCTCGGGGTGCGACGGGTCGGTCTCCAGCTTGCGGCGCAGTTGGGCCATGTACACGCGCAGGTAGTTCGTCTCGGTCCCGTACGACGGTCCCCACACCTCCTGCAGCAGCTGCTTCTGGCTGACCAGGCGACCGGTGTTGCGCACCAGCACCTCCAGCAGGTGCCATTCGGTCGGGGTCAGCCGTACGTCCTTGCCCCCGCGGTTGACCTTCTTGGCGGCCAGGTCGACGGTGAACCCGTCGGTCTCCACCAGCACGTCGTCGTCCTCGCCCGCCCCGACGGGCTCGGCCCGGCGGACGGCCGCGCGCAGGCGGGCGAGCAGTTCGTCCATGCCGAAGGGCTTGGTGACGTAGTCGTCGGCGCCCGCGTCCAGCACCTCGACCTTCTCGTCGGAGGAGTGCCGGGCGGACAGCACGAGGATCGGCACGCGGGTCCAGCCGCGCAGGCCCCTGATCACCTCGACGCCGTCCATGTCGGGCAGGCCCAGGTCGAGGACGACCACGTCGGGGTGGCGGGAGGCGGCGAGGTCGAGCGCGGTCTTGCCGTCGGGGGCGGCGTCCACCTCGTACTTGCGTGCCTTGAGGTTGATCACGAGGGCGCGCACGATCTGCGGCTCGTCGTCGACCACCAGCACCCGGGTCATGTGGTTTGCCTTTCTGCTTCGGCGAGTCGTGCGGGGGCGTGGAGGCTCTCCACGCCCCGCAGGGTGAGGACCATCGTGAGGCCACCACCGGGCGTGTCCTCGGCATTGAGCGTGCCGCCCATGGCCTCGGCGAAGCCGCGGGCCACCGCGAGGCCGAGGCCGACACCCGCTCCGCGCGGGGAGTCGCCGTAGCGCTGGAAGGGCTCGAAGATGCGGTCCTTGGCCGTGTCGGGGACGCCCGGTCCCCGGTCGACCACGCGGACCTCGACCCGGTCGGCGATGGCGCTGGCGGACACCAGGACCGGCGTGCCGGGCGGACTGTACTTCACGGCGTTCTCCACCAGGTTGGCCACCGACCGCTCCAGCAGTCCGGGGTCCACGGCGACCATCGGCAGGGTCTCGCGGATGTCCAGGACCACGCTGTCCTCGGGCACGCCGCCCAGCGCCATCGGGACCACCTCGTCGAGGTCGATCTCGCGGATCAGCGGGGTCACGGTGCCGGTCTGCAGGCGGGACATGTCCAGGAGGTTGCCCACCAGGTGGTCGAGGCGGTCGGCGCCCTCCTCGATGCCCTCGAGCAGCTCGGCCCGGTCCTCCTCGGACCATTCGACGTCCTCGGAGCGCAGCGAGGAGACGGCCGCCTTGATCCCGGCGAGCGGGGTCCGCAGGTCGTGGCTGACGGCGGCGAGCAGCGCGGTGCGGATGCGGTTGCCCTCGGCGAGGCTCCGGGCCCGGTCGGCCTCCTCCTGGAGGCGCCGGCGGTCCAGGACGACGGCGGCCTGCGCGGCGAAGGCGGCGAGCACCCGGCGGTCCGAGGCGGGCAGCACCCGCCCGGTCAGGGCCAGCGCCATGTGATCACCGACGGGCATGTCCACGTCCGCGTCCTCGGGCCGCTCCGGTGGCGGTCCGGTGCCCACGCGCCCGGCGCAGGTCCACGGGTCCACGTCGCTGCGCCGCTCCAGCAGCGCCACCGACTCCATGCCGAAGGTCTCGCGGACCCGTTCCAGGAGCTCCTCCAGGCTGGTCTCGCCGCGCAGGACGCTGCCGGCGAGGAAGGACAGTATCTCGGCCTCGGCACGCAGCCGGGCGGCCTGATGGGTGCGGCGGGCCGCCAGGTCCACCACCGAGGCCACGGACACGGCCACCCCGACGAAGATCACGATGGCGACGATGTTCTTGGGGTCGGCGATGGTGAGGCGGTGCAGCGGCGGCGTGTAGTAGTAGTTCAGCAGGAACGATCCGACGGCCGCCGAGGCGAGCGCCGGGAGGAGTCCGCCGAGCAGCGCGGCGGCCACCGTCAGCGTCAGGAACAGCAGCATGTCGTTGGCGAGGCCGAGGTGCACGGCGTTCAGCACCACCGCGAGCACCACCGGCCCCACGACACCGACCATCCAGCCGGCGATGATCCGGGCGCGGCCGAGCCGCGCGCCCCGGGCCACCGGCAGCCCACGGCCCTTGGCGACCTCCTCGTGGGTGACGATGTGCACGTCGAGGTCGGGGCCGGACTCGCGGGCCACCGTCGCACCGACGCCGGGCCCGAAGACGTACTGCCAGGCCTTGCGGCGGGACGAGCCGAGGATGATCTGGGTGGCGTTCACGCCGCGCGCGAAGTCCAGCAGCGCGGCCGGGATGTCGTCCCCGACCACATGGTGGAAGGTGCCGCCCAGATCCTCCACCAGTGTGCGCTGCACGGCCAGCTCCTTCGGCGAGGCCGACGTCAGCCCGTCACTGCGCGAGATGTACACCGCGAGCACCTCGCCCCCGGCGCCCTTCTCCGCCAGCCGGGCGGCACGCCGGATCAGCGTCCGCCCCTCCGGGCCACCGGTCAGACCCACCACGATCCGCTCCCGCGAACCCCAGATCCGCGAGACCTGATGCTCACTGCGGTACTCGTTCAGGTACTCGTCGACCCGGTCGGCCACCCACAACAGCGCCAGCTCGCGCAACGCCGTCAGATTCCCCGGCCGGAAGTAGTTCGACAGCGCCGCGTCCACCTTGTCCGGCTGGTAGATGTTGCCGTGCGCCATACGCCGCCGCAGCGCCTCCGGCGACATGTCCACCAGTTCGATCTGGTCCGCCCGCCGCACCACCTCGTCCGGCACGGTCTCCCGCTGCCGCACGCCCGTGATCGACTCCACCACGTCACCGAGGGACTCCAGGTGCTGGATGTTCACCGTCGAGACCACGTCGATCCCGGCCGCCAGCAACTCCTCCACGTCCTGCCAGCGCTTGGCGTTGCGCGAACCCGGTACGTTCGTGTGCGCCAGCTCGTCCACCAGCGCCACCCGCGGACGCCTGGCCAGCACCGCGTCGACGTCCATCTCGGTGAAGACGCCCTCCCGGTACCGAAGCTCCCTGCGCGGCACCTGCTCCAGCCCGTGCAGCATCACCTCGGTGCGCGGCCGCCCGTAATGCTCGACGAACGCCACCACGCAGTCGGTTCCCCGCTCGATGCGGCGGTGCGCCTCCGACAGCATCGCGTAGGTCTTGCCGACGCCCGGTGCCGCACCGAGATAGATCCGAAGCTTGCCGCGTGCCATGGCCCCATTGTCTTCCCGTAACAGCTGCCCGAGCAGCGTCGACCCTACGGCCAACGATGGCGACAAATGGGACGGCGGGTTGCCCAGCGGATGTCTTTGACGCGACCCTGACGCTCCGGGCACGGGTCAGTACTCGACGATCTCCCCGTCGCTCAGCTCCAGGACCCGCTCGGCCAGGTCGAGCAGGGACGCCGTCGTGCGTGGCGACCAGCGAGGTGATCTTTTCGCTGCGGAGCACGGGCGCGCAGCAGCTCCATGACCGCGTGGCCGGTCTCCGCGTCCGGCCGGCCGGTCGGCTCGTCGGCCATGAGGAGCGCCGGGCGGTTGGGACCGGGCGCCGGTATCCCCGCCCGGCACCCGGCCCGTCGACGCCGCCCGCCAACGCCACGTGCCGACGCCACCGGTCAACGCCACCGGCTCAACTGCCGGTCATGGGCTGGAACTTGGACACGGCGAAGGGCCGCACCCCTGCGGATGCGGCCCTTCGGCGTCTGTCTGCCTGCGACGTCCGTCTAGCGGACCTCGGTGATCTCCGGCCCACGCTGCAACTGCCCCATGCCGCCGGAGAAGCGGGACCCCTCCTCCTGCTGGACGCCCTCGGGGACCATCTGCGCGTCGTTGGGCAGCTTCAGGACGATCGGGTCGCGGGGCGCCATCGGGCCCTCGCCGCGGACCACGACGGTGTCCCGGAAGATCTGCTCCAGCAGGCCGGCCGCCTGCGGCTGCACCGCGCCCTGGCCCGAGATCACGCCGCGCAGGAACCAGCGGGGACCGTCCACGCCGACGAACCGCACCACCTGGAAACCGCCGGTGCCGTCCGGCAGCTGCACCGGCACCTGGGCGCGCAGCTCCCAGCCCAGCGGACCCTCGACCTCGTCCACGATGCCGCCCTGCTGGGTGATGCCGGTCGCGATCTCCTCACGGACCTCGCCCCAGATGCCCTCGCGCTTGGGCGCGGCGAAGGCCTGCAGCTGTACGGCGCTGTCGCGGAGCACGACGGTCGCCGCGACGATCGCGTCGCCCGCGACCTCGACCCGCAGCTCCATGCCCTCGACGCCCGGCACGAACAGCCCACCCAGGTCCACGCGGCCCTCGGCGGGGTCGCGCACCTCGTTGCTGTCCCAGGGCCCGTCGGGTCGCGGCTCGGGCTCGAGCCTCACCCGCTCGGGCTCGGCCTCTTCCTCTTCGTCCGCCTCGGTGTCGACACTGTCGACGACCTGCTCGGCCTCGCCGGCCGCGTCCTCGGCGGCACCCTTCTTCTTGCGACGTCCGAACACGTCACTGTCCTTCCCGGTCGGATACGACCGAAGCGTATCGATTCCCACCCGTCGGGCCGCCCAGGGCGGCCCGACCGTTTGTGCCGCTCGTCCCGTCCACCGCGGCGTGACCCCCGGTGGACCCGAAGCCCCCCTCGGCGCGCGCCGAGCCGGGAAGCTCCGCCACCTCCTGGAAGCGGACCCTCTCGACCTGCTGGACGACCAGTTGGGCGATCCGGTCGAAGCGCTCGAACCGCACGGGCTCGCGCGGGTCGAGGTTCACCACGATCACCTTGATCTCCCCACGGTACCCGGCATCAACCGTCCCCGGGGCATTCACGAGGGCGACACCGCAGCGGGCGGCGAGACCGGAGCGTGGGTGCACGAAGGCCGCGTACCCCTCCGGGAGGGCCACAGACACGCCCGTGGGCAGGACCGCCCGCTCTCCGGGGCCCAGTTCACAGCTCCGCGTCGTCCGCAGATCGGCTCCCGCGTCACCGGGGTGCGCGTACGTCGGAAGCGGTACGTCCGGGTCGACGCGCCGGATCAGCACGTCCACGGGGTCGCGGTTCACGGGTTCACCTCGAAGGCGCGGGCGCGCCGGATCCGGTCCGGGTCGCTCATGGCGGCCTGGATCTCCTCCTCGCGGCCGTGGTGCACGAAATGGTCGACCTTCACCTCGACGAAGAGGGCGTCGGCCCGGACGGCGACGGGCCCGTCGGGACCACCGACGCGGCCGGTGGCGGTCGAGTAGATCTTCCGCCCGGCCACCGCCGTGACCTCGGCCTCCAGATACAGGGTCGTGCCGACGGGCACCGGCCGCACGAAGTCCGTCTCCAGCCGCCCGGTCACGGCGATCGTCCGCAGCAGCCAGTTCAGCGAGCCCAGCGTCTCGTCCAGGGCGGTGGCGAGCACCCCGCCGTGCGCCAGGCCCGGCGCCCCCTGGTGGGCGGGCTGCACGGTGAACTCGGCCGTGATGCGCACGCCGTCGCCGGCCCGTGCCTGGAGGTGCAGGCCGTGCGGCTGCTCTCCGCCGCACCCGAAACACTGGCCGTAGTGCGCACCGAGCAGCTCACCGGGCGCGGGAGCATCGGGATGCCGCACGGGTTTCACGGCGTCGGACGGGGGCTGAAGAGCTGCGGAACTACCACTCACATGCGCAGACCTTACCCGCCCACCCGTCACCCACCACCGCCCTACCCGACGCCGCAACGCGCCGACCCCACCCATCCACCCGTCACCCACCACCGCCCTACCCGACGCCGCTACGCACGGGGCGACCTGATTGCGGTGCTCTCCGGTCACCGTGCCAAGCTTGGTTCATGCAGCACTCCGCCCAGCCGTACGAAGAACGCCTCACCGCGCCCCGCTCCTGGTGGCTGATCAGCTTTCTGATCGGCGTCTCGTTCGCCCTGGTCCTGCTGCCCTTCGGCACGCTGCCGATGCTCGGCGGACTGGTCGGCGGCACCGCGGCCGCGGCGGTCGTGGCGAGCTCCTACGGCTCGGTCCGCATCCGCGTCGTGGGCGGCTCCCTGATCGCGGGCGAGGCGAAGATCCCGGTGACGGCGCTCGGCGAGGCGGAGGTGCTGGACGCCGAGGAGGCCCGCGCCTGGCGCACCTACAAGGCCGACACCCGGGCCTTCCTCCTGCTGCGGGCCTACATCCCCGGGGCGCTGCGCGTGGAGGTCACCGATCCGGACGACCCGACGCCCTACCTGTACCTGTCCACGCGGGACCCGGAGGGCCTGGCGCAGGCCCTGAAGGCCGCGCGGGCCGCCGCCGCACCGGGCGCCGCGTAGGCGCCGTCGACACCGGGCGCCGCGGACTGCCCGTACGGGTGACCCGGCGCGGGCGGGAAGCGGTCAGCGCCCGAGTTCCTTGGTGATGTCCCCCATGGCGAGCGGCTTCTCCGGGGTCTCCAGCGGCGGCAGCTCGGGCAGCGCCTCCCAGGGAACCTGGATCTTGCGCAGGTCCGCGCGGATGCGGTCCGCGAGCTTCTTCGTGTCGCGCCGGTTCATGACGGCGCCGACCGCGGCGCCCACCATGAAGGGCATCAGAGTCGGCAGGTTCCGCATCGTCCGCTTGATGATCTGCTGGCGCAGTTCGCGCTTCATCCGGCCGCCGAGGGCCGCGTCGATCGTCGACGGCTTCGTCACGTCGATGCCGCGCTCCCCCGACCAGGAGGACAGATACGCGAAACTGCGGACCCTCAGATTTCCGGGGGGCCGCACCCCGTACACCTCGTGGAGCTCGGCGATCAGCTTCAGCTCGATCGCCGCGACCCCGGTGATCTCCGTGGCCAGCTCGGTCGGCATCGCGGGCGGAACCGGCAGCATCGCCGCCGCTCCGATCCCCGCTCCGACCGTGGAGGTCGCGTTCGCCGCGCCCGCCACCAGCTTGCCGGCGAGCTGCTCGGGGCCGAGGCCCGGGAACTGCCGGCGCAGTGTGGCGAGGTCCCGTACCGGGATCCGCGGGGCGATCTCGATGATGCGGTCGGCGACATAGGTCAGTCCGGCCATGGCCCGGCTGCCGCCCTTGCGGGCGCCGGCCCTGGCCGCCTGCCTGGCCCTGCTGCGGATCTCCGCCGCCCGCCGCCGGGCCACGGGCGCGGGGCTTGCCGCCGATACGGCGGGGTCACCGCGCCCGGACACCCGTTCGAGCGAGGCTGCACCCGTCGATCCCGTCGTACCGGATGGGCCTCGCTCGTCGTCACGCGCGCCGTTGGGGCCGTCGGACGGCCCCGAGTCCGCTTCCCCGTGGGGGAGGCGGCGCTTCCAGGGAGGGGTCGAGCCGGTCACGGCCGACCCGGCCTCAGTCGCAGTCGCGGCAGATCGGCTGACCGTTCTTCTCCCGGGCCAGCTGGCTGCGGTGGTGCACCAGGAAGCAGCTCATGCACGTGAACTCGTCCTGCTGCTTCGGAAGCACCCGGACGGCCAGCTCCTCATTGGAGAGGTCCGCGCCGGGCAGTTCCAGACCTTCGGCGGCCTCGAACTCGTCGACGTCCACGGCGGAGGTCGACTTGTCGTTCCGCCGGGCCTTCAGTTCTTCCAGGCTGTCCGAGTCGACGTCGTCGTCGGTCTTGCGTGGAGTGTCGTAATCGGTTGCCATGTCGCTCTCCCCCTCTGGGTGTCTGTGGTGTCTCCAGCGCACGTAACGCGTGAGAGGCCGGACTTGTGCCCGACCCGAGGCGGAGATTTTGCCTCACATCAAGGTCTGTTACTCAATCGACACCCAACCGGACTCCGCAAGAGTGATCGGCTTGGATGGCGAAGGGGACCGTACACGGTCCGCATCTCGCTCTTCAAAGCGGTCTCACCGTGTACTTCCCGTGATCAAGACTCCTGAAAACCAGGATTTTCCCGGCTTTCCGGCTCCCCACATGATCACGGAGAGTATATGGCCTGAAAACCGCCCATGTGATCGATCACACACGGGGAAGCCCGCTCGCGCCCCGGAAAATTCCGCGCAAAGCGAACAACCTCATGTGTCGGCGTCATGATCTCAGACGGGGAGGGTCACCCGCATCACGAGCCCGCCCCCCTCGCGGGGCTGCGCGGCGATGTGTCCCCCGTGCGCCCGCGCCACCGAGCGGGCGATGGAGAGCCCCAGGCCCACGCCCTTGTCGCTGCCGGTGCGCTCGGTGCGCAGCCGCCTGAAGGGCTCGAAGAGGTTGTCGATCTCGTACGCCGGTACGACCGGTCCCGTGTTGGTGACCACCAGGACCGCCTGGCCGTGCTGGACGTCCGTGGTGACCTCCACCCATCCGTCCTCCGTGACGTTGTACCGCACCGCGTTCTGTACGAGGTTGAGCGCGATCCGCTCCAGCAGGACGCCGTTGCCCTGGACGACCGCGGCCTTGCGCTCGCCGCGGATCTTGACGCCCTTGGCCTCGGCCTCGCCGTGCACCTGGTCGACCGCCTGGCTGGCGACCTCGGCCAGGTCCACCGGCTTGCGCTCGACGATCTGGTTCTCGCTGCGGGCGAGCAGCAGCAGACCCTCGACGAGCTGCTCGCTGCGCTCGTTGGTGGCCAGCAGCGTCTTGCCGAGCTGTTGCAGCTCCACGGGCGCGTTCGGGTCGGACAGGTGCACTTCGAGGAGCGTGCGGTTGATCGCGAGCGGGGTGCGCAACTCGTGGGAGGCGTTGCCGACGAAGCGCTGCTGGGCGGTGAAGGCGCGCTGCAGCCGCTCCAGCATCTCGTCGAAGGTGTCCGCCAGTTCCTTCAGCTCGTCGTCCGGGCCGTCCAGCTCGATCCGGCGGGACAGGTCCGAGCCGGCCACCGCGCGGGCGGTGCGGGTGATCCGGCCGAGCGGGGACAGCACGCGCCCGGCCATGGCGTAGCCGAAGGCGAAGGCGATGACCGCCAGACCGAGCAGAGCCAGCAGCGAGCGGCTGAGCAGGTTGTCCAGGGCGTGCTGGCGCTGCTGGTTCACGCACTCGTTCATCGCGTGGTTGATCTCGGTCACCGACGGCTGCGACGGGAAGTTGCAGGTGTCGCTGGTCAGCTGCCCGGAGAGGATCTTGAACGGCAGCTCACTGCCCACGTTCAGCGCGTTCGCGGCGAGCAGATAGATGATCGACAGCAGCAGGATGCCGGCGATCAGGAACATGCCGCCGTACAGCAGCGTGAGCCGTATCCGGATGGTCGGGCGCAGCCAGGGGAAGGGCGGCTCCGGCCTTCGGGGGTCCCAGGTGGGTTTCGGGGGCGCCTGGGGCGGCGCCGGGGTCGCGGCCACGGCGGATCAGATCCGGTAGCCGGAGCCGGGCACGGTGACGATCACCGGGGGCTCGCCGAGTTTGCGGCGCAGGGTCATCACGGTGACGCGCACGACGTTGGTGAAGGGGTCGGTGTTCTCGTCCCAGGCCTTCTCCAGCAGCTGCTCGGCCGAGACGACGGCGCCCTCGCTGCGCATGAGGACCTCCAGGACGGCGAACTCCTTCGGGGCGAGCTGGACCTCCTTGCCGTCGCGGAAGACCTCACGGCGGTTGGGGTCGAGCTTGATCCCGGCGCGCTCCAGGACCGGCGGCAGCGGCACGCTGGTACGGCGCCCGAGAGCACGCACGCGTGCGGTCAGCTCGCTGAACGCGAAGGGCTTGGGCAGATAGTCGTCGGCGCCGATCTCCAGACCTTCGACACGGTCGCTCACGTCTCCGGACGCGGTGAGCATCAGCACGCGCGTGGGCATGCCGAGCTCGACGATCTTCCGGCATACGTCGTCGCCGTGCACGAGGGGAAGGTCGCGGTCGAGGACGACCACGTCGTAGTCGTTGACGCCGATGCGCTCCAGGGCGGCCGCACCGTCGTACACGACGTCGACGGCCATGGCCTCCCGGCGCAGTCCGGTGGCCACCGCATCGGCGAGCAGTTGCTCGTCCTCGACGACGAGTACGCGCACGTCGCTTTCCTTCCTCTGTCCGCCCGCGCAGCGCCACTCGGGCCCGCGCGGGCAGGGTTCTTCATGGGTGTGTGCCTCCATCCTGCCCTTTTCGGCCATAAGTCGGCTGTAAGCCGGGGTGGCGGCCGCCGGAGGCGGGGTGCGAGTCGGGTGCAGCGCCCGCGAATGCCGAATTTTCTCGCGTGGTTGAGGTTTCCGCGGGAGGGAGCCGGGGGAGGACGGCTTTACACCCCGCGATCACTCTCTGCATGTGCCGCACCACCATGTGGTACACCGCGATCCGCTTTCCCCGAGTGGGCGTGGGTGTCCGGCACCGTCGCCGCCCGGCAGGGCAGCGCTGGGCACCTACTGGAGACGTGATCGCCCCTTCCGAACGGCACACCCCTGTGCCACCGACCCACGACCCAGGACGAGGGGGCGCAGCATGGACGCATTCACCGCAGGACTTCTGCAGCGCATAAAGGCGACCGAGTCCGACCTGACGCGGGCTCGCGACGAGGGCGACGACTTCCTCGTCGAGGTGGAGCTGGCCGAACTCGACGACCTGCGCCGCCTCGCCGCCGAACACGGTGTGGAGGTCGGCGTGTCCGGCGTCTGATCAGCACGCGGTGGAGCGGGACCCCGGCGAATCCAGCGCCGAGGTCCCGCTCGTTTGTTTTGTTCGTTCGCCTGCGGGGCGTTCAGCCGGTGTCGAGGGGCCGATCGTGCTCAGCGCTTCGCGCCTCCGCGCGTTCGGCCCCTCGACACCGGCGCGCCCCTTCGGCTCACTCACGGCCGGCGCGTCGGCACGGTGGGCCTTGGTGGGCCCTGACCGTGTCAGGGCGCGGCGCCCGGCCGGTCTGCGGTTGTGCTGACCCGGTCAGGCGCCGAGGTCCTCCAGGAGGCGCTGGAGGGGCTCGAAGACGCCTGGGGAGGCGGCGATCGTCAGCTCGCGGGACGGGCGGTGTCCGGGGCGTCCGCCGGTCAGCGCGCCCGCTTCCCGGGCGATCAGGTCACCGGCCGCGAAGTCCCAGGCGTTCAGACCCCGCTCGTAGTACCCGTCGATGCGGCCGGCCGCCACGTCGCACAGGTCGACGGCGGCCGAGCCGCTGCGCCGGATGTCGCGCAGGCGCGGAATCAGCCGGCGGGCGACCTCGGCCTGGTGGGTGCGGACCTCGGCGACGTAGTTGAACCCGGTCGAGACCAGGGCCTGGTCCAGGGGCGCCGCGGGTCGGCAGGACAGTCTGCGCTCGCCGTCCCAGGCCCCCGTGGCCCACGCGCCTGCCCCCCGCAGCGCGTGGTACGTCTCGCCCCGCATCGGCGCCGCGACGACCCCGGCGACGGTCTCGCCGTCCTGCTCGGCGGCGATGGAGACGGCCCAGGTGGGCAGCCCGTACAGGTAGTTCACCGTGCCGTCGAGCGGGTCGATGATCCAGCGGATGCCGCTGCTGCCCTCCGTGGACGCGCCCTCCTCGCCGAGGAAGCCGTCGTCGGGGCGCCGGTCCGCGATCAGGTCGGTGATCAGCTTCTCGGCCGCGATGTCCATCTCGGTGACGACGTCGATCGGGCTCGACTTGGTGGCGGCCACCGCCAGGTCGGCCGGGCGGCCGTCCCGCAGGAGCTCGCCGGCGCGGCGGGCGGCCTCACGGGCGAGATCGAGCAGGTCCGTGTGCAGGGCGTCGGTCACGGGGTTCCTCACGCGTAGGGGCTGTCGGCGCCCGCGGCGGCGGGGCGGGGGGCACGGGCGGGGCAGCAGCCCACGGGGCAGACGTTGTGGCTCGCACCGAGGGCGCCCAGGGCGCACGGGGTGACCTGCCGGCCGCGCTCGGTGGCGGCGCGCTCCAGGACCAGCTCGCGGATCGCGGCGGCGAAGCGCGGGTCGGCGCCGACGGTGGCCGAGCGGCGCACCGGCAGGCCCAGTTCCCCGGCCTTCGCGGCGGCTTCGGTGTCGAGGTCGTAGAGGACCTCCATGTGGTCGGAGACGAAGCCGATCGGTGCCATGACGACGGCCGGGACGCCCGCCGCGTGCCGCTCCTCCAGGTGGTCGCAGATGTCGGGCTCCAGCCACGGGATGTGCGGGGCGCCGGAGCGCGACTGGTAGACGAGCTGCCAGGGGTGGTCGACGCCGGTGCGCTCGCGGACGGCGTCGGCGACCAGCTCCGCCACGTCCAGGTGCTGCCGGACGTAGGCCCCGCCGTCGCCGTGCTGCTCGACGGGACCGGAGGTGTCCGCGGCGGAGACCGGGATGGAGTGGGTCGTGAAGGCCAGGTGGGCGCCGTCGCGGACCTCCTCGGGGAGCTCGGCGAGGGACTCGATCACCCCGTCGATCATGGGTTGCAGGAAGCCGGGGTGGTTGAAGTAGTGCCGCAGTTTGTCGACCTGAGGCAGGTCCAGGCCCTCGGCCTCCAGCGCGGCCAGCGCGTCGGCGAGGTTTTCGCGGTACTGGCGGCAGCCCGAGTACGAGGCGTAGGCGCTGGTGGCCAGTACCAGGATGCGGCGGCGGCCGTCGCGCACCATGTCGCGCAGGGTGTCCGTGAGGTACGGCGCCCAGTTGCGGTTGCCCCAGTAGACCGGCAGGTCCAGGCCGTGGTCGGCGAAGTCCTTGCGGAGGGCGTCCAGCAGGGCACGGTTCTGGCCGTTGATGGGGCTGACCCCGCCGAAGAGGAAGTAGTGCTGCCCGACTTCCTTCAGGCGTTCCTTCGGGATGCCGCGCCCGCGCGTCACGTTCTCCAGGAACGGGACCACGTCGTCCGGCCCCTCCGGGCCGCCGAACGAGAGCAGGAGCAGGGCGTCGTACGGGGTGGAATCGAGCGCGTCTGGCATGTCTCGATCCTGCCACCCGGCACTGACAGCCGGGAAACGGCGGGGCGGGCGAGCCGGATCGGCGGGTTCGGGAGCCCGGTCGGCGCGTTATGGGCGGTGCATTCGGGCGACCGCAGCCGTAAGCTGTATCAGCCATCTTCACGCCTTACGAGCCGTCTTCGTTCCCGCTCGCCGACGCGTCGTGCCACGGCCGCCGGCAGACGTGATCGGACCCACCGGAGAGCCCCGTGCCCAGCCCCTACCGCGCCCTGTTCGCCGCCCCCGGCTCCAAGGGCTTCGCCGCCGCTGGGTTCCTCGGCCGGATGCCGCTGTCGATGATGGGCATCGGCGTGGTCACGATGATTTCGCAGCTCACCGGGCGCTATGGACTGGCGGGAGCCCTGTCGGCCACCATCGCGCTGGCCGCCGCGGTGGCCGGGCCGCAGATCTCGCGACTGGTGGATCGGCACGGACAGCGCAGGGTGCTGCGTCCCGCCGCGCTCGTCGCGCTGGCCGCGGCGGCGGGCCTGCTGGTCGCCGCGCACCTGCGGTGGCCGGACTGGGTGCTGTTCGGGTGCGCCGCCGGGGTCGGGGCGGTGCCGAGCGTGGGCGCGATGGTCCGCGCGCGCTGGGCGGCCCTGTACCGGGGCTCCCCGCAGTTGCACACCGCCTACTCGTTCGAGTCGGTGGTCGACGAGGTCTGCTTCATCTTCGGGCCGATCGTCTCCATCGGCCTGTCGACGGCCTGGTTCCCGGAGGCGGGGCCGCTGCTGGCCGCCTGCTTCCTGGCCGTCGGCGTCTTCTGGCTGACCGCGCAGCGTGCCACCGAGCCCGCGCCGCACCCGCGCGAGCGGCACGACGGCGGTACGGCACTGCGCTCGCGCGCTCTGCGGGTGCTGGTGGCCACCTTCGTGGCGACCGGAGCGATCTTCGGGGCGGTCGACGTGGTGACCGTGGCCTTCGCCGACGAGCGGGGCCACAAGGGCGCGGCGAGTGTCGTGCTCGCGCTCTACGCGGCGGGCTCGTGCCTGGCCGGACTGGCGTTCGGGGTGTTGCGCCCGGTCGGAGCGCCCGCCCACCGCTGGCTTGTGGGTGTGTGTGCGATGGCCGTGAGTATGATCCCCCTCCAACTGGTCGGAAACTTGCCGTTTCTGGCCGTGGCGCTGTTCGTTGCGGGCCTGTCCGTCGCTCCTACGATGATCACGACGATGGCCCTCGTCGAAGAGCACGTACCACGCGCGCATCTGACCGAGGGCATGACATGGGTGAGCACCGGGCTCGCGGTCGGGGTGGCGCTCGGCTCCTCCGTGGCGGGCTGGGTGATCGACGCGGTCGGCGCACGGGCCGGGTACGGGGTTCCGGCGATGTCCGGGGCCGTCGCGGTGGCGGTCGGTTTCCTCGGGTACCGCCGGCTCAGCAGGCCGGCTCCGGGTCGGGGAGGCTCCGTTGAGCAGCACAGCGAGCGCGAAGAACGGCACGTGGCGTAACTGGAGCGGCAACGTCGTCGCCCGCCCCGCGCGGGAAGTCACCCCCGCCTCGGTCGAGGAACTGGCCGCGGCGGTGCGGAAGGCCGCCGAGGACGATCTGAAGGTGAAGGCCGTCGGCACGGGGCACTCCTTCACGGCCGTCGCGGCCACCGACGGGGTCTTGATCCGCCCTCAACTGTTGACCGGCATCCGCAAGATTGACCGGGAGAACATGACCGTCACGGTCGAGGCCGGCACCCCGCTCAAGCGGCTCAACATGGCCCTCGCGCGCGAGGGGCTCTCGCTCACCAACATGGGCGACATCATGGAGCAGACCGTGTCCGGGGCGACCAGCACCGGCACCCACGGCACCGGCCGCGAGTCGGCCTCGATCGCCGCTCAGATCAGGGCCCTGGAACTGGTCACCGCTGACGGCTCGGTGCTCACCTGTTCCGAGAAGGGGACCGATGAGGAGCGCGCCGTCTTCGCGGCCGCCCGCATCGGCCTGGGCGCCCTGGGAATCGTCACGGCGATCACCTTCGCCGTGGAGCCGCTCTTCCTGCTGACGGCCCGCGAGGAGCCGATGCCCTTCGAGCGGGTGCTCTCGGAGTTCGACCAGCTCTGGGCCGAGAACGAGCACTTCGAGTTCTACTGGTTCCCGCACACCGGGAACACCAACACCAAGCGCAACAACCGCAGCGCCGGTCCGGAGCGTCCGGTGGGGCGGCTGGCCGGCTGGTTCGACGACGAGTTCCTCTCCAACGGCGTCTTCCAGGTGGCCAACTGGGTGGGCCGCGCGGCCCCCGCCGCCATCCCGGGGATCGCCCGGGTCTCCAGCCGGGCACTGTCCGCGCGGTCGTACACCGACGTCCCGTACAAGGTCTTCACCTCGCCGCGCCGGGTGCGCTTCGTGGAGATGGAGTACGCCGTCCCTCGCGAGGCGCTGGTCGACACCCTGCGCGAGCTCCGGGAGATGGTCGACCGCTCGGACCTCAGAGTGAGCTTCCCGGTGGAGGTGCGCACCGCGCCCGCCGACGACATCACCCTGTCCACCGCCTCCGGCCGGGACAGCGCCTACGTCGCGGTCCACATGTTCAAGGGCACCCCCTACCAGCGGTACTTCACCGCCGCCGAGCGCATCTTCACCGCCCACGAGGGTCGGCCGCACTGGGGCAAGCTGCACACCCGGGACGCGGAGTACCTCGCGAAGGTGTATCCCCGCTTCGGCGAGTTCACGGCAGTGCGGGACCGCCTTGATCCGGAACGGCGGTTCCAGAACGACTACTTGCGGAGGGTGCTGGGGTCGTAGCGGCGGCGCTCGGCGCCGGGGTCGGGGTGCCTGTGCCTGTGCCTGTGCCGCTGCCGCTGCCGGCCGGGCCGTCGGCTCCCGTAGCCGGGGTGGTGTCCGGCGTCGGCGCCGGGTGGGAGGCCGTGCCGCGGTCCGCGCCGCCGGAAGCCGCGCCGGTCGACGGCGTTCCACCGCCCGGCGTGCCGGCGGGAGTGCTGGGTGAGGTCGACGTGGCGGGCTCCTTGCCGCCGGGCGCGGGGGACGACCCGCGGTGCCGGGTGACCGCGTCACTGACCGTCGTACCGGCGCCGCCGCTGAAACTGCTGCCGGAGGCCACTTCGTAGGTGGTGATTCCGGCCATGGCGACACCGAAGGCGAGGGCGCCGGCGAGCACCGGCCGCTTTCCCCTGCGGACACGGGCGCGGTAGACGGTGCCCTCGGTGAACTCGCCCGGCGGCGGCGTCCGTTCGCCGGCCACGGGGGTGGCGGCCGCCTCGCAGGGCCCGGAGACGACGGCCGCCTCGCGGATCTGCTCCCCGGTGCGCCGGAAGAAGTGCTGGAAGACCGAGCCGCCGCAGGTGGCGATGACGCTGACGACGCCCGCCCCGAGGATCGTGCCGTAGACACCGAAGTAGGAGGCGAGCTTCGCGGCCACGACCGCCGCCACGGCACTGCCCGCGACCTGAGGGACGCTCAGGTCGATCCGCTTCTCCCGCACCTCCTCACCGGACTCCCCGGACTCGGACTCCCTGGACTCCCTGGACTCCCTGGACTCCCTGGACTCCCCGGCCTCCCCGGCCTCCCCGAAGTTCGGTGTGACTCGACTGTCGGGCCTTTCGCGCATCCCCGGATCTTGCCTGCCTTTCCCGTACACGGCCGTATCTTCCGGACTTTGATCGACCGACTGCACGAGAAGGGGACGTATGGACGAAACCGTTAGTTCCGTTTCTGGCGAATACGTGAAGTAGGCCACCTCCTTGATCGATAAAACCGGTCAGGGGCGGCCAAGCGCCGTCCCTTGCCAGAAGTTGGGCGGCGCGCCAATCCACGCACGTGGTCCAAATGGAGTACTGTTGCGAGCCCTGGGTCCGGTCTCCCGCCAGGGTGTCCAGGGCCTTGCTGGACCGCCGGGAGGGGGCTGGTTGCACAGGGTGACGGAGTTGGTCACTTAGCGTTGCGGACAGGTAACCGTGCCATAACGGCGATCCAGGGCCCGTGCCCGACACGCCGGGCAACTCGGCAAGGTTGTGGCAGGCTGCACCCGGGCAGGCCACACTCGACTAGCGGAAGCAGCGACGCACGTGACGTCGGCAGGCACCACCCGGGAGGTCCCCATGCCCGAACTGCGTGTCGTGGCCGTCTCCAATGACGGCACACGGCTGGTGCTGAAGGCTGCGGACAGCACGGAGTACACGCTTCCGATCGACGAACGGCTCCGCGCCGCCGTGCGCGGCGACCGTCCCCGCCTCGGCCAGATCGAGATCGAGGTGGAGAGCCATCTCCGCCCCCGTGACATCCAGGCGCGGATACGTGCGGGCGCGACCGCGGAGGAGGTGGCGCAACTCGCCGGCATCCCCGTCGACCGCGTGCGCCGCTTCGAGGGCCCCGTCCTGGCCGAACGCGCCTTCATGGCCGAGCGGGCCCGGAAGACCCCGGTCCGCCGCCCCGGCGAGAACTCCGGCCCGCTGCTCGGCGAGGCCGTCCAGGAACGGCTGCTGCTGCGCGGTGCCGAGAAGGACACCGTGCAGTGGGACTCCTGGCGCCGCGACGAGGGCACCTGGGAGGTCCTGCTGGTGTACCGGGTGGCGGGCGAACCGCACTCGGCCAGCTGGACGTACGACCCGCCGCGGCGGCTCGTGCAGGCCGTGGACGACGAGGCCCGGTCCCTGATCGGCGAGTCCGACGACCTCGGGGCCCCGGAGCCGAGCTTTCCGTTCGTGCCGCGCATCGCCCGTCTGCCAAGGGACCGTTCCTTCGACCGGGACCGGGAGCGGGCGAGCCTGCCGGCCCAGGCACCGGAGCCGGCCGAGGAGAGCATCGGCGAGCGGGACTCGCTGACCAGCCTGCTGGAGGCGGTGCCGAGCTTCCGGGGCGACATGGTGGTCCCCGAGCGCGCGCCGGAGCCCGTTGAGGAGCCCGTCACGGAGGCGGCGGAGGAGGAACCTCCGGCGCCCGCGGCCTCGGCCGGTTCCGCCTATGCGGACGTCCTCATGCCGCGCTCGGTGGGCAGCCACCGCGACCGCCTCATCGGCGCCACCGACCGTCAGGCCGAAGCGGACGGCGTCCGCCCCGGCCGCAGAGCCGCGGTGCCGAGCTGGGACGAGATCGTCTTCGGGACACGCAGGAAGAAGCAGGAATAGCGACACCGCACGAGAACGAGGAAGGGCCGCACCGGCTTCGGGGCGGCCCTTCGCATACGGTCGGCACCGATGCAGGACGGACACCGGCCGCGGCACCGGAGCCGGTCGTGTCGGTTCCTGTCACCGGCCACCAGTCGGCTGCTGCGGACCGGAATGGGGCCGGGTGCCACGACCCGGGCCGGGCAGCACCTCAGGCGCCGCAGCCGACGCGGGTCACCACGCAGCCGCGCCCCGACGGCCCCCACGGACCGACGCCCTGCTGCCTACTGCGGATCCGGTCCCACGGCGACCGGGCGGGACGGGTCCGACGACCACTCCGACCAGGAACCGACGTACAGCGCCGCCGGAATCCCGGCCACGGCCAGCGCCAGCACCTCGTGCGCCGCGGAGACGCCGGAACCGCAGTAGACGCCGACCTGCCTGTCGCCGACCGCTCCGAGCGCCTTGAAGCGCGCCCGGAGCTCCTCCGCGGGCAGGAACCGGCCGTCAGGGCCCGCGTTGTCGTTCGTGGGGGCCGACACCGCTCCCGGAATGTGGCCGCCGACCGGGTCGATCGGCTCCACCTCTCCCCGGTACCGCTCGCCCGCGCGGGCGTCGAAGAGCACGCCGGACCGCGCCAACGCCGCGGCCCCGTCGGCATCCAGCAGCGCAAGCGCGCCCGGCTGCGGCGAGAAGTCGCCCTCGGCCGGCTCGGACACCGCCGTCTCCAGCGGCCCCTGCCACGCCGTCAGGCCCCCGTCCAGGACTCGCACGTCCGGGTGACCGGCCCAGCGCAGCAGCCACCAGGCACGTGCCGCCGCCCAGCCCTGCCCGCCGTCGTACACGACGACCGGCCGCCGCGACGACACACCCGCGCGGCGCATCGCGGCACCGAACTCCTCCGTGTCGGGCAGCGGGTGCCGGCCCTTTCCGCCCGGCGCGGAGGCCAGTTCACGGTCCAGGTCGACGAAGACCGCGCCGGGAAGGTGCCCGGCCTCGTAGGCGGCACGTCCGTCGAAGGACGGCTCGCCGGCCGCCTTGGCCACACTGAGCTGCCAGCGGACGTCGAGCAGCACCGGCGGGTGCGGACCCGCGAGCTCACTCGCGAGGTCGGATGCGGAGATGATGGCGTTCATGGCCACCATCCTTGCGCACGGGGTGGCCGCATCGTCCAGGTCCGACTAGTCTGCTCGGCCGGACAGGTCTGATCACCCGGCGTATGGAATCAGGCACATGCTGTACCGCCGATCGACACTTGTCGGCAAGCGCACCGAAACGGGCAGGAAACCGGGTACCGGGCATCCTCCGGGCAGGGAACCGCCCTTGGGGTGCGCCCGGAGCGCGCCGCACCACGGGGAGTGCGAGCATCGGCTCGGGGGTCCTGCAGAGCGGAAGCGAGACGGCCACCGCATGAGGCCGAGAAGAGAGTGACGATGACCGAGGCACCGGAGTCGGCTCGCCCGAACGGCGAAGCACACGCTCGGTACACACCCGGCACACCATGCTGGGTGAGCCTGATGGTCCACGGAATGGCCTCGACCCAGGCCTTCTACGGAGAGCTGTTCGACTGGGAGTTCGAGCCGGGCCCCCGTCAGCTCGGCCCCTATGCGCGGGCCCTGCTCGACGGCCACGAGGTGGCGGGCATCGGCCAGCTGCCGCCGGACCGCCATCTGCCCGTCGCCTGGACGCCCTACTTCGCCTCGGACGACGTGGATCTGACGGCGGAGACGGTGCGGCTGTGCGGCGGCACGATCGGGGTGGGCCCGCTGGACGCCGCCGACGCCGGGCGCCTCGCGCTCGGCTCCGACCTCTCGGGCGCCGTCTTCGGCATCTGGCAGGCCGCGGCACACCGGGGCACGGGCATCACCGGCGTACCGGGCACCCCCGCCTGGAACGAGCTGACGACCTTCGAGACCGCGAGCGTCGCCAAGTTCTACGAGACGGTGTTCGGTTTCACGGAGGAGCCGGTGGTGTCCGCCGGCTTCGACTACATGACCCTGTACGTCGACGGCCGTCCGGTGGCGGGTGTGCACGGAGTGGGGCACGCCCTGCCACGCGACCGGGGCCCGCACTGGACGACGTACTTCGAGGTCGCGGACACGGATGATGCACTCGAACGCCTGGTCGGCCTCGGCGGCCAGGTCCTGGAGCCGGCCCGGGACACCGCCCACGGCCGTGTGGCCGCCGTGGCGGATCCGGAAGGGGCCCGCTTCTCGCTGATCGAGAGCCCGCGGTGACTCCGGTGGCTTCTGGAGGTCGCTCAGGAGGGTGAGACGGGAAGGACGTCCGGTGACAGCGCGGCCGCGCGGGCCGATGCGGCCGTCATACGGCGGCGGTGATGGCGGCGGCACAGCACCTCGTAGCCGACCTCGTCCGCCGACTGGTTGACGTCGCCGACGACCACCTGGGCGCCCTCGACGACCATGACGCCGGCCACCGTACGGGCGTTGTGCGTGGCCCGGGCTCCGCACCAGCACAGTGCCTCGACCTGGAGGACCTCGACGCGGTCGGCGAGCTCGACCAGGCGCTGGGAGCCGGGGAACAGCTTGGAGCGGAAATCGGTCGTGATACCGAAGGCGTACACGTCGACGTCCAGGTCGTCGACCACGCGCGCGAGTTGGTCGATCTGCTCCGGCGCGAGGAACTGCGCCTCGTCCGCGATCACGTAGTCGGCCCGGCGGCCCTGCGACAGGTGTTCGACGAGGTGGCCGTACAGGTCCATGCCGTCCTTCACCTCCACCGCGTCCGTGACCAGGCCCAGCCGCGAGGAGAGCTTGCCCTCGCCCGCGCGGTCGTCGCGGGTGAGGATCATGCCCACGAGTCCGCGCGCCGAGCGGTTGTGCTCGATCTGGAGAGCCAGTGTCGACTTCCCGCAGTCCATCGTTCCGGAGAAGAACACCAGCTCGGGCATGGGGTGTTGCACACCTTTCGGTGAGTTCGGAGGAGGTCCGGCGGGCGGGCGGGCGGGCGGGCGGCGGGTTGTGGCGTCAGGAGCGTACTTCGAGCAGGGGAACGAGCTGCTCGGCAGGGGTCATGGAACCGTGGTTGCCGACCATCGCCGACTCCTTCGGCTCCCGCTCCGAGGCGATGAGCAGAACGTCGTCACGGGCAGCCGCGACCACGTCGCCGATACGCGCGTACACGCGGTCGTCGATCCGCGGCCCGAACCAGCCGGCCGCGACGGCCTCGTCCCGCGAGGCCACCCAGAACTGCTCGCCCAGCACCTCGCGCCAGCAGGTGAGTACGTCCGTCTCGGCGCCCGGTACCGCGTAGACGTGCCGGGCGCGGCCCTCGCCGCCGAGCAGCGCGACCCCGGCGCGCAGCTCCCAGTCCTCGTCGAAGTCGATGCGGTGCTGCTCGTCGAACGGGATGTCGACCATGCCGTGGTCGGCGGTGATGTAGAGCGTGCTGCGCGGCGGCAGCTGCTCGGCCAGTCGCTGGGCGAGCCGGTCGACGCACATGAGCTGGCCGCGCCAGGTGTCCGAGTCGACGCCGTAGCGGTGACCGGCGCCGTCGAGCTCGGCGTAGTACGTGTACACCAGGGCGCGGTCGCCGGCGGCGAGCTGCTCGGCGGCGAGATCCATGCGGTCCTCGCCGGTCAGCCGCCCGAGGAACGTTCCGCCGCTGAGGGCGACCCGGGTCAGCGGGGTGTTCTCGAAGGTCGGGGACGAGACCTGGGCGGCGTGCACGCCGGCCTCGTGGGCCAGCTGGAAGATGGTGGGGTACGGCTGCCAGGGCCCCGGATCTGTGTACGGCTGCCAGCGCAGCTGGTTCATCAGCTCGCCGGTGGCCGGATTGCGCACGGTGTAGCCGGGCAGGCCGTGGGCGCCCGGCGGCAGTCCGGTGCCGACGGAGGCGAGGGAGGTCGCGGTGGTCGCCGGGTAGCCGGCGGTGATCGGGCGGCCGGTGCCGCCGCGCGAGCCGGCGAGCAGCGAGGTCAGGAAGGGAGCGTCCTGCGGGTGCGCCGCGAGCTGCTGCCAGCCGAGGCCGTCGATCAGGAAGACGCAGGCGCGGTCGGTGGGGGTCAGCTCGGTGATCGCGGCGGCCGTGCCCGGCACGCCCATGCCGGCGGCCAGTGTGGGCAGCAGGTCGGCCAGCGAGCCGGACCCGTACGCCGGGACGGGCGCGGACTCGACGGCAAGGGGCTCCGGGTGGTCCCAGGCGGTGGGCTGCGCCATCAGCGGTTCAGGTCCGCGGTCGCCTCGGAGATCGCCTGGGCGAAGGCGAGGGCCTGGCGCACCGTCTCCGGGCCGTCCCCCGCCTCGCTCACGCGCAGGCTGAGGTCGTCCGCCGTGGAGTTGCCCGTGTAGCCGTGGTCGGCCTCGCAGTTGGGATCGCCGCAGGCGGCGGGCTCGAGGTCGATGCGGGAGACGGCGCCCCAGCCGATGGTCAGCACCACCTCGCGGGGCAGCGTGCCCGGCGTGTACTGCTCGGGGTTCGCGACGACACGGCTGACCACGACCGAGGAGATCCGGCCGAGCTTCACCGACTCCGTGGACGTCGTGGCGTACGGCGTCGGGGAGGTGCTGTCGGCCGCCTGCTCGTCGGTGTGGCTGACGATGAAGCGGTTGCCGGTGAGCACGAGCACGGTCACGTGCCTGCGCACCTCGTTCTGGTCGAACGTCGTCTCCTGGTGGACCAGGTACGACCGGACGGGCTCGCCGCCCACGGCGGCCTCGACCGCCTCGGCCACGAGAGCCGGGTAGTAGCCACTGCGCTCGATCGCCGAACGCAGCCCCTGGGTCGTCGTACTGGTCTTGGCCATGCCGTCCATCCTACGGGGGTGCACCGACTGCGAGGCACCGCTCCGTGCCGGAGAAACCTCGCTCAGTAGGCCGGAAGGGTCCGCGGGCCGAGGTCGTCGCGGGCGGGCGGCGGCGCGAGGCGCACACTGGCACCGAGGACGCTCAGCCCGCGCGGGGCGACGACGACCGGCTCCAGGGTGACCGCCACGACCTCCGGATGGTCGTCGACCAGCCGGGACACGCGCAGGAGCAACTCCTCCAGCGCAGGCGTGTCGACCGGCGCCGAGCCGCGCCAGCCGAAGAGGAGGGGCGAGGCCCGGATGGACCGGATCATCGAGGTCGCCTCCCGGTCGGTGACCGGGACGAGTCGGTGCGCCATGTCCCCGAGCAGCTGCGAGGGGGCCCCGGCGAGGCCGAAGGAGAGCACCGCGCCGGCCGCCGGGTCGATGACCGCCCGTACGACGGTGTCGACACCGCGCGGTGCCATGGCCTGAACCACCGGCCGCAGCTCGTCGGGGCTGCCGAACAGCTCGGTCAACTCGGTGTACGCCCGCCGCAGTTGCTCCTCGTCCGCGAGGTCCAGACGTACGCCGCCCAGGTCCGCGCGATGCCTAAGGTGCGGGGCGGTGGCCTTGAGGGCGACGGGGTAGCCGAGGGTGTGGGCGGCTTCGGCGGCCGCGTCCGCAGCGGGCGCGGGGATGGCCCGGCGGACGGCGATGCCGTACCGGCCGAGCAGTTCGCGGGTCTCCTCGGTCCCGAGCGTGAGCCCCTGGCCCCGCTCGAGCAGTCCGCCGATCAGCCCGGCGGCGCCCTTCTCGTCGATGTCGTCGTACTCGGGCACCTTGCCCGGGTCGGCGGCCTCCCGCCGCCACCGGGCGTACTTCACGGCCTCGGCCAGGGCCCGGACGGCGCGTTCGGCAGCCGGGTAGGCCGGGATGAGACGGGAGCCGGTGCCGGGGCCGGCGGTGGCGCACGGCTGTGCGGGGCCGGGCAGGGCGCCCGGGTCCGCTGCCGCACGGGGCAGGCGCTGCGGGTTCGCCTCGGCCTGGGGTGCCGTGCCGGCCGCGGCCGACAGCGCCTCGGCCAGTCCGCCCAGCTCGACGTGCACCACGAGCACCGGTTTCCCGGGGTCCGCCGCCGCGGCGGACCGCAGGGCCTCGGCCAGGGCCGCGTCCTCGGCCGCGCCCTCCCCCACCGCAGGTATCGCGGTCACGACCACCGCGTCACACGTGTCGTCGGCCAGCGCCCGGGCCAGGGCGGCCCGGAAGTCCTCGGCCGACGCCCCGGTCGTCAGGTCCAGCGGCGGTTGCGGCCGCAGCCCCTCGGCGAGACACGCGTCGTACGACAGCACTCCGAGGGACTCGGAGTTCCCGAGGATCGCCACCCGGGGCCCGCCGGGCAGCGGCTGCCGGGCGAGCAGCAGTCCCGTGTCCACCAGGTCGGTGATGGTGTTCACGCGGATCACGCCGGCCTGCCGGAACAGCGCGGACACCGTGGCGTGCGGCAGCCGGGTGGCTCGTACGGCGTGCCCCTGCGGGGTGGAGCCGGCCCCCAGCACCACCACCAGTGGCTTGACGGCGGCGGTCCGCCGGGCGAGGCGGGTGAACTTGCGCGGGTTGCCGATGGACTCCAGGTACATCAGGCCCACGTCGGTGTCCGGGTCGTCGTACCAGTACTGGAGGACGTCGTTGCCGGAGACGTCCGCGCGGTTGCCGGACGACACGAAGGTCGACACGCCCGTGACGCCGGTGACCCCTCCCCCGCGCCGGTGCAGCCGGGACAGGAGCGCGATGCCGATGGCCCCCGACTGCGCGAACAGCCCGGTGCGGCCGGGGCGGGGCATCTCGGGTGCGAGCGAGGCGTTCAGCCGGACGTCCGGGGAGGTGTTGATGATCCCGAAGGAGTTGGGTCCGATGATCCGCATGCCGTAGGCGCGCGCGTGCCGCACCAGTGCGCGCTGGCGCTCGCGCCCCTCGGGGCCGCTCTCCGCGTATCCGGCGGAGATCACGACGAGCCCCTGCACGCCGTGCTCGCCGCACTCGGTGACGACCTGGGGGACGTGCTCGGCGGGCACGGCGACGACGGCCAGGTCGACCGGCCCGTCGATGTCCCGCACCGAGCGGTGGGCGGGCACCCCGTCGATCTCCTTCTGGTCCTCGTGGAAAGCGCTGTTCACGGCGTGCAGACGGCCGGTGTAGCCGGCGTCGCGGATGTGGTCGAGGAGGCTTCGGCCCACGCTCCCTGGCGCACGGCCGACGCCGACGACGGCGACCGAGCCGGGCACCAGCAGCCGCCGCACCGACCGCGCCTCGGCGCGCTGCTCCCGCGCGCGCTGCACGGCCAGCGAGCGGTCGGTCGGCTCGATGCCGAACTCCAGGTGCACCACGCCGTCCTCGAAGCTGCGCTTCTGGGTGTATCCGGCGTCCGTGAACACCTTGATCATCTTGGTGTTTGCGGGCAGCACCTCGGCGGTGAAGCGGCGGATGCCGCGCTCGCGCGCCACGGCCGCGATGTGCTCCAGGAGGGCGGAGGCGACCCCACGGCCCTGGTGTGCGTCCTGCACCAGGAAGGCGACCTCGGCCTCGTCGGCCGGCGCCGAGGCGGGCATCCCGTCGGTGCCGATGCGGTCGTAGCGTACGGTGGCGATGAACTCGCCCCCGACCGTGGCGGCAAGCCCCACCCGGTCCACGAAGTCGTGGTGCGTGAAGCGGTGGACGTCCTTCGCGGACAGGCGCGGGTAGGGCGCGAAGAAACGGTAGTACTTCGACTCGTCCGAGACCTGCTCGTAGAAGCTGACCAGGCGGTCGGCGTCGTGGGCGGTGATGGGGCGGATCCGCGCGGTGCCACCGTCGCGCAGCACCACGTCGGCTTCCCAGTGGGCGGGGTACTCGTGCCGGTCCGACGAGGTCTGCATGGGGCCCAGAGTAAGGCTCGCGTACGACAACGGCGCGAGGCAGTCTGTGGAGGACACACGTCGGGCCGAGGCCGCGGTCCGACGCCGCCCGGAGCCGGGCAGGGCACCGCTCCGGGCACGCTTCGCGATATGGGAAACTGGTCTAGACAACCCTGAACACCTGAAGGGCAGCATCACATGGCTGAGCGCCGCGTCAACGTCGGCTGGGCCGAGGGCCTCCACGCCCGCCCCGCCTCCATCTTCGTCCGGGCCGCCACGGCCACCGGCATTCCCGTGACGATCGCCAAGGCCGACGGCACCCCCGTCAACGCGGCCTCCATGCTGGCCGTTCTCGGCCTTGGCGCCCAGGGCGGCGAGGAGATCGTCCTGGCCTCCGACGCCGAGGGCGCGGACGCCGCCCTGGACCGGCTGGCCAAGCTGGTCTCCGAGGGTCTTGAGGAGCTGCCCGAGACGGTCTGATCGAGCCGATCGCGCGGCGAAGCCGTGTCGCCCATTCCGGGCGGCGCGGCTTCGCCCTTTCCCGCCCGGCGGTGGATTTCCCCGGCCACATACCCGCCTCCTCGACCGAGATGCGCGACGCGGCAAACCAACGGGAATTCATGACGGACGGAAAAAGGGCAGCGGAAATCCACCCCCACCGAATACGCCTTCTTTGTATACGGCGCGGGTGTTAATGCCGTAGGCCCGACATGTTTACGGGATGTTGCGAAGTCCTCACACGGTCGGCCCGCGTCGCGCCGCCCGGAAACCGCAGCCGGTGGACCACCGTCGCGCGCTCGGTGTGCAGGGCGGTGACGGCCCGCGCGCGCTCGCTGTCGCCGCGTGCGACGGCGTCCACGATCGCCCCGTGCTCGGCCCAGGACTCCACGGGGCTGGCGGGCGCCTCCACCGTGTACATCCACGCGATCTTGTGCCGCAGCTGGGTCAGCATCGACGTCAGCGCGGGACTGCCGGAGGCCTGGGCGAGCGTCTCGTGGAACCAGCCCCCCAGGGAGCGCAGGTCCTCGCTGCTGCCCCGCCTGGCCCGTTCCTGGCCCAGCCGGACCAGGCCGCGCAGCACCTTCAGATGGGCGTCCGTGCGACGCTGGGCGGCGCGCGAGGCGCCGAGCGGCTCCAGCAGCAGGCGCATCTCGAGCAGGTCGGCGGCATCCTGCTCGGTCGGCTCCGCGACGCACGCGCCCGCGTGCCGCCGGGTCACCACGAAGCCCTCGGCCTCCAGGGTGCGCAGGGCCTCACGCACGGGGACGCGTGAGACGCCGTAGCGACGGGCGAGGACTTCCTCGGTGAGCCGGCCGCCGCGCTCGTAGACACCCGCGACGATGTCGTCCCGGATCGCCGTGCACACCGAGTGCGCCGGAATACGCATGCCCGACCTCCGCCTTAATCCCCGTGAAACGTCGACGATGGACGCCTGTTCCGTGACTCTATTGCAGCGCGCGGGAATTTCCGATGGCGGGCCGGAATCCATGGAGTTTTTTTGGACAGCGGGGCGTCCGAAACGCCAAAGCCCCGGCACGAGCGGCCGGGGCTTCGGGACGTCTGCTGTGGCGTCAGGCGTTCACACCGTGCTTGCGGAGATAGGCCACGGGGTCGACGTCGGAGCCGTAGTCGGGACCCGTACGGGCCTCGAAGTGCAGGTGCGGTCCGGTGGCGTTGCCGGTCGCGCCGGACAGGCCGATCTGCTGGCCGGGCACGACGGTCTGGCCCACCGAGACACCGATGGACGACAGATGGCCGTACTGGGTGTACATGCCGTCGGCCATCCTGATCACGATCTGGTTGCCGTACGCCCCGCCCCAACCGGCCTGGACGACGGTGCCCATGCCCACCGCGTGGACGGTGGTGCCGCTAGCGGCGTGGAAGTCGATGCCGGTGTGGGCGCCGGAGGACCACAGCGAGCCGCCGGTCTTGTAGCCGGTGGAGACGTACGAGTCGAAGATCGGCGCGACGAAGGCGTTGAGGCGCCTCCGCTCGGCCTCACGGGCGGCGCGCGCCTTGGCCTCCCGCTCCTTCTTCGCCTGCTCGGCGGCCTCCTTGCGGGCGGCCTCCTGGGCCAGCTTCTGCTCGGCCGCCTGCTTCTGGGCGGCGGCCTGGGCGTCGATCTTCGCGGCGACCGAGTCACCGATCGTGATGACCGGGGTGAGGCCGGTGTCCTCCGGGGCCGGGGTCTCGGCGGCGAGCGCCGGAACGGCGGCGAGGGTGCCGATGACGCCGGTGGTGGTGAGGGCCGCGACGCCCGCCGCGCGGGCAGTGGTGCGGTGCATCCGGCTGGGACGACGATGCTTCCCCGAGGCGCGGGTGAACGCCATGTAGACGCTGGTCCTTTCCTTCCCTCTCGCCTACCGGGTTAGCTGACGGGTTCGGAGCAGGAAGGTCTCCTACGGACCCCCTCGCTCGTGCGCGGGCGTCCGATTCACCCCAGGGACGGTGGGTCCCCGGCTCCCCTGGCTCGCGCCGTACGGGGATTCGGCGATGGCTGTCCGGTGTCGCGGCTGCGACGCACTGCCTGACGGACAGCCGGGTTGACGCTAAAGGGGGCGTCTTCCAATTCCCAAACGGATCAGGAGTTTTGTAGCGCATGCCACAGGGCAGACAGGCAGCCTCTCCCTCAATTCGGACATCGTTCGGACATCCTTCGGACACATCGTGGGGCCCTGGTGGCGCTTCGCTCACCAGGGCCCCACGCGCGTGTGCCGCTCGCCGGCAGGTCCGGCCGTACGCGCACGACGGCCGGCCGGACCGCCGCGCGATGTGCCTCTACTCGGCCGGTACGACGGTGACTTGGCCGATGCCGAGGGCCTCGACGGGCTCCTTGATCTGCGCCGCGTCGCCGACGAGGACCGTCACCAGGCGGTCCACCGGGAAGGCGTTGACGACCGCCGCGGTGGCCTCGACCGTGCCGGTGGAGGCGAGCTGCCGGTACAGCGTGGCCTGGTAGTCGTCCGGCAGGTACTGCTCGACCTGGTCGGCCAGCGTGCCGGCCACGGCCGCCGCCGTCTCGTACTTCAGCGGGGCGACGCCGACGAGGTTCTGCACGGCGACGTCCCGCTCGGCGTCGGTGAGCCCCTCGGCGGCGAGCCTGCGCAGCACCGTGAACAGGTCCGCCAGGGCCGGGCCGGTGTTGGGGGTGTCGACCGAGCCGCTGATCGCGAGCATCGCCGCGCCCGAGCCGTCGGGGGCGGAGCGCAGTACCTGGCCGAACGCCCGCACGCCGTAGGTGTAGCCCTTCTCCTCGCGCAGGACACGGTCCAGGCGGGAGGTGAGGGTGCCGCCGAGGCAATAGGTGCCGAGCACCTGTGCGGACCACACGCGGTCGTGCCGGTCGGCACCGACACGGCCGATGAGCAGCTGTGTCTGGACGGCGCCGGGACGGTCCACGATCACCACGCGGCCGGTGTCGTCGGCGGTCACCGGTGGCACCGGGTGCGGCTTGGCCGGCGAGCCGGTCCAGGCGCCCAGGGTCTCGCCGAGCAGCTCGTCGAGGTCGATGCCGGTGAGGTCGCCGACCACCACGACGGTGGACGTGGCCGGCCGCACGTGCCGGTCGTAGAAGGCGCGGACGGCCGCCGCGTCGATGCTCCGGACCGTCTCCTCGGTGCCCTGGCGCGGGCGCGACATGCGCGTGGCGGCCGGGAAGAGTTCCTTGGACAGCTCCTTGGCGGCACGGCGGGAGGGGTTGGCCAGCTCGTGCGGGATCTCGTCGAGGCGGTTGCGCACCAGTCGCTCCACCTCGCTGTCGGCGAACGCGGGCGCCCTGAGGGCGTCGGCGAGCAGGCCGAGCCCCTTGGCCAGGCGCGAGGCCGGAACCTCCAGGCTCAGCCGGACGCCCGGGTGGTCGGCGTGCGCGTCAAGCGTGGCGCCCGCCCGCTCCAGCTCGGCGGCATACTCCTCCGCCGAGTGCTTGTCGGTGCCCTCGGAGAAGGCCCGCGCCATGATCGTGGCGACGCCGTCCAGGCCCTGCGGCTCGGCGTCCAGGGGCGCGTCCAGCAGCACCTCGACGGCGACGACCTGCTGGCCGGGGCGATGGCAGCGCAGCACCGTCAGGCCGTTGTCCAGCGTCCCGCGCTCGGGCGCCGGGAACGCCCACGGCTTGGCCTCGCCGGCCTTGGGCTGGGGGTGGAACTCCATCGTGGCGAGCTCGGTCACTTCGCCTCCTCGGTGTCGTCGGTGGCCGTGGCGTCCGCGTTCTTGGCGTCGTCCCGGGCGTCGTCCTGTGTGCCGTCCTGTGCGCCGTCCTGTGCGCCGGAGGCGGTCGGCTCGTAGACGAGCACCGCGCGGTTGTCGGGGCGCAGGCGGGCCTTGGCGACCTCCTGGACCTCCTCGGGCGTCACCTCCAGAACGCGGTGCACGGCGGTCAGCGCGAGCTGCGGATCGCCGAACAGGACGGCGTAGCGGCACAGTTCGTCGGCGCGGCCCGCGACCGTACCGAGCCGGTCCAGCCACTCGCGCTCCAACTGGGCCTGGGCACGCTCCATCTCCTCGGCCGTCGGGCCCTGCTCGGCGAACCGGCCGAGCTCCTCGTCGATGGCCTCCTCGATGACCGGGACCTCGATGTCGCCGGAGGTCTTCACGTCCAGCCAGCCCAGTGAGGGCGCCCCGGCCAGCCGCAGCAGGCCGAAGCCGGCGGCGACGGCCGTACGGTCGCGCCGGACGAGCCGGTTGTACAGGCGGGAGGACTCGCCGCCGCCCAGAATGGTCAGCGCCAGGTCGGCCGCGTCGCACGCGCGCGTGCCGTCCTGCGGGAGCCGGTAGGCGGCCATCAGGGCGCGGGCCGGAACCTCCTCCTCGACGACCTCACGCAGCTGCTCGCCGATGATGTCGGGCAGCGAGCCGTCGCGGGGCGCGGGCTTGCCGTCGTGGGACCGGATCGAGCCGAAGTACTTCTCGATCCAGGCGAGGGTCTGCCCGGGATCGATGTCGCCGACGACGGAGAGCACGGCGTTGTTCGGCGCGTAGTACGTGCGGAAGAACTGCCGGGCGTCCTCCAGGGTGGCCGCGTCCAGGTCGGCCATGGACCCGATGGGCGTGTGGTGGTACGGATGCCCCTCCGGGTAGGCGAGGGCGGTCAGCTTCTCGAACGCCGTGCCGTACGGCACGTTGTCGTAGCGCTGGCGGCGCTCGTTCTTGACGACGTCCCGCTGGTTCTCCATGGACTCGTCGTCCAGGGCCGCCAGCAGGGAACCCATGCGGTCCGCCTCCAGCCAGAGGGCGAGCTCCAGCTGATGGGCGGGCATGGTCTCGAAGTAGTTCGTGCGCTCGAAGCTGGTCGTGCCGTTCAGCGAACCGCCCGCGCCCTGCACCAGCTCGAAGTGACCGTTGCCCTTGACCTGGGCGGAGCCCTGGAACATCAAGTGCTCGAAAAGGTGAGCCAGGCCGGTACGTCCCTTGACCTCGTGGCGGGAGCCGACGTCGTACCAGAGGCACACCGCCGCGACCGGGGTCAGGTGGTCCTCGGAGAGCACCACGCGCAGGCCGTTGGCCAGGCGGTGCTCGGTCGCTGTCAGGCCGCCGGAGCCTGCCTCGGCTGTGGCCGTGTGACCCATGGGCATGTCGTCCCTTCGATCGCGGTGGCGGTCGTGGAACCGCCGTCTTCCTGCCGTCCTGCCACTGTATGCAAGCGCGCGGACGCCTGGCGAAGTTCCGTGAGGCCGTACGCCGAGAGCGAGAACGCCGTCACCCGGAGCAAGCGCGGTGAGGCCGCGCGGAAGCGCCGGGGCGGGCCGGCTGCCCGGGAGCGGCAGGGCGGTTCCCCGGGAGCGACAAGGCGGGTTTCGGCCCGGGGCCCCGGGCCGGACGGCACCCGGGGAGCGCCGGGGCGGGCGGTCATGACCGGGTCCTGTTCCCGCGCTGTCGGTCCCGCGGTCCACAATGGTCCGCGTCAGATCGTTCACGCCTCAGCAAGGAGCCGGCAGCGATGGCCCGCCGCAGCACGAAGACCCCGCCGCCCGACGACCCGTACGAGGAGAAGATCCTCGACATCGACGTCGTCGACGAGATGCAGGGCTCCTTCCTCGAATACGCGTACTCGGTCATCTACTCCCGCGCCCTCCCGGACGCCCGCGACGGCCTCAAGCCGGTGCACCGCCGCATCGTCTACCAGATGAACGAGATGGGCCTGCGCCCCGACCGCGGCTATGTGAAGTGTGCCCGCGTCGTCGGCGAGGTCATGGGCAAGCTCCACCCGCACGGCGACGCGTCGATCTACGACGCCCTGGTGCGCCTGGCGCAGCCCTTCTCGATGCGCGTGCCCCTGGTGGACGGCCACGGAAACTTCGGCTCGCTGGGCAACGACGACCCGCCCGCCGCCATGCGGTACACCGAGTGCCGGATGGCCGAGGCCACCGGGCTGATGACGGAGTCCATCGACGAGGACACGGTCGACTTCGCGCCCAACTACGACGGCCAGGAGCAGGAGCCGGTGGCCCTGCCGGCCGCCTTCCCGAACCTGCTGGTGAACGGCTCGTCGGGCATCGCCGTCGGCATGGCCACGAACATGCCGCCGCACAACCTCGGCGAGGTCATCGCGGCCGCCCGCCACCTGATCCGCTACCCGAACGCGGACCTGGAAGCCCTGATGAAGCACGTCCCCGGCCCCGATCTGCCGACCGGCGGGCGGATCGTGGGCCTGCCCGGGATCCGGGACGCCTACGAGACGGGCCGCGGCACCTTCAAGATCCGCGCCACGGTGTCCGTGGAGACGGTCACCGCGCGCCGCTCGGGCCTGGTCGTCACCGAGCTGCCCTTCACCGTCGGCCCGGAGAAGGTGATCGCCAAGATCAAGGACCTGGTCGGCGCGAAGAAGATCCAGGGCATCGCCGACGTCAAGGACCTCACCGACCGCGCACACGGCCTGCGCCTGGTCATCGAGATCAAGAACGGCTTCGTGCCGGAGGCCGTCCTGGAGCAGCTGTACAAGCTGACGCCGATGGAGGAGTCCTTCGGCATCAACAACGTCGCCCTGGTGGACGGCCAGCCCCTGACGCTGGGCCTGAAGGAGCTCCTGGAGGTCTACCTCGACCACCGCTTCGACGTCGTCCGGCGCCGCAGCGAGTTCCGCCGCGGCAAGAAGCGGGACCGGCTGCACCTGGTCGAGGGCCTGCTCACGGCGCTGCTGGACATCGACGAGGTGATCCGGCTGATCCGCGCCAGCGAGAACTCCGCCCAGGCCAAGGAGCGCCTGATGCGGCGGTTCTCGCTGAGTGACGTCCAGACCCAGTACATCCTCGACACGCCGCTTCGCCGCCTCACCAAGTACGACCGGATCGAACTGGAGGCGGAGAAGGAGAAGCTCACCGCGGAGATCGAGGAGCTGACCCGGATCCTGGAGTCGGACGCGGAGCTGCGCAAGCTGGTCTCCGGCGAACTGGCCGCGGTCGCCAAGCAGTTCGCGACCCCGCGGCGCACGCTGCTGCTGGAGGCCACCGACACCCCGGCCGCCGCCGTGCCGCTGCAGGTGGCGGACGATCCGTGCCGTGTCCTGATGTCCTCGACCGGCCTGCTGGCCCGCACGGCGAACGGCGACCCGTTCCCTCAGGCCGCGGACGGCAAGCGGCAGAAGCACGACGTGATCGTCTCGGCGGTCCCGGCCACCGCCCGCGGCGAGGTGGGCGCGGTGACCTCCGCCGGCCGCCTGCTGCGGCTGAACGTCATCGACCTGCCCCAGCTGCCGGAGACGACCTCGGCGCCGAACCTCTCGGGCGGCGCGCCGCTGGCGGAGTTCGTCTCCCTGCAGGACGACGAGACGGTGGTCTGCCTGACCACTCTGGACGAGTCCTCGCCGGGCCTGGCGCTGGGCACGGAGCAGGGGGTCGTCAAGCGCGTGGTGCCCGACTATCCCGCGAACAAGGACGAGTTGGAGGTGATCTCCCTCAAGGAGGGCGACCGGATCGTCGGCGCCGCCGAACTGCGCACCGGTGAGGAAGACCTGGTCTTCATCACGGACGACGCCCAACTCCTGCGCTACCAGGCCTCCCAGGTCCGTCCGCAGGGCCGCCCCGCCGGCGGCATGGTGGGCATCAAGCTGTCCGAGGGCGCCAAGGTCATCTCCTTCACAGCCGTCGACCCGGCGGCGGACGCGGTGGTCTTCACGGTGGCGGGTTCTCGCGGCACGCTCGACGACTCCGTGCAGACGACGGCGAAGGTGACCCCGTTCGACCAGTACCCGCGCAAGGGCCGCGCCACCGGTGGCGTCCGCTGCCAGCGGTTCCTGAAGGGCGAGGACTGCCTGTCCTTCGCCTGGACGGGCCCGATCCCGGCGCGGGCGGCGCAGAAGAACGGCAACCCGGCCGAGCTTCCGGACATCGACCCGCGCCGCGACGGCTCGGGCGTGTCGCTGCAGAAGACGGTGGCGGCGGTGGCCGGGCCGGTCTGAGGCTGCTCCAGGGCCACTCCACGGCCGGTCCAGGGCCACTCCACGGCCGGTCCGGCGGATCAGGCCGGGTCCCTAGGCCGCGGGGTGCTCCGGGTCCGGTTCCGGATCCTGGAGTTCCGGGTCCCGTACGTAGCGGAGGACGCCCCACATGCCGTGTTCGTCGGCGTGTGGGGCGTCGCTCTTGCACCCCTGAAGTTCCCTGTCGAGCGAGGGAATGTCGATGCCGGAGCCGATCAGCACGAGCTGGGTGAGGCGGGTGCCGGCGGCGGCCCAGGGTTCGGGATAGAAGCGCAGGAACCGGCCGACGGCGTGCACGGCATAGCGGTTGCGCCGGTCGTGGGGGCCGAAGTCGACGTACCCCTTGATCCGGTAGAGGCCCTCGGGGCGGCTGTCGAGGAACCGCATCAGCCGACGCGGATCGACCGGCACGTCGGATACGAAGGACAGGCTGTCGTACCCGGCGTGCAGATGCCCGGCGTGCGAGTGGCCTTCGTGCGCGCGCCCGGCGCGCGAGTGGCCTTCGTGGGCGCGCGAGTGGTCCGCGCGCCCGGCGTGAGCGTCGCTAGCACAGCAGTCGTCATCGCCGCCTTCGCCGGCGCAGCCGTCGTCATCGTGTCGGCGCGCTTGGTCTTCGTACAGGTCGTCATACAGGTCGTCGAAGGACAGCTGCCCGATGCGCTCCTCGCTCGGCCTGCAGTCGAAGAGGAACTCGGGGTCGACGCGGCCGTGGGTGGCGGGGACGACGGCCGCGCGGTCGACGAGGGACCGTACCAGCCCGAGCACCCTGTCGCTGTCGGCAGTCCGGTCGACCTTGTTGAGGACGACGAGGTCGGCAAGGGCGAGGTGACGGTCGATCTCGGGGTGCTTCGCACGGGTGTCGTCGAACTCGGCGGCGTCGACGACCTCGACCAGCCCGCCGTAGACGACCCTCGGGTTCTCACTGGCCAGGACCATGCGCACGAGCTCCTGGGGTTCGGCGAGCCCACTGGCCTCGATGACGACGACGTCGATGCCCGCGGCGGGTCGTGCCAGCCGGTCGAGGTAGACGTCCAGTTCGCCGGCGTCCACCGCGCAGCACAGGCAGCCGTTGCCGAGGGAGACGGTGGAGTCCCCGAGCGCCCCGGCGACGGCCATGGCGTCGATCTCGATGGCGCCGAAGTCGTTGACGATCGCGCCGATGCGACTGCCTCCGCTGTGGTGGAGGAGGTGGTTGAGGAGCGTGGTCTTGCCGGAGCCGAGGAATCCGGCGAGGACGACGACCGGGATCTGCCGCGCCATGGGACTCGAACCGGGGCCCGAACCCGCGCTCCCGTTTCCATCTGCACTCGGGGTCGGGCTCGGGCTGGGCTGACTCACCGTACGACCTCTCTCACGCCGACGCGTGCACCGGCTCACGCCCCGGTGCACGCACGAAGATGGACTGCCGACCAAGGATACGAGCCGTAGAAACCGTGACGAAGTGAACGATTGTTAGCAGCACTTGCGGGGCAGACGATGGGCATGGCGCCCGGTCGTGCGACCCTCGCTTCCCTCCGTGCGCCTCCTCTCCGCCTCCCCGCCGATCAGAACCGCTCGGCACTCTGGGAGACGGCAAGCGCCGCCCACCGCTCGCCGGTCCCCGTCATCCGACCCACACACCCGACGACCGGCGGACGGCCGCCTGATCGGGGATTGTTGACATGACCACACAGAGTTCAGGGATTCGCAGGATCGTTTCGGCTGCACAAACGAAGCTAGCTGCCGCCGCCGGTTCGCTCGCCGCGGCGAGCGCGCGCCACAACAGGCGCGCGGCTCTCACCGAACAGCACCGGCTCCACTTCGACCTGCTCTGCAAGGCCATGGACGATCCCGCCCTGGCCGCGGTCCTCGACACGTACGAGTCCGAGATCCCCCTCGAGAAGCAGCGCCAGTTCCTTTTCGCCAACGCCCTCTACGTCAACAGCCTTTACTTCTACCGGATCGGGGCCCTGTCACGAGGAGAGCTCTACGGGCACCTGCGGGTCATGTGCCAGAACACGGTCTTCCGTGAGTACTGGCAGGCGACCCGCCACCACAGGAAGAGCCTGCCCGCCACGTCGGAGGAGTTCCTGCTGGGCAGGATGATGGACGATCTGATTCAGGAACTCGCCGATGCCGACACGGACGAGTGGTGGGTCGTGGGCCGGCCGCCCGAGGAACCGGCGTGACCCCGCACCCCTGGTTGCGCGATCGGCCGGTTGCGCGGTCGGCTCGGCCTCGCGGCGTTCAGACGTCGGGGATGTCCCGTTTGGCGCGCACCAGGGTGTCGCGCGTGATGACCACGATGCGCTCGTAGTCGGCTCGTGCGGCGTCGGACGGAAGTTCGGGGTCGAGTTCCGCGGTGGCTTCGCGCCCGATGACGGCGAAGTCGCCGTTGCTGAGCTCGAAGATGTCGGGGCAGGTCTGCCCGGTGCTGCTGCCGCGCTCCCGAGGAGAAGCCCCGACACGTCGCACGATCTTCACGGAGAGATACCACCTTCAACTCGGAGGGTAGGGAGCGGTGTCCTCCGAGCCGACCGTCCGAACTGGTTCCGTCGGAATGCTCTCTCCGTACGCAAGGGTTTTCGCCGGAGCGCCCGGAGAGGGGCCAGCGACAAGATATCGACTCCGGTGCGTGTGACGCAGCAGGCGACTGAGTGAAATTTTGCCGGTGGCCTTGACCGGCGGCAAGGCCACCGGCGTCTCCGCTTCCGACAGGGCCCCGCGAGCGGCAGGTTCCGCTTCAGTTCGGCGCCGGCACCGCCATCGGTGCGCCCGGCCCCACATAGCGCGCCATCGGCCTGATGATCTTCGAGTCCTCGGCCTGCTCCAGGATGTTCGCGCTCCAGCCCACCACGCGGGCCGCGGCGAACGTCGGCGTGAACATCTCCCGCGGCAGACCGCACAGTTCCATGACGACGCCGGCGTAGAACTCGACGTTGGTGTGCAGTTCCCGGCCGGGCTTGAGCTCCGCGAGGATCGCCTCCACCCGGCGCTCGACCTCGACGGCGAAGGCGACGCGCGGACCGCCGAAGCGCTCGGCCGTCTCTCGGAGCATCCGGGAGCGCGGGTCCTCGGTGCGGTAGATCGCATGGCCGAAGCCCATGATGCGCTCGCCGGCCAGCACCCGTTCCCGGATCCACGGATCGATGCGGTCCGGGCTGCCGATGGCGTCCAGGGTGTCCAGCGCCCGGCTGGGCGCGCCTCCGTGCAGGGGGCCCGACAGTGCCCCGACCGCTGCCACCAGACACGCCGCCGCGTCCGCGCCTGTCGATGCGACGACCCGGCCGGTGAAGGTTGATGCATTGAATCCGTGATCAATGGTTGAGATCAGATACTGCTCGACCGCCCGGGCCCGCTCCGGATCCGGTTCCGAACCGGTCAGCATGTACAGGTAGTTGGCCGCGTACGAAAGGTCCTCGCGCGGCTCCACCGGCTCCAGCCCCTTCCCGAGCCGGTGCAGGGCGGTGAGCAGCGTCGGTACGGCCGCACAGGCCGCCAGGGTGTCCTGCCGTCGCCGGTCCGCGTCGATGTCGTACACCGGGCGAAAGCCCTTCGCCGCACCCAGCAGCGACAACGCGGTGCGCATGCCCGCGAGCGGGCCGGACCGTGCGCCCGCCGCCGCGATGGCCGGCAGCACCGCCCTGACCTCGTCGGGCAGCCGACGCAGCGCGGCGGTCTCGGCGGCGAAGGCGGCACCACGACCGGCGTCCGGCAGTTCCCCGTGGACGAGCAGATGCCAGACGTCCTCGAAACCGCGGGTCTGCGCGAGTTCGACGGCCGAGTACTGCCGGTAGTGGTAGAAGCCCTCAAGCCCTCGTACGTCACCTATGCGGGTGTCGGTGACCACGACTCCCGCGAGGCCCCGCGGTGCGTCGAGAAGAGTGGCTGCGGCCCTGTCGACGGACATGTTTCCTCCCTGGACTTGATTTGACTGTCCATGCTTGACTGTTCTCTTGTCAATATTGATTTCATCAATATGAGTCGGACGGATACGGTGACCTCCATGCATGACCAGGAACCCGCCGCCGGACCGGCGGAGCGACGGCTGAGCACCAGGGAGACGGCCGAACTGCTCGGCGTGAAGCCGGAGACCGTGTACGCGTACGTCAGCCGCGGCCAGCTCAGCAGCCGACGCGAACCGGGCGGCCGCGGGAGCACCTTCGCCGCCGAGGAGGTCGAGGCACTCGCCCGCCGCACCAGGCGGGAGGCAGGAGTGGCCTCGGGCTCCGGCGGCGAGCTGTCCGTGCGGACCGCGATCACGTTGATCGACAAGGACCGCTACTACTTCCGCGGCGTGGACGCGACCGACCTCGCCGCCCGGCACAGCTACGAGGAGGTCGCCGAGTGGCTGTGGACCGGGAAACTGCGCCGCGGCGCCACCCTCACGGCGCCGAAGGCCTCCGTCGCGGTGGCCCGCCGGGCCGTCGACGCGCTGCCCGAGCACACCGGGCCCACCGACCGGCTACGGGTCGCCGCGATCGCCGCCGCGGCCGCGGACCCGCTGCGCTTCGACCTGTCCGAGGAGGCCGTCCTCGGTACCGCACGGGCCCTCGTCCCCACGCTCGTCAACGCCCTGCCGCCGGTGCTGCGGGGCCACCGCGACCAGGGACCCCTCGCACACCGCCTGTGGGCGCGGCTGAGCGGCCGTCCGGCCGACGAGGCGTCATTGCGTGCCCTGGACACCGCCCTCGGACTGCTCGCCGACCACGACCTGGCCGCGTCGACGCTCGCCGTACGTGTCGCCGCCTCCGCCCGCGCGCACGCCTACGCCGCCGTCTCCGCCGGGCTCGGCGTGATCGAGGGGCCGCTGCACGGCGCGGCGAGCGGGCTGGCCCACCGGCTGCTGCTGGAAACGCTCGACCGGGGCTCCGCGGGCCCCGTCATCGCCGAGGAACTGCGGGACGGCCGGCGCATCCCGGGCCTCGGCCACCGGCTCTACTTGGGCGAAGACCCACGCGCGCGTGCCCTGTTCGGGCTCCTGGAGGAGATGCCCCAGGCCGCCCCGGCGCTCGCCGCGGCCCGCGACATCGTCACCACCGTCGCGCGCCACACACCGCTGCACGCCAACGTCGACCTGGCCCTCGCCGTGCTCACCGTCTCCTGTGGCATGCCCGCCACCGCGGGCGAGACGATCTTTGCGGTGGCCCGGACCGCTGGATGGATCGCGCACGCCCTGGAGGAGTACGGCGAACGCCCGCTGCGCATGCGCCCGAGCGGACACTACGTGGGACAGCGGCCACCGCAGCCGCTGCCGCAGTAGATCACCCCTCGGGCTGCACGCCGCTCCGCCACAAGTCAGGTTAGGCTCGCCTCTGTGAGTACGTGCGCGACCGCCTCCCGGGCCCTCGACGAGCCGATGTCCGGGACCGCGGCGACGGCGACGACGTGGCTGCTGCTGGAACAGCCCGGCCCGTGGGGTGCCGAAGCGCTCACGTCCAGCCACCTGGACCCCGCGCTGGGCCGCGCCCTGGAGCGGGCCGCACAGGGCACCGGCGTCCGCATCGCGCTGATCCGCCGCCCCGGGCGGCACGCCGACTGCCGGATGCGGTCCGTGCGGCACGTGTACGCGGCCCACACCGTACCCGGAGGCGTCTGGCTGCACAGCGCCACGACCACTGACCCGGAGCGACTGCTGGGCCTCGACTTCACCGCTCTGGGCCAGGGCGACCACCGCACTTTCGACGCGGTGCTGGGGGGCCGGCCGCACACCGGCAGGCCGCTCACGCTCGTGTGCACCAACGGCAAGCGCGACCGGTGCTGCGCCCTGCTCGGCCGTCCGCTCGCCACCGAACTAGCCGCGTCCGGGGTGACGGGCGTGTGGGAGGTCACGCACCTGGGCGGCCACCGTTTCTCGCCGACACTGCTCGTCCTGCCGTACGGATACGCGTACGGACGCGCCGATGCGCATGCCGTCAAGGACGTCCTGCACGGCGTTCAGGACGGGCGGGTCGTGGTCGAGGGCTGCCGCGGCCGCTCGTCCTGGGAGCGGCCCGGACAGGCCGCCGAGCTGGCCGTCCGCACGGCGGCGGGCGAGTACCGTGCGGACGCGCTGTCCGTCGTCCGCACGGCGGGCTCCGCACCCCGCTGGGAGGTGACCGTCGCCCACGCCGACGGACGCCGCTGGCACGTGCTGGTGGCCCAGGGGGCGTCTGTGCCGCCCCGCCCCGAGAGCTGCGGAGCCGCGGTGTTGGGTGCGCCCGCGCGCATGGACGTGGTGGCGGTGCGCCAATTGACGGCTGCTCCACTCGCGAGCTGACGCCGTGAGGACGCGGTCCCGGGCGGGTGCGAAGCACCCTGTCCCAAGACCGGGTCAAGAGATCCACACCGCACTCCCTGGGGCAGGCAATTCCCGCCGACGTACCGTCATGGGTATGAGCCGCACTCCCCCCGTACGCCGTCGGCGACTCGGTCTGCCCCGGCGGGTGTTCTCGCAGGTGCTGCTGATGCAGTTGGCGATCGCCGCGGGGGTCGCGGTGCTCGCCACCGGGCTGTTCCTCGCACCGCTCAGTCATCAGCTGGACGACCAGGCGATGCGCCGCGCGCTCGCCATCGCGCAGACCACCTCCCAGGAACCGCAGATCGCGCGGGACCTGCAGCACACCGCCCCGACCGTCGGTGGCCCCGTGCAGAAGGAGGCGGAGCGGATCCGGAAGGCCACCGGCGCCGAGTACATCGTGGTGATGGACCGGCGCGGGGTGCGCTGGTCGCACACCAATCCACGGCAGATCGGCAGGCCCGTGTCGACCGACCCCACTCAGGCCCTGGCCGGTCAGGAGGTCATGCAGATCGACAACGGCACCCTGGGCCGCTCGGCCCGCGGCAAGGTGCCGCTGTACGACGCCGACCGCCGCATCATCGGGGCGGTCTCGGTGGGCATCGCCTACAACAGCGTCCGGGCGAAGCTGGTCGACGCGATCCCCGGCCTGCTCGCCTATGCGGGCGGCGCCCTGGCCGTGGGTGCGCTGGCCGCCTGGCTGATCTCCCGGCGGGTCCAGCGGCAGACCCGCGACCTGGCCTTCTCGGACATCGCCGCCCTGCTCGCCGAGCGCGAGGCGATGCTGCACGGGATCCGCGAAGGAGTCGTGGCCCTGGACCGCACCGGCCGCATCCGCCTGCTCAACGACGAGGCGCGGCGCCTGCTGGGCATCGGGGACGAAGCGGTCGGCCGTTCCCTCGACGAGGCGCTCGGCGAGGGCCGCACGGCCGATGTGCTGGCCGGCCGGGTGACCGGCACCGACCTGCTCACCGTGCGGGGGCAGCGCGTCCTGGTCGCCAACCGCATGCCCACCGGGGACGGCGGCGCCGTCGCCACCCTGCGCGACCGCACCGAACTGGAGCAGCTGGGCCGGGAGCTGGACTCGACCCGCGGCCTGATCGACGCCCTGCGCGCCCAGGACCACGAGCACGCCAACCGCATGCACACCCTGCTCGGCCTGCTGGAGCTGGAGATGTACGACGACGCGGTCGAGTTCGTCGGCGAGGTGGTGGGCGATCACCGGGCCACGGCCGAGCAGGTCACCGAGAAGATCCAGGACCCGCTCCTCGCCGCCCTGCTGGTGGGCAAGGCGACCGTCGCCGCGGAACGCGGGGTCGCCCTGTGGGTCTCGGACCGCACACGGCTGCCGGACCGCCTGGTCGACCCCAGGGGCCTGGTGACGGTCGTGGGCAACCTGGTCGACAACGCGCTGGACGCCGTCGCGGGGACTCCACACGCGCGCGTGGAGGTCGAACTGCGTACTCAAGGACGTACCGCCGTCCTCAGGGTGCGTGACACCGGTCCCGGAATTCCGGCCGAGCAGCGTGACCTGATCTTCACGGAAGGGTGGTCCACCAAGAAGCCGCCGGCGCACGGCAAGCGCGGCATCGGCCTCTCCCTGGTGCGCCGTTTCGCCGAGCGCCAGGGAGGGCGGGTGACGGTGGACGAGGCACGGGGCGGCGGTGCGGAGTTCACCGTCGTCCTCCCCGAGGCACTCACCGAGCCCCACCCGAAGCCCGCTCTCACCGCCGCCTTCGAACCCGCCACCGAGGAGAAGGCGCGATGATCGAGGTCCTGGTCGTGGACGACGACACCCGCGTCGCACAGGTCCACGTGGCCTACGTCGAGAAGGTGCCGGGCTTCCGGGCCGCGGGCGAGGCCCACAGTGCGGCCGAGGCGCTGCGCCTGATGGAGACGCTGCCGCACCTCGACCTTGTGCTCATGGACCACTACCTGCCCGACGACACGGGCCTGGCGGTCGTCCAGGAGATGCGCCGCCGCGGTCACCAGACAGACGTGATCATGGTGACGGCGGCCCGGGACGTGTCGACCGTGCAGGCGGCGATGCGGCACGGAGCACTGCAGTATCTGGTCAAGCCGTTCGCCTTCCGGGGCCTGCGCGCCAAGCTGGAGGCGTACGCGGCGCTGCGCCGCACTCTGGACGGCGGCGGCGAGGCCGAACAGGCCGACGTGGACCGCATCTTCGGCGCGCTGTCCGTGCCGCCGGAGCCGGGGCTGCCCAAAGGGCACTCCCCCACCACCGCCGGGCTCGTCCGCCAGTGTCTGATGAAGGCCGAGGGCCCGCTGTCGGCGCAGGAGATCGCCGAGCGCACCGGGGTGAGCCGGCAGACCGCCCAGCGCTATCTGAAGCTTCTGGAGCGCACCGGACGGGCCCTGCTGACCCTCAAGTACGGCGACGCGGGCCGCCCGGAACACCGTTACGTGTGGGCGACCCGCGCCTGAGGGCACGGCCGGTGGGGCGGGGGAAGCGACCGTGCCCCCTTGCATACGGCTGTCAGCCGGTCGCCTTCTCCGCGAACTCCGTGGTGTAGGTCTTGTTCAGGTCCACCTTGGCGTTCTTGATGTTGGGGTTGAACGCCTTGAGGACCTTCTCCACCGTCGCGGGTCCGCCGGCCGGCATGACGCCGTCCTTGGTGAACATCGGCAGCGTGCTCTTGATCGCCTGGGCGTAGAGCGCCTTGTTGCCCTGCGAGTAGTCGGCGGGCATCTTGGCCGCGATCTCGTCCGCGCTGTGCGTGGACATCCACTTGAGCGTCTTGACGAACGCATTGACCAGCTTCTGGACGGTCTCCTTGTGGCCGTTGACCCAGTCCGTCTGCATGTACAGGCTGGACGACGGGTACGGACCGCCGAGCGCCTGCTGGGAGCCCTCGGGCGTGCGCATGTCGAGGAGGATCTTGCCGGCCTTCTTGTCGAGGATCGTCGCAACGGTCGGATCGGTCGTCATGCCGCCGTCGATGGCGCCCTTCTGGAGCGCGGAGATGAAGGTGGGTCCCGCACCCACGGCGACCGGGGTGAACTCGCTGACGTTCACGCCGTTCTTGACCGCGAGGTACTTGGTGAGGAAGTCCGTCGAGGAGCCGAGGCCGGTGACGCCGAGCTTCTTGCCCTTGAAGTCCTTGGGTGAAGTGATCTCGCCCGCGGCCTTGTTGCCGACCACCTCCACCTCACCGGGGGCGTGCGAGAACTGCACGACGGACTCCACCGCCTTGCCCTTGACCTGGAGGTCGAGGGTGTGGTCGTAGAAGCCGACGGCACCCTGGACCTGGCCGGAGACGAGCGCTGTCTCGGCCTGCACACCGGCCGGTTCGCTCAGCAGCTGCACGTCCAGACCCTCCGCCGTGAAGTAGCCGAGGCGCTGGGTGAGCATTGCGGGCAGGTAGATGACCTTGTCGAGGCCGCCGACCATGATCTTCACGTGCTCGCCTTTGCCGCCGCCTCCGCCGCTGCCGGAGTCGGCGGTGGAGCCGGCCGCGTCGTTGGCGCAGGCGGTGAGGGAGGACAGGGCGAGCAGGCCGGCGGCGGTCGAGGCGGCGAATCTGGCGGTCTTGCGCATGGCGGTTCACGTCCTAGTGAGAAGGCGGTGCGGGGAAGGCAGAAGGAGAAGGTGCGGGAAGGCAGAAAAGAGAAGGGGGCAAGAGAGGCAGGAGGGTGGGGAACAGCGGTTCAGCGGTGGGCTTTGGCCACTCGGAACCCCGCTCGGGGGCTCGAACCGTTCACTGTTCCGAGCCGGCGGGCTTCCAGCGGAAGATGCGGCGCTCGGCAAAGGTGAGCAGTCCCTCGGCGACGAGCGCGACCACGGCGAGGATGACCATCGCGGCGTACACGCCGGCCGCGTTGAAAGTGCCCTGGGACTGCGCGACGAGCAGACCGACGCCCTTGGTCGCGCCGATGTACTCACCGACGATGGCACCGATGAGCGCGAAGCCGAAGCTGACGTGCAGGCTGGTGAAGATCCAGGAGGTCGCGGACGGGATGACCACCTGAAGCGTCACCCTGCGGTCGCCGGCGCCGAGGATGCGGGCGTTGGCGACCAGATTGCGGTCCACCTCGCGGGCGCCCTGGAAGGCGTTGAAGAACACCGGGAAGAAGACGAGCACCACGGCCGAGGCGACCTTGGAGGCCGGTCCGAGGCCGAACCAGATCACGAAGATCGGAGCGAGCACGATCCTCGGTATCGAGTTGAGCACCTTGATGTAGGGACCAAGGGCATCGGCGAGGAAGGCGACGCGACCGAGCGCGATACCCAGGACCACACCGGCCACCACACCGAACACCCAGCCGAGCAAAGCCTCGTAGAGCGTGTACCAGATCTGCTCGCCCAGGGAGCCGAGCGCGGTGCCGTGGGTCACCCAGGTCCAGATCTGGTCCCAGATCTGCGAGGGCATCGAAAAGTTGAACGGATCGATGGCCTTGGCCCGGGAGAGCGCCTCCCACAGGCCGAGTACGACGACGAGGAGCAGGACACGGACCGCGGTGACCACCGCCTTGCGCCGACGGGCCGCACGCGCACGCGAGTGCGCCCGGTCGGGGCTCTTGACCGTGTCGGCGACCGGTGTGCTGAGGACCTCAGGCGACATGGGCGGCACCCCTCTCACGGGTGATACGGACCTCTTCGCCGAGGGACTCCCAGATCTCGCGGTAGATGTCGATGAAGTGCGACTCCAGGCGCACCTGCTCGACCTTGCGCGGCCGCGGCAGATCGATGTCGAAGACCTGCTTGACGGTCGCGGGACCGGCCGTCATCACGACGACCTTGTCGGCAAGCGCGATGGCCTCCTCCAGGTCGTGCGTCACGAAGACGACCGAGGCGCCGGTCCCCTCCCACAGCTCCAGCAGCTCGTCCGACATCAGCGCCCGGGTCTGCACGTCGAGCGCCGAGAACGGCTCGTCCATGAGCAGGATTTCGGGGTCGTTGACGAACGTGGCGGCGAGGGCGACGCGCTTGCGCTGGCCGCCGGACAGCTGGTGCGGGTAGCGGTCCTCGAAGGCGGCGAGCCCGACCCGGGCCAGCCATTCGCGCGCCTTATCCTTCGCCTCCGCCTTGGGCACGCCGCGGAAGCGGGGGCCCGCCATCACGTTGGACAGCACGCTGCGCCAGGGGAAGGTGGCGTCCTGCTGAAAGACGAAGCCGACCTTGTCGCCGACGCCGCGGACCGGCTGCCCGGCGACCAGCACGTCGCCCTCGGTCGGCTCCTCCAGGCCACTGACCAGGGTCAGCGTGGTCGACTTGCCGCAGCCGGTGGGGCCGACGACGGCCACGAACTCACCGCGCCGCACGGTGAGGTCGAGGTCCCTGACGGCCGTGTGCAGGCCCTCGGAGGGGGTCCTGAACGTCTTGCTCGCGCCCCTCAGCTCGATGGCGGGGCAGGTGTCTGCGCTCATGGGCCGGGACGGTAGATGTGGCCCGGGCCACATCAGCAGTCTTCTGAGCGCAACCCGATGTTTTGCTCGCAAGGACCTGTTGTGCTCGTTTTGCTCGCGCTACAACAACGGAGCCGAAACACGGGCTCAACGCTCGCCTGGCCTTGAGGGAAAGAGGCCCGATGATTGACGTCCTGGTGGTCGACGACGACTTCCGTGTCGCCGAGATCAACGCCAAGTACGTGGGAAAGGTTCCCGGATTCCGGGTGGCCGCCCGCGCACACAGTGCTGTACAGGCCCTTGCGGCCGTACAGCGCGGCGGCATCGATCTGGTCCTGCTCGACCACTACCTGCCCGACCAGACGGGCCTGGACCTCGTCCACCGCATGCGCGAACAGGGCCACGGCACCGACGTCATCATGATCACCGCGGCCAGTGACGTCACGACCGTGCAGCAGGCCATGCGCCTGGGGGCGCTGCACTATCTGGTCAAACCCTTCACCTTCACCGCGCTGCGCACCCGCCTGGACTCCTATGCCGCCCTGCGCCGCACCGTCGACCGCGTCGGCGGGCGCGGGGTGGCCGGCCAGGAGCAGGTGGACCGCATCTTCGGTGCCCTGCGCACGACCCCCGCGCCCTCGTCCCCGGGGCTGCCCAGTGGTCATTCGGAGCCCACCTCGGATCTGATCTGCGGCGTTCTGCACCGCGCCGACCACCCACTGTCGGCGCACGAGGTCGCCGTCCGCACGGGGCTGAGCCGCTCCACGGCCCAGCGTTATCTGCGCAATCTGGAGCAGGCCGGCCGACTGCGCCTCTCCCTGAAGTACGGCGACACCGGACGGCCCGAACACCGGTACGCGTGGGTGGCTCCGTAGTTCCGCGTCGCCAAGGGCAGAGCCGGTACGACGGTCAGGCGCGGAACTACGCGGCTCCCGCTCCGGTCAGCGACCGCACCTCCGTTTCCGCGTGCTTGGCGTCGTCGGGCAGTTCACCGGAGGTCACGGTGCCGAGCCAGCCCGCGAGGAAACCCAGAGGGATGGACACGATGCCCGGGTTCTGCAGCGGGAAGTACTGGAAGTCGACGCCGGGGAACAGCGAGTCTGCGCTTCCGGACACCACCGGGGACAGCACGACGAGCCCGAGTGCAGGGATCAGACCGCCGTATACGGCCCAGACCGCGCCGCGCGTCGTGAAGCCCCGCCAGAACAGCGAGTAGAGCAGGACCGGCAGGTTCGCGGAGGCGGCGACGGCGAACGCCAGACCCACCAGGAACGCGACGTTCAGGTCGCGGGCCAGCAGGCCGATGGCGATCGCCGCCACACCGACACCGACCGCGGCGACACGTGCCACGGAGACCTCGCTGCGCGGCCGGGCCCCCCGGCGGCGCAGCGACGCGTACAGGTCATGGGCGACGGAGGCCGAGGAGGCGAGCGTGATGCCGGCCACCACCGCCAGGATCGTTGCGAAAGCGACGGCGGCGACCACTGCGAACAGAACCGTACCCCCGGTGGAGTCCGCACCGCCGCCGAGGTCGAGGGCCAGGAGCGGTACCGCGGTGTTCCCGGCCGCGTTCGAGCCGCGTACGGCCGCCGGGCCGACGACGGCTGCCGCCCCGAAGCCGAGGACGATCGTCATCAGATAGAAGCCGCCGATGAGTCCGATGGCCCAGAGCACCGAGCGACGGGCGGCTCGCGCGGTCGGCACGGTGTAGAAGCGGGACAGGATGTGCGGCAGCCCGCCCGTGCCCAGCACCAGGGCGAGCCCCAGGCTGATGAAGTCCAGGCGCGCGGTCCAGTCCCCGCCGTACTTCAGTCCGGGTGCGAGGAACGCGTCACCGTGGCCGCTGCGTTCGGCCGCGGTGAGCAGCAGCCGGTCCAGGTCGCCGTGGAAACGGACCATGACGAGCACGGTCAGCACGATGGCGCCGCCGAGCAGCAGGACCGCCTTGACGATCTGGATCCAGGTGGTGGCGCGCATCCCTCCCAGGGACACATAGATCACCATGAGCGCGCCGACGCCGATGACGGTCCAGGCCTGGGCCGCCTCGCCCGTCCGCCCGAGCAGCAACGCGACCAGGCTTCCCGCGCCCACCATCTGCGCCACCAGATAAAGAACCGACACGGTGACCGAGGACGTTCCCGCCGCGATCCGCACCGGCCGCTCCCTCATCCGGGCCGCGACCACGTCGGCGAGCGTGAACCGCCCGCAGTTGCGCACGAGTTCGGCGACCAGGAACAGCACCACCAGCCAGGCCACCAGGAAGCCCACCACGTACAACAGCCCGTCGTAGCCGAACAGCGCGATGAGCCCGGTGACCCCGAGGAAGGAAGCGGCCGACATGTAGTCCCCGGCAATGGCAAAACCATTCTCCATCGGCGAGAACAACCGGCCGCCCGCATAGAACTCCTCCGCCGAACCGTGCCGCTTACGGCTCACCCATGTCGTGATCGCCAGTGTGACCACGATGAACGCGCTGAACAGGAGCAGCGCCAGGGGCTGATGGTCACCGGTCATGAGGCACCGCCCTGCACACCACGGGTCATCTCCTGTGTGTCCCAGCGCAGTTCGAGCGCGGCCCGGTCTCTGCGCAGCCGGGCGTGGCGGGCATAGGCCCAGGCCAGAAGGAAGGTGGTGAGGAACTGCCCGAGCCCCGCGAGCATCGCCACGTTCACCGCGCCCGCCACCGGCCGCGCCATGAACCCGGGCGCGGTGGTCGCGGTCACGACGTAGCCCACGTACCAGGTGAGGAACACCGCGACCGCCGGGACCTCGAATCTGCGATACCGGCTGCGCACCTCCTGGAACGCCGCGCTGCGCTGCACCTCCAGGTACACATCCGCCGCGCCGGCGACCCGGCCGCCCTGCTGCTCTCGACGGGCCGCCGGTACCTGTACGGAGGGGGTGCCCGTGCCGTCCGCCTCGCCCCAGCCGGAGGCCAGCGCGTCGTACCAGGGGTCCCGGTACCTCAGGTCCTCGGGCGGCCGTTCCTGGCTGTCGTGGGTCTCGGCCGCGTACTCGGGACCATCCCCGCCGCCGCGGGAACGATCGTTGCTTGACTGCATGCCCAAGGATGGACAGAACGGGAAGATCCCTGACTTCTCTTCCCCGCCCTCTTCACCCCATCAGGTGACTCACCCCGCGGGCGGCGCCACCAGCCCTTTTGCATACGCGTACCGCACCGCCTGCGCACGGTCCTTGAGACCGGTCTTGGCGAAGAGGTTGTTGATGTGGGTCTTCACGGTCGCCGTCGAGACGTGCAGCTTGCGGGCGATCTCCTGGTTGGTCAGGCCCTCGGCGATCAGCGCCAGCACTTCGGTCTCCCGCGCGGTGAGCCCGTCCGGTGCCTCGGCCGGGGCAGCCACCCGAGGTTCGCGCTGGGGCTCGGAGAGCCGTTCGAGCAGCCTTCGTTGGATGCTCGGCGCCAGTCCCGCCTCCCCGGACAGCACGCTCTCCACCGCCCGGACGATCTCGTCGCCGCCCGCGTCCTTGGTGAGATATCCGCGCGCTCCGGCCCTGAGCGCGGGGAACAGCGACTCGTCGTCCGCATACGTCGTGAGGATCACCACCTGTGTGCCCGGATGCTCCGAGCGGATCCGACGAGTGGCCTCGACACCGTCGCAGCGGGGCATGCGCAGATCCATCAGGACCACGTCCGGGGCGAGTTCGGCGACAAGCCTCACAGCCTCGTCCCCGTCGCCCGCGGATCCGACGACCTCAATCCCGGGCAGCAGCCCGAGCAACATCACGATGCCCTCCCGGACAACGGTCTGATCGTCCGCCACCACCACCCGCGCGGGCCTCCTTTCGGCCCCCTCCGTCATACCGGCACCTTCAACGTCACCGTGAACCCCTCCTCGTGCGGCCCGGCCTCCAGCGAGCCGCCCAGCAGCTCGGCACGCTCCCGCATGCCCAGGAGACCGTACCCGCCTCCGGTCCCGGTGAGCTCACCAGGCGTGCCGCCGGAGTCCCGCACGTCGAGGGTCACCTCATGCTCGGCATAGTCGAGCCGCAGCCGGACCTTGGCGCCCGGAGCGTGCTTGCGGACGTTGGTCAGCGCCTCCTGGGCAACCCTGCGCACGGCCTGCGATGCCTCGGCCGGCAGCGGTCTGGGTTCACCCGTGACAGTGACCTCGGCACCGTCGTTCGCCCCGACGAGCTCGCTCAGGAAGGTCTCCAGCGGGGTCAGCTCACCCCGCAGGGCGGACAGGGCCTGCCGGGTCTCGGCAAGACCGTCACGGGCCATCCCTCGCGCTGCCACCACCCGTTCGAGGATCTGCTCACGAGCTGCGCCCCGCTCGATGAGGAGCCGAGCCGCCTCCAGATGCACGAGCTGGGCCGAGAGGCTGTGCGCCAGCACGTCATGGATCTCCCGGGCGATCCGGGCCCGCTCCGCCAGCGCCGCCGATTCCGCCTCCGCCGCCCGTGCGGCCCGCTCCTGGGCGAGCAGCCGCTGGGCACTGCCGCGGGCCTCGGCGTCCAGACGCAGCACATATCCGGCGAGTGCGAGCCCCACTGTCGTGGCGGCGGTGGTCAGCCACATGTCGTTGTTGACCACGGCGTACGACGCGAGGGCCACCGAGGTGACGGGCAGGGCGGCGGCGATGGGCAGACGTTCAAGCGATGCGACGCCACAGAAGCACCAGATGACCAGCGCCGGCACCCGGAATCCGGCCGCCTGTGCCGCGACCGCCATCCCCAGAAGAACGATCATGAGGGTCAGGGACGACCAAAGTCTGTGATCGAGCGTGGTGCGGAACAAGGCCCAGGCGACGAGTCCGGTCAGTATGACGCCCGCCGCGGCTGCGACGGCGTCCCAGCCATGGGCGTGACTGCCGTTGAAGACACCCCACAGCAGCATCCCCAGGACGAGGACCCTCGTGCCCCAGGCGAGCATCCTCCGGGGCCTTGAGACTCCCGCGCGTCCCAGCGCCTCTCGGGAGGGCCAGCGCGTCCAGGCGTTCTCCGTCACGCATGCTCCTTCCGCAGGGCCCGGGGCATGTCGTCACGGTACGCCGCGGTCACGGTGCGGGCCGAGCCGATGGACTGCGTCCGCCAGGCCAGGACTCCCGAGCGGACCAGCAGGGTGCCGGCGAGGGCGAGCATGAGAGCGGAGCTGTTCTGGTGCACACCGAGCACCAGCCCGAGACCGAAGAGGCCGGCGCGCACTGCGATGCCGCCGATCCAGACCGCCAGGCTCGCCTTGGTGCTCTTGGTCCACACGGAGCCGTCCGGCTCCACCCATATGCGGGTGGTCCAGGCCCAGCCCGCTCCGATGCCCAGGCTGATCAACACCTCGGCGGCCAGCAGAAGCACGGACTCGGTCCCGTGATGGACGTCGACTATTCCGGGCCGACGCAGTGCGACTACGGCCAGGACCGCGGGCAGCAGCCACCAGCGCCGATCGGTGTCGAACCGGCGGGCGCGGAACTGCCGCGAGATCACCAGGGCGGCGACTGCCACGATCACCAGCGCGTTGACGAGCCCGGACATCAGTGCCTCCGTGAGCGGGAAGGAGATGCCGACGGCCGAGTGCCGCCGACGCCTTCGACGCTACGGAAATCCGCGGGCCGGCTGATCGGATCCGGGGTGGATCGTGGGTGGATCCCGAGACACCGCCGCCCTCCACCCGAGGGTGGACGAACCCGCCGGTCACGGCACGCGCGGAGCACGAGGGGCCGGGGCAGGGCGATCAAGCCCGAGCCCAGGCCCGAGCTCAGGTCCAAGCGCAACCCCAAGCCCACACAGCCCTTGGCCCGCGAGCGACACCAGCACCACCGCCGACACCGGCACCACCTACCGGCACCGGCACCGGCACCGGCCCACCGCAGCCCCGGAAACGGCCCGGAAGCGATCCCGGCGCGCAGCCGGACCCGAGCGCCGCGGCTACGCGTCGATGCGGGAGCGGTCCAGCGTCGCGGCGGAGCTGGCGATGAACTCCTTGCGCGGCGCCACGTCATTGCCCATCAGCAGGTCGAACACCTGCTCCGCGGATTCCAGGTCGGAGAGATTGATCCGCCGCAGGGTCCGGTGCCGCGGGTCCATCGTCGTCTCCGCCAGCTGGTCGGCGTCCATCTCGCCCAGGCCCTTGTACCGCTGGATCGAGTCCTTGTACCGGATGCCCTTGCTCTGGAACTCCAGCAGCTTCTCGCGCAGCTCACGGTCCGAGTACGTGTAGACGTACTTGTCCTGGCCCTTCTTCGGCTGGACGATCTCGATCCGGTGCAGCGGCGGCACCGCGGCGAACACACGTCCGGCCTCGACCATGGGGCGCATGTAGCGGTGGAAGAGCGTCAGGAGCAGGGTGCGGATGTGGGAGCCGTCGACATCGGCGTCGGTCATCATGATGATCTTGCCGTAGCGGGCCGCGTCGATGTCGAAGGTGCGGCCCGACCCGGCTCCTATGACCTGGATGATCGCGCCGCATTCGGCGTTCTTCAGCATGTCCGTGACGGACGACTTCTGGACATTGAGGATCTTGCCGCGGATCGGCAGCAGCGCCTGGAACTCGGAGTTCCGCGCCAGCTTGGCCGTACCGAGCGCGGAGTCGCCCTCGACGATGAACAGCTCGCTGCGGTCGACGTCGTCGCTGCGGCAGTCGGCGAGCTTGGCGGGCAGCGAGGAGGACTCCAGGGCCGTCTTGCGCCGCTGTGCGTCCTTGTGCTGACGTGCGGCGATGCGCGTACGGGCGGCGGCGACGGCCTTCTCCAGGACCACGCGGGCCTGCTGGGCGGCGTCTCGCTTGGTGGAGGTGAGGAACGCCTTGAGTTCCTTGGTGATCACGTTGTTCACGATGCGGCGGGCCGCAGAGGTGCCGAGCACCTCCTTGGTCTGCCCCTCGAACTGCGGTTCCGCCAGGCGCACCGTGACGACCGCCGTCAGCCCCTCCAGGGCGTCGTCCTTGACGATGTCGTCCTCGGCCACACGGAGCAGCTTCTTGGCGCGGAGCACCTCGTTCATCGTCTTGGCGACGGCCTGCTCGAAGCCGGCGACGTGGGTGCCGCCCTTGGGCGTGGCGATGATGTTGACGAAGGACCTGAGGGTCGTGTCGTAGCCGGTCCCCCAGCGCAGTGCCACGTCCACGCCGAGTTCGCGGGTGACCTCGGTGGGCGTCATCTGGCCGTGCTCGTCCAGTACCGGGACCGTCTCCTTGAAGGTCCCGTGCCCAGTGAAGCGGAGGACGTCGCAGACGGGCTTGTCGGTCGCGAGGTACTCGCAGAACTCGCTGATGCCGCCGTCGAAGCGGAAGGACTCCTCGCCCTTGCTGCCGCCCTCGCCGAGCCCGTACTCGTCACGGACGACGATGGTGAGGCCGGGGACCAGGAAGGCGGTCTGGCGGGCGCGCTGGTGCAGGGTCTCCAGGGAGAGCTTGGCGTCCCTGAGGAAGATCTGGCGGTCCGCCCAGTACCGCACGCGCGTACCGGTGCGGGTCTTGGGGATCTTCTTGGTCTTGCGCAGACCCTGCTTGGCCTCGAACTTCGCGTCCGGGCCCTCCCCGGCGAAGGCGCCGGGCACACCGCGGCGGAAGCTGATCGCGTGCGTGTGACCGCCGCGGTCGACCTCGACGTCCAGCCGGCCCGACAGGGCGTTCACCACGGACGCGCCGACGCCGTGCAGACCGCCGGAGGCCGCGTAGGAGCCGCCGCCGAACTTGCCGCCCGCGTGCAGTTTGGTCATGACGACCTCGACGCCGGACAGGCCGGTCTTGGGCTCCACGTCCACCGGGATGCCGCGACCGTTGTCCCGCACCTCGACGGAGCCGTCGTCGTGGAGGATCACCTCGATGTGGTCGCAGTAATCGCCGAGTGCCTCGTCCACGGAGTTGTCGATGATCTCCCACAGGCAGTGCATCAGGCCACGACTGTCGGTCGAGCCGATGTACATGCCCGGGCGCTTGCGCACGGCCTCGAGGCCCTCCAGGACGAGCAGGTGCCGCGCGGTGTAGTTGGAACCGTCCCGGTCTGCTCCTGCCAGCAGAGCTGTGGACGGCACGGACGTCTCGGCGGTCACGCGGTTCGCTCCTCGCTGAATTTCAGGTGAGGCCCTATGGGGTAAGGCCGCGGCTTGGGTTGCCGCTCAGAGGGTACCGAGGCCTGGTAGAGCCCTTGTAACGCAACCCTCGGCAGGAACCCAGAGTAGTAGAGAGTCGCATGCATGTTCGATCCTTCGATGGAGTGAAGCACATATCACGTTCCCTTCGAGGCATGAACCATTTAGGCTCCGGGCACGTCCTCATGAACAACCGGCAACCCGGCCGGGAGGACTCGACCATGACCGACAGCGCGAAACCGTAAGACACACAGACACGCATTACGGCACATTCGCCGCCAAACCGGCAGCAGCCGACCGCCACGAAAGATTTTTTCGAGGAAAAGCCGCGAGCGGGAACGTTTGGGGCTGGTTGGATGTTGACCCTGGTACGACAGCTCGTCGAGCTAGAGAAGAGGCGACGTGACTACTGTTCTGACCCCCGCGAGCCCGCTGACGGCCGCTGATCGCTGCGACCGCTGCGGCGCCCAGGCATACCTGCGCGTCGTCCTGCTCAGCGGCGGAGAGCTGCTCTTCTGCGCCCACCACGGCCGCAAGTTCGAGCCGGAACTCAAGAAGATCGCCGCTGAGATACAGGACGAGAGCGAGCGCCTGACGTCGATCCCCGCATCCGCGTCCGACGACGAGCACTGAAACACCTCGCGCGACGAGCCAGCGCCGGCACAGGCCGGCGATCGGGCGGCCGCTCCTGACACCCAGGAGCGGCCGCCCGATCCACGTGGCCGGCGATCCCGGTCAGCTCACACCGGACGCCGAGTGTGATGCGCTCGTACCGCCGAACAGGCTCAGTGTCCGCACGACGTCGGACACGCGCGTGTACACCCCCGGACTCCCCGGGCGTCCACAGCCACTCCCCCAGGACACAAGCCCGATCAGCTTGCCCTGCGCGACCAGCGGCCCCCCGCTGTCCCCCTGGCAGGCGTCGTGGCCTCCCGCGCTCTCTCCGGCGCACAGCATGGTCTCGGGCAGGTAGGTGCCGTCGACGCTGCCCGGATACGCCCGGCGGCACTGGGAGTCGGGCAGCACGTGCACCCGTGCCGCGTACAGACTGTGCGCGTAGGCGGCCGTGCCGGTGGTGTCCCCCCAGCCGTAGACCTCGGCGCCCGTGCCCGGCGTGTACGCCGGGTCGCTCGCACCCGCCATCTTGATCACCGAGCTCTGCGGCAGGGGTTCGGCGAGGGTGAGCACGGCGAAGTCCCCGGAGTTGGTGGCGGCGTCGTAGCGGGGATTGACCCAGGTGTCGCGTACGGGTATCTCCTTGCCCTGGCTGGAGAGCAGATCCGTACGCCCTGCGATGACCTTCAGGTCACCCGTCGGTGGTGCGCCCAGGACTTCCCTGGTCATGCAGTGGGCCGCGGTGACCACGGTCGTACGGCCCACGGCCACCCCTCCACAGAACTGCCCCGCGCGCGTACCCCCGAACCGGTCACGGCTGGACAGCGCCACGGTCCAGGGGCTCGCCGACACGTCGACGGGGAATCCGCCGACGACGATGCCGTCGGCGGCGACAGGGGCGGCAGTCATCAGTGGTATCGCGGCTCCTGCGGCCGCCAGGACCAGCGGCCGGGCCAGTGCCCGGACAATGCGACGTCGCATGCATGCTCCTCACTCTGGGATGGTCATGGGACACCCAGAGTCATGCACGGCGGCGCGACCCGCAGCACGAAGGCCCGGTCCCCGTCGGGGGAACCGGGCCTTCGGTGTCCAGAGCCGTGCCTCAGTCGAGGTAGTCGCGCAGCACCTGCGAACGCGACGGGTGGCGCAGCTTCGACATGGTCTTGGACTCGATCTGGCGGATGCGCTCACGCGTGACGCCGTAGACCTTGCCGATCTCGTCGAGGGTCTTCGGCTGACCGTCGGTGAGACCGAATCGCATGGAGACGACGCCCGCCTCGCGCTCGGACAGCGTGTCGAGGACCGAGTGCAGCTGCTCCTGCAGCAGCGTGAAGCTGACCGCGTCGGCCGGGACGACCGCCTCGGAGTCCTCGATGAGGTCACCGAACTCGCTGTCGCCGTCCTCACCCAGGGGGGTGTGCAGCGAGATGGGCTCGCGGCCGTACTTCTGGACCTCGATGACCTTCTCCGGGGTCATGTCGAGCTCCTTGGCCAGCTCCTCCGGGGTGGGCTCGCGGCCCAGGTCCTGGAGCATCTGGCGCTGCACGCGGGCGAGCTTGTTGATGACCTCGACCATGTGCACCGGGATACGGATGGTGCGGGCCTGGTCGGCCATGGCGCGGGTGATCGCCTGACGGATCCACCAGGTGGCGTACGTGGAGAACTTGTAGCCCTTGGTGTAGTCGAACTTCTCCACCGCGCGGATCAGACCGAGGTTGCCCTCCTGGATGAGGTCCAGGAAGAGCATGCCGCGGCCGGTGTAGCGCTTCGCCAGGGAGACCACCAGTCGGAGGTTGGCCTCCAGGAGGTGGTTCTTGGCGCGGCGGCCGTCCTCGGCGATGATCTCCAGCTCGCGCTTGAGCTTCGGGGCGAGCTTGTCGGCGTTGGCCAGCTTGTCCTCGGCGAACAGGCCCGCCTCGATGCGCTTGGCGAGCTCGACCTCCTGCTCGGCGTTGAGCAGGGGGACCTTGCCGATCTGCTTGAGGTAGTCCTTGACCGGGTCGGCGGTGGCGCCGGCCGCGGCGACCTGCTGAGCGGGCGCGTCGTCCTCGTCCTCGTCGGAGAGCACGAAGCCTGCGCTCTCGGCGCCCTCGGGCTCCTCGGCGCCCTTCGGGTCCTCGAGCACCTCGTCCTCGATGAGCTCGACGTCGTCCTTCTTGGCGGCGGTGGTCTTCTTGGCCGCCGTCTTCTTCACGGCGGTGGTCTTCTTCGCCGCCGCCTTCTTCGCGGCGGTCGTCTTCTTGGCAGCGGCCTTCTTGGGGGCGTCGTCCTCGACGGGCGTGTCGGCGGCGGGTGCCGCCGGAGTGGCGGTGGCGGTGGCCTTCCTGGTGGTCACCGTCTTCGCTGCGACCGTCTTGGTGGCGGTGCGCTTGGCCGGACTCTTCGCTGCGACGCTCTTTCGGGTGCGCTTGTTGGGCTCCGCGGCACTGACCATCAGCGTCACACCCTCTTCCTCGAGGATCTGGTTGAGGCTGCGCAGTACGTTCTTCCACTGAGTGGCCGGAATCTGGTCAGCTTCGAAGGCCCGACGCACATCGTCGCCGGCGATCTGCCCCTCAGCCTTTCCCCGCTCAATGAGAGCCATGACAGAGACGGACTCGGCGATCTCCGGCGGGAGCGTACGGGATGTGCTGGCCGACACGAACAACCTCTCGGAACGTTGGAAAACGGCTTCCGGCCCCGTCCACAGCGGACAGGAGCCGACCACCGGCCTGGGGATGGGCCGACGGCGCGGGCGGGGGCCGGGAAGATTCACAGCGCCGTGAACGACGTCCGTATTCCCTCCGCGGCTGTCACCTCTTAGGTCATCGCGCTGTTCCCACGAGCGTTACGCCCAATCTGCGTGGCCCGAGTCACACCCCGTAAGCGCTCAAAATGTGACAGATGCGGGCAGAAAAGACCATGAGTGTTTTCCGTGTGGCCCCACCAGCGGCTCGACTGCTCGTCGCACGCGGACCCCGCCGGGTCCGCGGAGTGTCCGGCCGGGTCCTGCGAGAGACGATCCGCCGACCGGGTGGGGCCGCGGGAGGACGGCGGACAAGCCGCCGTCCGCGCACGGCTCAGTGCTCGCGCGGCGCGGGAACCACCCGCTCCACCTCGGGGTGGACCGTGAGCAGCTGCCGCATGGCCGCCTCGGCCGCCGCACCGTCACCGGCCCCGAGCGCGTCGACGATCCGGGCATGCTGTGCCAGGGAGGTCTCGTTCGGCCGGTCGCAGCCCGTGACGGGGCCGCCGGACACCTGGAGGGCCGCCGAGACGATCCCGGAGAGGTGCTCCAGCATGCGGTTGCCCGCGATCTGGATGAGCAGGGTGTGGAACTCGGTGTCGGCGCGGGAGAACGTGAGCGCGTCCCCCTGCCCCATCGCGTGACCCATGATCTCGACCATGTCGGACAGGCGCTGCTGGACGTCCTCGCGCCCGTGCCCGGCGGCCAGACGCGCGGCGAGCGGTTCGATCGTCCAGCGCAGCTCGCTCAGCTCGCGGCGCTGGTCGTCGCGCTGCGGGCCGAAGGCCCGCCACTCGATGATGTCCGGATCCAGGAGGTTCCAGTCACTGACCGGGCGCACGCGCGTGCCGACGTTCGGGCGCGCGCTGACCAGGCCCTTGGCCTCCAGAACGCGGAGCGACTCACGGACGACGGTGCGGGAGACCTCGAAGCGCTGGCCGATCTCCTCGGGTACCAGCGGGCGGTCGGCGCCCAGGTCCCCCGAGACGATCATCTGTCCCAGCTGCTGGACGAGTTGGCCGTGCAGTCCGCGGCCGCGGCTGCCCGCGGCGCGCCTGCCCACGCGGCCCAGCTCCGGGTCCGAGCCCTCCCAGGAAGGGGCTCCCACGCGATCGGGGGCAGGCGCCTCCGCGTAGGGGTAGCGGTCGAGTTCGCCCGGGCCGACGAGACCTGAGTCTGACGAGCGGGCGGCGGTCATCATGGTGTGCGCAAGGGTACTCACGGATCCTTTGTCGGCGTCGCCTCCAACTCCCTTGAGGTCTTTGGTGAAAAGCACACGAAAGGGTGATCGCTCACCCCGTCGCAATTGACGCCTTATCGGAAAGAAATGGGCTTCCTCCGGGGAGTTGCGCGCAGACGGCGACCGAAAGAGGCCGCATCGCGTTCACCGGACCCGGCTGCGCAGAGCGGTGAGCAGATAGGCACACAGCAGCCCAGCCAGCGACAACGTCAGTGCGGCGCCGGTGGGTTGGGCGATCACCTGCGCCGCGGCGGCGAGGTAGCGATCGCCCCCGAAGGGCCACCGCAGCAGAAACACCTCGCGCAGCCGCGCGGGAAGGCCGGCCGAGGCCCGCGCCGCAGACGCGCCCAGAGCCTTCTCCACCAGAGGTACGCCGAGGACCGGCACGAAGATCACCGCCGCGAGTCCGGCCGTGGTGGACCGGAACAGACCCGCGGCCAGCACGCCGACCCAGGCGCATCCGATCACGAGACCGATCCAACTCGCGCCCATCGACAGCCAGTCGCCGGGAACTTGGGCGAGCTCCCGTCCGTAGACGACGTAGAGCGCTTCGGCGTCGCAGCCCACCGTGAGGAAGGCCAGCATCAGCGCGGTGCCGGCGGCGACCAGGAGCTTGGCGACGAGCAGCCCCAGCCGGCGTGGCACGGTGCCGCGGTCCGCCGCCAGCGCCGGGTGGCGGAACTCGTCGCCGAAGGCGAGCGCGCCGAGCAGCCCGGCACCAAGTGCCGCGGGCGGCAGGGGAAGCTGTCGCGGCCACGCGGTCAGCAGCCGTGCCTGCGGCGTGTGACCGACATGCCCCAGGACCAGGGCGGTCAGGGCTGACAGGACGAGGACCGCGGCACCCGTGACGAAGCCCGTGCTGATGCCGGCGGCGCGGCGCAGCTCGTACCGCAGCGGGCGCAGGGGGCTGCGACCTGGATGCACGGAGATGGGAGGCGGCAGAGGCAACGAGGCATCGAAGGCGGTGACCTCGGCGGGACGCGGGGTCGGAATCGAGGGCTGGGCGGTCGCTGCGGCGGGGGCATCCGTGTCGCCCGTGAGCGCGCCCGCGCGTGCGGGCGTCTCGGGAGACCGTGCAGCAGCGGATGGTTCTGGGAGCCGGGAAGTGGCGCGCGCGTCCGGGTGGCGCTCCGCCGCGGACGGCCTTGCGGGACGGGCGGTGACGGAAGTGCCGTTGGCGCGCGTCGGCGTGTGTGCGGGGTCGGCACGCGAAGTGACCGGCGCGCCGTCCGAACGCATGGTGACGGATGCGGCCTCGGGATGCGCATCGGCGGAAGCGCCGTCCGACCCGGGTGGGCCGGATGCGGCCCGGGTACGCGAGGTGACCGACGCGTTCTCCAGCCGCGGGCGGTCCACCGCGCCCCCCGTCCCCGCTGCGGCGGAGGAGCCAACGCGACGCGGGGAACCCGGGACGACCCCCGGACCCGCGGTGCCCCATGCGCTCTCCGGCGGTGGGGCGTCGGGCGCGTCCTGTGGGCTCGCTGCGGCGGGCGCGCCTTCGACGTGCGGCGCGGCGGATGAGGTCCCGGGGCGTCCGGTTACGGAGGCACGCTCGAGATCCGTCGCCGACGATACGTTCCTGTCGCGCCCGGCGGCGGCCGCGGTGCCGATCGTGGACTCGGACGGCGCCGCCCCCCGCGGCATGCCGGTGCCCGAGACGGGCGTGTCGGTGAACCGACGGCCCGCGACGGGCTCACGCCGTCGGGCAACCGGGGAGTCGAAGGGCTCCAGCCGCACGTCGGCCGATGCCCGCCGCGCGTCGGCCGGTGCCTGCCGCACGTCGGTCGGCGCCTGCCGCACGTCGGTCGGCGCCTGCCGCACGTCGGTCGGCGCCCTCCGCGGGTCGGTCGGCGCTTGCCGCGCGTCGGCGGGCGCCTGCCGCGCATCGGCGACCGACGCCGACGCCCGCGCCGTGAGGGCATCGGAGGCTCGGCCGGCGCCCGAGGGCGTCGTTCCGGCGCCGGGGTCCATGTCACCCACCTCGTCGGCGAGTTGGTGGATGAGAATGCCGTGACGGAACGCGGCGTCGCCCACGTCGGCGCACGTACTGCCGTAGACGGACAGACGGTTGCCTTCCTCCCGCACGACTTCGAGGGAGCGACGGGCGGCGCGGGCCTCCTTGGCGAGCAGAGCCGCCAGACGGGCGGCGTGCGGACTGCGGACGGCGACACGGGGGCGCAGCCGGGTGCGGGCGAAGTCCTTGGTCTCCTGGTCGGCCACCACCTTGCCGTGCTCCAGCGTGACGACGCGGTCGGCAACGCGCGCCGCCTCCTTGGAGTCGGCCGTGGTGAACAGGACCGTGCCACCGTGGGCCGCGTGCGCCCGCAGCATGCCGTGCAGCCAACGCCCCTCTCGCGTGGAGAGTCCCTCGGCCGGATTGTCGAGCACCAGCGTGTGCGGGTCGGCCAGCAGCACGCAGGCCAGGCCCAGACGGCGGTCCATTCCGCGCGAGAGAGTGCCCAGGCGCTCGTCGCGCAGACTGACGAGACCGACCACTTCGAGGACTTCGTCGGCACGCCGGGCCGGGACTCCCGCCGCGGCACACAGCAGGCGCAGGTGGCCACGAACGGTACGGGAGGGATGCCCGGGGACGTCGCCGAGCAGGACGCCGACCTCGCGCGAAGGATGGGCGATGCGGTGCAGGGCACGGCCCCTGAAGTAGGTGATGCCGCGGCCCTGTTGGAGTTCGAGCATGAGCCGGAGCGTCGTCGTCTTACCCGCGCCCGCCGTTCCGAGCAGCGCGGTGACACGCCCCTCGGGCGCTTCGAAAGAGACGTCGTCGACGGCAGGCGGAAGGTCCTTACGGTGGTCGCTGGTCAGTCCGAAGGCCTGGATCACCCGCAGCAAGATAGCGCGTTATGTCCGTTTTTTCGGGTATCGCGACACCCTCGCCGTAAGCCGTTGTCGTCGCCGGTCGACTCCGTGTTCGCCGTTCGCAAGCAAGGACGGCTCACCGTGGCCCGGCCCTGGACCTGATCGTCGCCTTGCCGGGGACCGTTCCTCAGACCTCGGGGCGGAGCATCGGCGGATTCAGGAGGGTCGCGCCGCCGGCCCGGAAGAGCTGGGCGGGCCGACCACCCTGGCGGGTGGTCGTACCCCCGGCGGGCACCAGGAAGCCCGGTGTGCCGGTCACCTTGCGGTGAAAGTTGCGCGGGTCGAGCGCCACGCCCCACACCGCCTCGTAGACCCGGCGCAACTCGCCGACCGTGAACTCGGGCGGGCAGAAGGCGGTCGCCAGCGACGAGTACTCGATCTTCGACCGGGCCCGCTCGACCCCGTCCGCCAGGATCTGGGCATGGTCGAACGCGAGCGGCGCCAGCGGCTCACCGTCGCGGCCGTAGCCGCCCTGCTGCAGCAGTTCCTCGACTGGCGCCCAGCGGGCGTTGCTGGCGTCACCACCCGCCCGGGGCGCGGGCAGGTCCGGAGCCAGGGCGAGGTGGGCGACGCTGACCACGCGCATCCGGGGGTCGCGCTTGGGGTCGCCATAGGTCGCGAGCTGCTCCAGATGGGCTCCGTTGTCCTGGACGGGAGTGGACGGGTCGTGGGCGCGCAGTCCGGTCTCCTCGGCAAGCTCGCGCGCTGCCGCCTGCGCCAGGTCCTCGTCCGCGCGCACGAAACCGCCCGGAAGTGCCCAGCGCCCCTGGAAAGGCGGCTCGCCCCTGCGGACCGCCAGCGCGCACAGTGAATGGCGGCGTACGGTCAGCACGACCAGGTCCACGGTGACGGCGAAGGGCGGAAAGGCTGACGGGTCGTAGGGCATGCCGCGATCATAGTCGTCTGCCTGACGATAAACACTCCCTTCGCCGGTCGTACGGCCGACTGAGCCGCTTCGGCCGTCCGCGGTTGTCACGGTCCGCGTCCCGCTCTCTTCCGGTGGCGCATCGTGCGAGGTCACACTCCCAGTTGCAAACCGTCTGCCGCCTCCTCGACCAGGGCGAGCCCGAGCCGGCTGACCCGCACGGAGAAGGGCGCGCCGGCGACCCGGAGCCCCATGAGACCGATCTCCCCGAGGGGCGCGCTGCGCACGGGGCGCAGCGTGACCGCGCGGGCCGGAGCGTCGGGGCGGATTCCCGCGAGCGCGGTCAGCAACAGGACCCCGGAGGCCGCGGCCGTGGCTGAGGGGCGGCAGGCCGCGGGGTGCGGAACGGGGACGCTGCCGTCCTTGCGCTGCTCCCCGGAGTACATCTCGGGCAGCCGGTGGCCGAATGCCTCGGCTGCCGCCAGGACTCCCGTCGCCAGCGATCCCGCCTCCTTCTCGTAGCCTGCGGCGGCCAGGCCTGCGACCGCGACGGCGGTCTCCTGAACCCGCACGGCACCGGCGCGGTGACCGAAGGGGTTGTAGCCGACCTCCTTCGCGGCCAGCCCGCGCAGCCCCCATCCCGAGTCCATGGCGGGGCACCCGAGCAGCCGGGCGAGCTGCTCGGTCTGCACCTTGTCGAGGAGCCCGGGCGCGGGTTCACCGCCGCCCAGCAGGCCGGTGTCCAGGAGATGCACGGCGGCACCGCCCAGATGCGGCAGGAGGCGTCCGTCCGGAGCCCGGGCGGCGGCCGGCCTGCCCCCGGTGCGGTCCTCGACCCAGAAATCCTCGCGGAACGCCGACCGCAGCTCCTGGGCCCATTGCAGCAGCTCGGCGGCGCCCGGCCGCCCGAACGCGTCCAGCAGATCCGCGCCCAGCAGGGCCGCCCGGTGCGCGTGGGCCTGCGTGTCACAGCGAACGGGGCCGCCGAGCGGCGGCTCGCTCAGGTACGTGCCGTCGCCCACGGTGGTCCGCAGCCAGGTCAGACAGCGCTCCGCCGTCGGCAGCAGGTCCTCGGTCTCGCGCTCGGGCAGTCCCCAGCGGCGGGCCTCCGCGAGCAGCGTGGGGAAGAGCAGGGTGGCCTCCGTGCCGGTGCAGCCCGGCGGAAGGTGCGGTCCGGCGTCCCGGCGGGGCCCGGGGATCATTCCTGACTGTGGCCCGGAGCCCTTGAGTTGGGTGCGGGCGAGGGCGCGCAGGGTGCCGGCCGCGAGCCGGGTGCCGAGAGGCAGCGCCATCCGGGCCGCGGCGAGCGCTTCGGCCGGGGCAGGACCACAGCGCCAGGGCGCGCCCGCCGCGAGATACAGGTCCGCGGGATGCGTCGGGTCCCGCAGCAGCAACGCCCGGAGGTCGTCGACGCTGGTGCGTAGCAGCCCGCCGGCCTGGGACGCGTCGCCGACGGCGTACGCGGGGGCGAAGGGGCTCGTAGCCGTGCGGCCGACGGCCCGTACTGGCCCCGCGCCGTCCTGTCGTACCCGCAGCTCCACGCTCGCCGTGCCGCCCGCCGGCAGGTCGAACTCCCAGCGCAGCAGTCCGGCGGAAGCCAGCGCGTCCGTCGGAGGCGGGTCGGCCGTGACCGACGCGCTCGCGGTGTCGCAGGACCAGCGGAGGCCCGAGTCGCGGACGGTTGCCGAAAGTTCGCCCGCCGTGCGACCGGAGGCGATCGTGCTCAGGTCGGCGAGGTCCGTGCCAAGGGCCACCTCCAGGGGCAGGCGCAGCGGGCGCAGGGCCGCGCTGCGCAGCGTGATCCGCTCGGTGCCGTCCGCGTCACGCATGCGCTCGACGACGACGTCCGGGTCCGGTCGGGAACCGGGGGAAGCGCGCAGGGTGCCCACGAAACGGACCCGGCCGGCTGTGATCATCCGGGCCTGCACGACGAGCGGTTCACGTCCGGCGACCCGGACCTGGCAGCGGGAGAGCAGGCGTCGGCCCCCGCGGTAGAAGCCCTCCAGCCCGTTGCCGTTCAACTGCCCTTGCGCGGTGGAGATCGCCAGTCCGGGGAGGGCGACGCAGATCATGGTGTCGTGCGTGGACGGCAGGTCCCCGGAGCGCTGTGGCCCGGACAGCGACACCTGCGCTCGGGGGTCTCGACGCGGAACCGGGGAAAGGGGGGTGCGCGTCCCCCCTGTGAGTCGCGCAGGCCTCCTGTCTCCCGTCGAGGTCGGTACCGGGTCCAGGAGGGTGGGATCGCCGACGGCGGAGGGCGGAGTCTGCTGGTGCATGGGCGGCTTCCTCTGCGCTCTGTGGGCCCCGGACTGCTCGGCGCCTGGTGCGTGCTCCGGAAGGGCAATGAGGGGGCGGCGGCGTGCCCCGGACAGGCATTCCGCCACTCAGGTGAACGGAGCGGGGCTGGTCCGGGTCACGCTCACGGCCGTGAAGCCGACCGAATGGCGGGCTGGGCGCGCCTGCGCGAGCAGGCGGCGAGGGGCGCGTGGAGTGCTCTGACGCCCAGAGTTGTTCATGTGTTCTCCTGTGGGGCGTCGCTGTCAGCGTGCGGGGCGGGCCGACATGCACCTCGACGCCGTGTGCCACCCTTCGCCGGGATGGGCGGGCGCGTGCCGTCCGCCGCCCGGGACGAGCCTGGGCGCGCGCTGTCGGTCCTGGAGACCGCCGGGCGGGAGCGGTCCGGCCCGAGAGCGCCGGGATCGGAGCTGTTGGCACGGGAGCGGCGCCGACGGCGGGACGTCCCTGCCGGTACGGACGCATCTGACGGTGAGGATGAGCCGGTGTCGCAGGTAGGCCCCACCTCCTTCTGCGGCGTCGCGGCCTCGGCTGCCTCCTGCACGGCAGTGCACTCGGCGGCGCGTGCGTCGGTGTCTTCCTCCGCCCGTCCACCGGCCCCTTCGCTCACTTGGTGGTCGGCCCCTCCGTCCGGCCGGCAGTCGACCCCCGTTTTCGACCCCGCACGCCCCGCACGCCCCCCACGCTCCGTGCGCAGGCAGCGGCGGACCGCTTCCGGGTCCAGGCCCTCGTTGCAGGCCTGGTGCAGCAGACGGGCGAACAGGTACTCGGAGTCGGCGCCCAGGGCCATGGCCAGTGCTTCCCGGGCCTCGATGTCGTCACCGGTCGACCAGGCGACCCAGCCGGCCAGTGTGAGCGGAGCGGCGGCGTGCTCGGTGTACGGGCCGACGCAGCGTCGGGCCAGGGCCCGCCACAGCCGGAGCGCCGGACCGGCCTCTTCGCCCTCCATCCACTCGGCCGCGCGGTCGCGCGTGGTGCGGTCCTGCAGGCCGAGGATCAGTAGCGCTGCTTCATCGTGTTCGAGCAGGGTGTCGTCGCGGAGGTCCGCGGGCGCGGTGCCGGATACGAAGGGTGCCTCGGCGAAGCGGCGCATGACGCGCTCGGCCAGCTCCAAGGTCTCCTCGGCAACCTCCGCGCGGCTGCCGTCGTCGAGGATCCGTGGCACCAGGGCCATGCCGGCGGCGTCCAGGGCGATCTCCTGCTCCAGTGCGGCGGAGCTCTCCCAGGGGAGCATCCTGGCCCTCAACTCCCGTAGGCTGCCCCGTACTTGGATTCCGGCATAGGTCGCGGCGGCAGCCAGCACGGAGGTGCCGGGCAGGCCCATCGGGAGCCCCTCGTCGGGACAGCAGCCGTCGGTCGGGCAGCAGTACGACCAGAAGCGGCCGCCCGAGATGCACAGTGCCTCGATCACGGGGACGTCGAGCCGGCCGCACTCCGTGCGCAGCCTGTGGGCGAGGGGCTCCAGTCGCCGCACGACCTCTCGGCCCGTTTCACCCGGTGACGGCTCCTGGCAGAGGAAGGCGACCATCTGCTCGGGCTTGGCACCCCGGCGTTCGCTGCCGGTGATCAGCCCGTGGGCCAGTTGCCGGGCCGCGGCCGGCCAGTCGTCCGCGCTCGCGGGGATGCCGAGCCTGGCCCGGCCGCCGAACCGGCCGCGTCCGTCCCGGTCGTAGAGAGCGACCAGCACGATGCTGTCCTCGGGCCGGTACCCCAGCAGGTACGGCAGGGCATCGGCGAGCTCGGCCGGGGTGCGGAGGGTGACCTGGTGTTCGGGGCCCGGTCCGTCGTACGTGATGTCGCTGTTCCGGGGGAATCCAGTTCCGGAGGATCCGGTCGTTTCGCTGTGATTCGTCATGCGCCGACGATCTCGCGAAACAAATTGTTCCGCTTGAGCCTGTGGATAAGTCCGACCAGGAACACGTCAACGCGGTTGCGTGCGCGTGCGGTGGGTGGGGCGGGGCCGACGCTTCCCGCCCGGGCTCGTGTCCCGATTGTCAGTGCCGTCCTGTTGTATGGGACCCATGGAGCACACGAGCAACGCGGACCTCCGGGCGGCGGCCGATGCCGTTCTCGCCCGACTCGTCGGCGACGGCACGGGGACGGCCAGGCTGCGCGAGGACCAGTGGCGGGCGATCGAGGCGCTGGTCGCCGAGCGGCGCCGGGCTCTGGTCGTGCAGCGCACGGGCTGGGGCAAGTCCGCGGTCTACTTCGTGGCGACCTCTCTGCTGCGCGCGCAGGGCGGCGGCCCCACCGTGATCGTCTCCCCGCTGCTCGCGCTGATGCGCAACCAGGTGGAGGCCGCGGCCCGCGCCGGTATCCACGCCAGGACCATCAACTCGGCGAACACCGAGGAGTGGGACACGGTCCAGGGCGAAATCGCCGCTGGTGAGGTCGACGTGCTGCTGGTCAGCCCGGAACGGCTGAACAATCCCGACTTCCGCGACCAGGTCCTGCCCAAGCTCGCCGCCGCGACCGGGCTCCTCGTGGTCGACGAGGCCCACTGCATCTCCGACTGGGGTCACGACTTCCGCCCCGACTACCGGCGGCTGCGCACCATGCTCGGCGACCTGCCGCCGGGCGTCCCCGTCCTCGCGACCACCGCCACCGCCAATGCGCGCGTGACCGCCGACGTCGCCGAACAGCTGGGGACGGGCGGTACCTCGGACGCGTTGGTGCTGCGCGGGCCGCTGGACCGGGAGAGCCTCAGCCTGAACGTGCTGCGGCTGCCGGACGCGGCACACCGGATGGCCTGGCTCGCCGACCGTCTCGACGAACTTCCGGGATCCGGGATCGTCTACACGCTCACGGTGGCCGCTGCCGAAGAGGTCACCGCCTTCCTGCGGCAACGCGGGCACGCGGTCGCCGCCTATACCGGCCGCACGGAGAACGCCGACCGGCAGCAGGCAGAGGACGACCTGCTCGCCAACCGGGTCAAGGCACTGGTCGCGACCTCGGCACTCGGCATGGGCTTCGACAAGCCCGACCTCGGTTTCGTCGTGCACCTCGGTTCGCCCTCCTCACCCATCGCCTACTACCAGCAGGTGGGACGCGCCGGTCGTGGTGTCGAGCACGCCGAGGTGCTGCTGCTCCCCGGCAGGGAGGACGAGGCGATCTGGGAGTATTTCGCGTCCCTCGCCTTCCCCTCCGAAGACCTGGTGCGCCGCACCCTCGACGTGCTCGCCCGCGCGGACGGCCCGCTGTCGCTGCCCGCTCTGGAGCCCCTGGTGGAGCTGCGCCGCTCGAGGCTGGAGGCGATGCTCAAGGTCCTCGACGTGGACGGGGCGGTCAGGCGGGTCAAGGGCGGCTGGGTCGCGACGGGCCGGCCGTGGGCGTACGAGAAGGAGCGGTACGACTGGGTCGCGCGGCAGCGGAAGGCCGAGCAGCAGGCGATGCGCGAGTACGCGGCGACGACGGTCTGCCGGATGGAGTTCCTGCAGCGCCAGCTCGACGACGAGACGGCCAAGCCGTGCGGCCGGTGCGACAACTGTGCCGGCGCCCGCTTCACCGCGGACACCTCCACGGCCGCGCTGGACGCGGCGCGCGTGGATCTCCACCGCGCCGGTGTCGAGGTGGAGCCCCGCCGCATGTGGCCGACGGGTCTCCCGGCGATCGGTGTCGATCTCAAGGGACGTATTCCAGCCGGTGAACAGGCCGCTCCCGGGCGCGCGCTGGGGCGGTTGTCGGACATCGGCTGGGGGAATCGGCTGCGGCCGATGCTCGCGTCCCCCGCGCCCGACGGCCCGGTGCCGGAGGACGTGGCGAGGGCCATGGTGGGGGTGCTGGTCGACTGGGCCAAGGGGCCCGGTGGCTGGGCCTCGGGAGCGGCGGACTCCCAGCCGCGACCGGTCGGTGTCGTCACCGTGGCCTCACGCACCCGGCCCCGGCTGATCCACTCCCTGGGCGCCCATGTCTCCGAGGTCGGCCGACTGCCGCTGCTGGGCACCGTCGAGTACACCGACGACGCGCCCCGGATGTCACGGAGCAACAGTGCCCAGCGCCTCAAGGCCCTGGCCGGGGCGCTGACCGTGCCGTCCGCACTGGTCTCCGCCCTCGCCGGGAACCCGGGCCCGGTGCTCCTCGTGGACGACTACACCGAGACAGGCTGGACACTTGCCGTCGCTGCCCGCCTGCTGAGGCGGTGCGGTGCGCAGGGAGTGCTGCCGCTGGTCCTGGCGGTGCAGGGCTGAGCACGACCGGGTGGCCCGGCGCACGCGGGAGTCGTGCGCGTCCCGGTCGATCACTCGCGCGCGGAATGACGTGGCCGCGCGGACAGTCCCTCTGGACCGCACACGCCTCCATGACATAGGAACGTGTGTGTCCGAACTCATCAGGCGTCGCACGGCGACACAGTGGGTAGGGATATAAGCCACGGGTCACCTGATAACGGTCGGTGGCCCCAATTGCTCGTTGCCGCATCCAAGTTCGGCAGGAAGAATTGAAGTCCGCTCCCCGCACGGCTCGGCCGTGATCAGGTAGGGCTCTACTGCGGTGTGCGCTCCCGAATCCGACCCCGCCCGCAGTGTGGGCGCGTAGCCGAAGGGAGGAACGTGACCTTCGGATTCGCTCCGTCCTCGGCGGCGTCGTTGTCGACGTCCGCCGCCTCCGCCCACCGTGTGCTCGAACCCGCGGAGTGGGCCGCCGCCGGCATCCCTCTGCTGCGCAATCCCCGGGAAGTCGTGAGCGGGCTGCACGCCCGGCACCACCCGAAGCCCACGACGGCCGTCGTCGCGGTCCTCGACCCGGACGAGCGCTTGCGGGCCAGCGCCTCGTTCATCCGCCGGCCCTCCTCCGCCGATGGCTGGATGTTCCGCAACGCAGTGCTCGCCCAGCTGCGCCGGGTCATCCCGCACGATCTGCGGCGGCGTACCCCGGTGCGGACCGCGGTGCTGCTCTACTGCCGCGAGGGCGACGCACGTTGGACGGAGGAGGACGGCGCGTGGATGTGGGGCCTGCGTGACGCATGCACCCTGCACGGGCTGCGCTGCGGGGCGTACATCACACTGACCCGGGACGGCTGGCAGGTTCTCGGCGAGGGCCGCGGCGGCCGCCGTCCGAGTGCCGACTCACCGCCCGAACCCCTCGGGACTGCGGAGTCACTGCCCCCGGCGCCGCGCACCGGAGGCGCCGCCTCCGACGTCCTGCGTCGCGCGGCGGCCCGCTGACGCCAAGGCTCGGCACCGGGGCCTTGCGGACCTCGCGCCCCACCCTCGCCGGGGCACCTCGTCACGCGCCCGCCGGAGATGTACGCGCCATCGGTTGTGCCCGAATCCCTGCGGATGCAATGGCCCACCCAGGTCCGGACGGCCCCCGACGCCCTCTGCCCCTTGGGCGGCAACCGCCTCTGCCCCCTGAGCAACTGCCCGGTCGGCGGGCGCGGCCCGCTACGACATCGCGCGACCGGTGTGCACAGCCGACCGCCCGCGATCACCGGCGCACGCCGAAACTCCCTCCGTACCGGTGCGCCGCGACGGCGCCCGTCGCCCTCGCCCCGGACGTACGGGAAAGGTCCCGAACGTACCGGAAGCCACTCAGACGCCGGCGCCCAGCACCGAGTTGATCTGCTGCGGGTCGCCGCAGACGATCAGCAGGGCACCGGCCCGAGCGTGGGCCAGCGGGAGCGCGGTGGCGGCGGAGGCGGCGGGACCGCCGTTGATCGCGACCACTACCACGGGGCGGGGCGCGGCGCGGGAGGCCAGGGCGGCGTCCGCGTAGAAGACGTCGTCGCCCGCATCGTGCTGCGCCCAGTAGGAGGCTTCACCGAAGGACAGCTCATGGGCGGCCCACGGGTGCGGCTCGCCGGTGGTGATCACCAGCACCTCCCCGGGGGCACGGCCCGACTCCAGAAGCAGGTCGACCGCTTCCTCTGCCGCGTCGAGAGCTCCCTCGGCCGAGGCGGGGATCAACTGGATCTGCGGGCTCGCCGAGGCCGCGGGGGCGGCCGGAGCCGACGGCCCGGGCTTGGCCGCGGCCACGTCCCGAGGCGCGCGTTGCACCGGCGCCGCGGGCCGCAGGGGACCGGGACGGCCGGGGCGCGGCGGAGCCGCGGGGCGGGGGCCGGGTACGGGACGAGGGGTCGGCGCGGTGCGGCCAGTGGCCGGAGTGACGCGGGGACCCTGGGCACTCTCGTGAATCTGAGGCTCCTCGGGAATGAGAGGCATGGGCTGATATTTATCAAACGCTGGTACGGCACGCGCGAGCGGGTGGCACCTAGGGACGAGCGGAACCGTCAGAAATCGAAGCCGAGCTGGCCCTCGATCTCCGGAACGCTTCCCTCCGCCCAGACGCGGACTTTCTTGAGATGCCGCCACCTGGGCAGCGCATCAAGATACGCCCACGACAGCCGGTGGTACGGGGTGGGCCCCCGCTCCTCCAGCGCGGCCCGGTGCACGGGCGACGGATACCCGGCGTTGGCCGCAAAACCGAAGTCTGCATGGTCGATACCCAGTTCGGCCATCATTTTGTCGCGGTGAACCTTGGCAATCACGGAAGCCGCGGCCACCGCCACACACGACTGGTCGCCCTTGATGACCGTACGCACCTGCCAGGGCGTGCCGAGGTAGTCGTGCTTGCCGTCGAGGATCACCGCGTCGGGCCGGACCGGCAGTCCCTCCAGGGCCCGCACCGCGGCGAGCCGGAGCGCGGCCGTCATGCCCAGGTCGTCGATCTCCTCCGGCGAGGCGTGCCCGAGGGCGTACGCCGTCACCCACGTGTGCAGCTCCTCGGCGAGCGCGGTGCGCCGCTTCACGGTGAGCAGTTTGGAATCGGTGAGGCCCACGGGGGGACGGCGCAGTCCGGTGACCGCCGCGCAGACGGTGACAGGACCGGCCCACGCGCCACGCCCCACCTCGTCGACACCGGCAATGACCTTCGCTCCAGTCGTGGCCCGGAGGGAGCGCTCGACGGTGTGAGTAGGTGGTTCGTACGGCATGGCGCCCTTAGCGTACGCTGCCCGGATCCCGCCGCGACACCCGGTTTCCCCCCGTGACCTCGCTCCTGGCCGACCCTGCGGTCAGCGACCGTGCGGCCGCAGCAGCGGAACCATGAGCTGATCGATCATTTCTTCAAGATCCCGATCCGGCCATTCACTCCCGCACATCTTGGAGCGGTACATCAACATGGCCGGAATCGCATCGAAGACATAGCCGTTCGCGGCATCGGGCCGGACCTCTCCTCGCCCTATTCCGCGGGTAATCACCTCGCGCAGCAGCTTGATGGTCGGCTCCACGACCCCTTCGAAGATGACGCCATGGAAGCGCTCCACCTGCGCGGGGTCGCATTCGTGAATCACCGCGCGAAGCGCGAAGCCGGGGCGCGAGTACATCGCCTCACGCGCCTGGCGGCACAGCGCGAGCAGGTCCTCGCGCACGCTTCCGAGATCCGGCGCCTCCTCGGCACGCGGCAGACCGGCCTGAAGGGCGTCCGCGACGAGGTCTTCCTTGGACGGCCAGCGGCGGTAGACGGCGGCCTTTCCGGTCTGGGCGCCGGCGGCCACGCCCTCCATGGTGAGGCCCTTCCAGCCGACCGTACTGAGCTGTTCCAGCGCGGCATCGAGGATCGCGCGTTCGAGCACGGCGCCACGCCGACGCGGGGAAGTCGTCTGAGCGGGGGCGGCCGTCCAGCCCGAGGTAACCATGTGTGTTCGTCTCCAGCGAGCGGGGAGCGGGGATTTCGGAGTGAGAGACCAAGCGGCAGCGGCGGGGGACACGCCACATGAAAGTGCCTTAAGTGAACGCTTGCGTTCACTACTGGGGACTCACTACCTTTGACGCGACAGTGAACGCGATCGTTCACTAATGCTGTTGTGGGGGACCCATAGTGACAACCTCTCAGTTGATTCAGGACCAGAAGCCGAGTACCGCCCGCCGGGAGGGGCATCCCGGCATCGCGCTCACCGTCATCGCCGCCTGCCAACTCATGGTGGTACTCGACGCGACAGCTTGATCATGAGTCTCGGAGTCCTCCAAAAGGAGCCGAGGCTCAACGGCCCCTGAAATCTCCAGGTCAGGCAGGCCAACCGCTGTGGACACGTCCGGCACGGGAGCCGTCTCAGCGCCAGCCAGAGCGGCCACGACACGGCCCCAGGTCCCATCGTCGACCCACCTTGACCAGCGCGACATGAGGGACTTGCGTGCGCCTCGCTGCATACGCGCAGCCGCCTCGCCCCACCCCTCTCCCGTTCGCCCCTTCCACAGGATGGCTTCTACTGCATCCCTCAGCGGAAGATCCGTCTTCTTTCCAGACCCTCGACCAGTCTTCTTTACGAGCGGCTTAATCTGAGCCCAGTCATCATCGGTGACCCCTACGGGAATCCCCAGGCCGCGTTCCCGGAACCACATGCCAACCGAGCATTCCTTGCCCGCCTTCCTCACGGGAACCGTCCCCTGAACCCGGACCCTGATGTCTGCTAGGTCGATCACCCCGGCCTGATCTTCTGGCGGCATGCTGGGCATTTCCGTGCGCGCCAGCTCAGCCAGCGACCGTAGGTCTCGTGCCCTCTGTTCGGCTGCAAGGGTTTCCAACTGCCAGGTCACGGCTTCACTCTTGAGTTTCTTCAGCCGCGCCAATTCCTCCGTCAGCGGCTTGACTGCGGCCGCAACCAAATCTTGCGCCGCCTCACCTTCCAAACCCATCTCCGCAGCCTGTTTCGCCGTCATCCCCATGACGGTAGCAATCGCCTTTTCTTGTACTGCCATGTTGCGATCGAGGTCTTCGATTCGGTCTTCATGCGCCAAATTACCTCCGAGGGTCACGTCAATCCACTCAGAGGCAAGGGCCATCAATTCGTCCGGATCTCCAAAGATCTTGGCGGTACGGCCCCAAACCTCAGCCTCGATCTGTTCGGCGTTTATCTGACTGCACTTACACACGGGAGCCCCGGCATACTTCGGTTGCTTCCCAGAGCAGACATAGGTGCGCTCACCCGTGGAGGACTGCACTCGACCTACGTAATAGGAGCCACAAAGGCTTTCAATCCTCATAGAGAGCGGGTAAACATTCCTCCCTTTTCGTGGCGAGCGCCGCTTTGCAATCTTCTCAGCGGCATCTTTAAGCTTCTGCACCTGCTTTTCGTCAAGCACGGGATCCAGACGAATCGTGACCGTCGCCCCGTAAAGCGGGTTTCCGTCGGAGTCAACCTTTGCACCGCGACCGTACCGAGAATCCCTTGACTCGACGTCCCTGAAAACCTGAACACCCTCAAGTACAGCACGTGACATCATGCGGCATTTCAGGTTTTCACTGGACCACGGCGCTCCCGAGCGAGTCACCAAACCCTCAAGATTCAACTTGGCAGCCGCGTCGGTCCAACTCAGCCCGTCATCAACAATCAGCGCATAGGCCCTGCGGACAGTGACCGCTTCACCTGTCAGGGACTCGCCCTCCCGACACACATCGAGGATGAGGCGACTCTGCCCTTTCACGCCCTGATCCTGAACACGCCAGCCATACGGGACGGTACCGCCCGTGTAGCCGCCCTCTTCCGCCTTTTCCTGAACGCCTCCCTGCGTGCGGTCTCGGATAACCTCACGCTCTTCCTCCGCGTAGTCGGCATCCTTGCGCATCTTCTTACGGCCGTCGACGGTTGTGTTGTCGTAGTCACCCTTTACAACGGCGACGTAGACGCCAAGATCTTCAAGTTCCCAGACCCAGCGCCAGAATGCCCGCCCGGTACGACCAATCGCACGGCCTTCAGGAACAACCACGACATCGAAGGGCCGGGGGTCCTGCCGGACATCCTGCATGAGTCGCTTCAGGTCGTCTCGCTCGTGCGCTTCGAGACTCCCGCTCACTCCCTCATCGGCGTAGGTGGCAATGTGTTCCCACCCCTTCTTGTGGATGTACTGCGCCGTCTTCTTACCGGTGTAGGCGATGCCGTAGCCCTTGGCCTGCTCCTCGGTCGACACTCTGAGGTAGTCGACGGCCCGAAGTTGAGCACCCTTGACGGCTGTGTCCACGACCTTGACAGCGGACGTGAGAGGATGGGTCATGTCAGTCCCTTCGCGACTGGCAGGCCAGCCTGTCGGTTGGCCCGACCCCGGAGCGCGCGCCAACGTATCTCCGGGGTCGTTCTCTTGTACGGCTACTTTAGCCTTCACGCCCTGCGTCGTGGTCAGGTTCCTTTTCGTCAACTCTCGTTCCTCTCAGAAGCATTGCCTTCCTTCTCGGTCAGATGCTTGAAGAGGAGCCGAGCAAGCCGCCTTCGCTCAGCAGGACCCCAGTCAGCCGTACGCCAAACTTCCGTGACGGTGGATCCGTCGGCCCGACGCTCGATCCGCTTCCGACTCATGCCTCGAACCCCCGATCCGCCATTTCCTCACGGGCCAGTTCGCGGCTTGTGGCGATTTCCTCGGCGATGCCGGCGGCGAGCCGGGCAGCACCGGGGGTATAGCCAGAGCCGACATAGCGCCAATTCGATTCCGTGACGGCAGCCGAGTTGCCGGTCGGCTCGATGTCGGCCCGCTGGTGTGCAGCTCGTTCCTCGCGCAGCGCCGTGTACGTGGTCGAGTAGCGGCGGGACTTGCTGAGGATGTGGCCCCGGTAGCCGAGGCTGTGAGCCCAGGTTCGTAGTCTGAGGTGTTCCAGCTCGGGCAGGCCTCCCAGACGCCAGCATGTGGCCATCAGGGCCCGCACGTGGGGCGTGACAACCGCCGCGTGGATGTCATCGGGACCAGTGACGCGGTAGTCCAGTCCGGCGCCGGTCTCGACGGTGCCCTTGGAAACGTACTTGGCCACGTAAGCGGCCACAGCGTCATCGGTGGGTCCCTCTCCGTCCGCGAAGGCCCGGATCGGCCGTACGTCGAGTTGTCGCCCCCAGACAAGCAGTACGTCCCCGTAGGCATCCGATTCCGGGGCACGCACGTTCGCCGACACAGCAGCCGCGTGAACGGCATCAGCTAACAGTTCGGGCGTGGCCCAGGTCGGAGAAGGGTCACCCGGACCGGCCGGACCATCGAGGCGGACCACCGCATGGAAGTGGATCGCCGCCCGCTTCTGGTACTCGGCCACCTTCGCAAAGGACACCACCAGGTGATCACCGAGCCGTGAGCGCGGTATCCCTGCGACGGAGGCGAGGTGACGCCGTGCGGCGGTCGTGAACCGGTCCCACAGTCGCCCCGCGTGCGCATGCCACAGGATGTGGCCCACGTAGTCGTAGCAATCAGCGCACAGTGGACGGCCCAGCGCTGGGTCATCCTCTATGTGGACCAGGCCGCAGCCGACAGAACGCCCGTGCTCACACAGACCGCCATCCCGGCGTGGTCGGCACCGCTGACCATCTCGGAAGCGATGGACGGCCCCGAACGAGGGTGCCGTCAGAGTGACGAACAAGCGGGGCTGATCCCGGACGGCATTGGGGATGTTCTTGCCGCCCGACAGACCCGCCCGGATCAGTTGGTAGGTGTCACCCGCGTGCAGGTAGGCACACGGCGCACAGACCGAGGCACGGCGGTTGCGACATCGGACGGCCAGCCGTTCGCCCGGTTCTCCGGCGGTCGAGTAGGACGAGATCACCTCACCCGTCAGGGTGTCGTGGGTGATCGTAGAGCCGGACAGGTAGACCGGATGGGCACACCCCCCAATGGCTTTGATCTGCTCCAGCAAGCGCGGAAACAGGGGGTCGTGCGCGAGGCGGATGATGTCCCGATCAACATCGGACAGCAGCCGCAGACGCTTCTCACGCTCCAGCGCAGTGGAGCGGAAGGTCGAATGAGTCACCTCATACGAGGTGTTGAGCATAGGGCACCTCCAGAACAGACGGGCAGGGAGGAGCGCGAGCCGAGGCGCAGGCGTGAGTCATGTCTGATGTCCTTTGGATGCGAAGTGATGAAGTGTCAGGTGTGAGCGTGAGAGCGTGTCGAGGCAGCGCGAATGAGAGCGAAGACAGAGAAGGCAGAAGAAGTATGTGATGTCTGCTGAAGAAGTCTGTGTCTAAGTTTGTGTATGAGAATCGCCGAAAAGGCTCGTCGCTCGAACACCCATGATCGCATGAGCGCCAGCCCAACGCGAGCGAATTTCGGTCGAGGGTAGGGCACTTGGACCGACGTGGCGGGCGGCTGCGTGTGACTGGAGGGAGCGCGGTCAGCCGGTAACGCCCCGGACCATGTACCTGCGGAAGCCGTGTCGGAATCTTTCTTCACTTACTCCAGGCGGCCCGCCTTCGGCGGACCGCGCGCGCTGGCGGCCGGGGCCGCCGCCGCTCCCTGTCTCCGCCACCGCTGCGGCGACCCCGCCACTCAGCGCGCAGTACGACCAAGGCGGTCACACAGCCGGAATGCCGATCGAGCCCGTTCCAAGTGCCGGGCTGCTTGCGCTCCCCTCCCCGGCGTGCGGCCTTCGGCCGGTCCGGTCCGGGGTGCCGCCGCCCGGCACGAGACTCAGGCGTGAGCTGCCCGCTAGGGCCAAGCGTGCTCACCCTCGTGCCCCTCGAACAGGCCGCACACAACGTTGTCCACCCGTGTCTCATCCCCGAACCGGCGCACCATGCACGGATCGCGCATCTCCACTCCCGAGCGCCACCACACCCACGTCATACGGCCCGTGGCGTCCTGCGCTTCCACGATCCCCGCCGCGTGATCAGGCCCCTCATGCGCCTCCAGTTCGCAGCGCAGCGCCAACGCGGGAGAGACGTCCGGTTCCACCCCCGCCACACGGCACGCTTCCGCCTGCATCTCCGGCGGGGGCGCGAACTGATCATCGCAATGCTTCACATGCACCTCACTGAGTAACCGAACATGGACAGCCCCAGCGCGGGCGAAGCCGGGGAGCAAACCTCTTGGGCTGGGGCCGACGGCCTACGAGGCTTTAGACAGCCACCATGGGGCGAGCCTCTAAGAACAGGGGGCCGATCGGGCTATTGCGGGCAGGTCCCAAAGACTGCCCGATCCGCTGGCGAGCGTAAGGCCCCCTGTTCACTCGCCCCATGGCAGCTCCCGTCCAAAGCCTCTACGGCCGGCGGCGTGCTCACAGCGCGCCACTACCTGCGGAAAGACCCGCCCCCGCCGGGGCTTCTCTGAGTCGGGGGAGTCTCGATCAGCTAGGTCCGGCGGGGACGGGAGATCTACGGCAGCGGGGAACCGAACGCGGCAGCGACGCCCAGCACGAAGCCGCACGAGCCAGAGACCATGATGATCACCAGCGGGCCCGTGAAGACGGCTAACCAGCTCACCACCCGACGCATCACGCGTGCCGCCAAGTGCGCCACGGGCGCATGATGATCTCCCGGAACGTGTGGTGCGACGGGTTCTTACCGCAGTGCTCTAACACCCAGCTCTGCCCGTCCGCGAAGTCCTCGCTGCCGTCCGAGGACTCACCGCACACCGCGCACTCCATCGCGTACGTGGTCGGCTCCGCATCCGGCTCACGATCCGGAGTGAGGGTCCACGTCTCATGGCGAATCACTGACCTCACGCTCACAGCCGCCGCTCCGTCCGCCGGTTGGCCGCCTTCACACCCGCGCTGAGCCGCTCCGCAGGAGTAGCCGGGCGGATCAGGTCGGGGTTCGCCTCCCATTCCCGGCCGCCGCCCACCGGACGCAGCATGGCGTACGGACCGGCCATGGCCTGGTACTCCCCGACCTTGCGTCTTGCCGGGTCGTACACCAGCTCTCCGCACTCAGGGACGGCCGCCTGTGCTGTTCTGCCTTGAGTCGCCATGCAGATCACGCTACGTAGCGGAGCGAGCGCACCTCAATGGCACTTTGACGAGGTGTCAGAGCGAAGTGCCACAGGGTGTCACAGCGGGACGCCGATCGCGTCGGCAAGGCTCCGCATGTCCGGCGTAAGGGTGCGTCGCCGACCGATCACTCGACTGAAGATGTCCCGCGCGTATCGCTGGTTGGGCAGCCACTGAGGAGCATCCGCGCGGATGCCCTGAAGGACTTCTACGGTCTTTGCGTAGTCGCGTGATCGCGCGTGCGCCTCCGCGACATCCAGGAGGTGACGGTTGCGGTTGTTGGATGTGGGCCGCATGCCGCCCGTCGGGATACGCGCCGAGAGCTTGAGCACCAAGTCAGGCTTGTCGACGATCATGGCATTCTCAGCCCGCTTCAGAGCCACCGTGACCGGCCCGAATGCCTGCAAGAAGTCGTCACGCGGAGCGAACTCCCGCCCCATCGCAACCGCCGCCGAGTTGGCGTAGCGCAACGCGTCCTCAGCCTCTCCCTGCCGGTTGTCCCGGATCGCCGCAGCGGAGGCCCGGAGCAGCAACCAGCCCCACGCGCTCAGCTCTGCCGGAGTCGCCCTCGAGATGCGAGGTTCCACGTCGTCCGCCCACCGCGTGGCCAGTTCACGTGCCTCAGCCAGCCGACCACGCCGCAGCAGCAGCCAGCACTGTGTGTTGACGGTTGCCGCTCCTTGAAGCCGGTCCGAGGCATCTTCCAAGGACCGGGAAAGCGCGATGTCAGCAGCCTCGAACTGCCGAGTTTGAGTGAGCAGCCACCCTGTGAGCTGTGAGAGCCGCACGCGCACCTCCCGACCCTCCGCGCCTGTCTCGGCGACGAGGTCAGCGTCCCGCAGCAAGGGCGGAAGGATCACGCTCAGCTCCGCGAAACGATCGCTGGAGAACAATGGCAGGGCGGATTCAAGGGCGTGCCGCACACCTTCCACGGTCGGCTCTTCGGCCATCCCGTCCGCACGCACAGGAGCCACGAGTGCCCGCCGGACGCCTTCCCAGCGATCATCCGCCCCCGGCGCCGCTTCCGGCTCGTCCTCATGGTCGGCGAGGAGGTTTGTCGTCGGCACTCGCAGCGCGTGTGCCAGTTGGCGCGCGGTCTCCAGACGCGTGTCAGCCCGCTCTCCCTGCTCCAACTTCCTGATCAAGGACAGGGAAACGCCGGACTCGCTCGCAAGCTGCCGTTGCGTCATCCCACGCCGCTTGCGTACTTTCTGGAGCCGCTTGCCAATGTCGGCACTCATGATTCGAGCGTACGGCGCCCGCAGCATTACCGCAGGCTTCCGGCCACTCATCGCGCCATGCGGGGCAGAAGCTCCGTGTGAAGCCTCCGCCCCGAACCAAGGGCTGCCGTCAGCGGGCAAGCTGAACTCGGAACCTCAGAACACACGGCCCGATGCTTCCCGACGCGACGATTGTGAACATCGCACTCCCGCACATTCAAGACGCGCTCAAGTTCAGCACGACGGACCTCACCTGGGTCGTCAGCTCGTACACGCTCACCTTCGGTGGCCTGCTGCTCCTCGGTGCCCGCGCCGGTGACATCCTCGGCCGCCGCCGGGTCTTCATGACCGGCATCCTGCTGTTCACCTTCGCCTCGCTGCTGGGCGGACTCGCCCAGGAGCCCTGGCAGTTGCTGGCCGCACGCGCCCTGCAGGGCATGGGTGGCGCGATCGCGTCGCCGACCTCGCTGGCGCTCATCACCACCACCTTCCCCGAAGGCCCGGAGCGGAACCGCGCCTTCGGCGTCTTCGCCGCGGTCTCCGCGGGCGGCGGCGCGATAGGCCTGCTCGCCGGCGGCATGCTCACGGAGTGGCTCGACTGGCGCTGGGTGCTCTTCGTCAACGTGCCCATCGGCGTACTGATCGCCCTGCTGACGCCGCTCTACATCAATGAGTCCGAACGGCATCCCGGGCGCTTCGACATCGCGGGCGCGCTGACCTCGACCGTGGGCATGGCGGCCCTCGTCTACGGCTTCATCCGGGCGTCGGAGAACGGTTGGCGGGACAGTCTGACGCTCGGGTCCTTCGCGGCCGCGGTGGTCCTGCTGGTGGCCTTCGCGCTCACCGAGCGGCGCGCCAGGGAGCCGATCACCCCCCTGAGGATGTTCGCGGACCGCAACCGCTCGGGCACGTACGTCATCATGCTCAGCCTGGCCGCCGCGATGTTCGGCATGTTCTTCTACATCGTGCTCTTCGTGCAGAACGTGCTGGGGTACAGCCCGATCAAGGCCGGGCTGGCCTTCCTTCCGGTGACCGTCGCGATCGCGGTGGGCGCGGGTCTGTCGCAGCGGTTCCTTCCGGTGCTCGGCCCCAAGCCGTTCATGCTCGGCGGCTCGGCACTCGTGGCGATCGGGCTCGTCTGGCAGACCTTCATCAGCCCCGACAGTTCCTACGTCGGCGGGGTGCTGGGGCCGATGCTGGTGTTCGGCTTCGGAATGGGCCTGAACTTCGTGACCGTGACGGTCACCGCCGTTTCGGGTGTGGCCCAGCACGAGGCGGGGGCCGCCTCCGGGCTGCTCAACGCCACACAGCAGGTGGGCGGTTCGCTCGGTCTGTCGATCCTGACGACGGTGTTCGGCTCGGCCAGCAAGGACGAGGCGAAGAAGCAGCTGCCGAAGTTCCTCACCGACGGTTCGGCGGAACAGAAGGCGGAGTTCGCCAAGACCCATCAGCTGCCCGCTCCCTGGAGCCACGACGTGCTCGCCCAGGGCATCTCCACGGCCTTCGTCCCGGCCGCGGCGATGGCCGCGCTCGCCCTGCTCACCGCCTGGCTGGTGATCCGGGTCCGCAGGAGCGACCTGGAAGCCCTCGCCGGCACGGCGGGTCCCGGGATCGGGTGACCAGGCCGACCGCACGAAGGCCCATGGAGAGCCCCACGCCGTCCGCAGGGTCCACCGCCCGGGCATGAGGGCGACCCTCGGCCCACCGTCGTCCGTTCCCCGCACCCCGCGGCGAACGGACGACGCACACGGTCCGCGCCGAGCCACACCACCGCAAACAGCAGGACCACTCCAAACAGCAGGACCCGCATGGCCACCCCCTCGGACGTTCCTGTGCCATCCGTCTGCGTCGAACCCCGAATCGCACAGCAATCACACAGCGGATGCCACTACAACGGACGAGCGGTCACGCAGAGTTCCCGACCGACACGGAGAGTTCCGATGAGGAGAGATGGCACGGACCTCCGGGAAGGCACCTCACACGGACGTGGGCACCCAGTCCGGGAGCGCCTCCGTCCGCTGCACCCACTCCGCGGGCGGCGTTCCGGCCTTCCCCGATGCGAGCACCCCGCCCACGATGGCGCAGGTCGTGTCGACATCACCACCGGCCTTGGCGGTGGTCCAGAACGCGGCCTCGTAGTTTCCGAGGCACCGGGCAGCCGACCAGAGCGCGAAGGGCACCGTGTCGTGGGCCGTCGTACGCCGGCCGGAGCCGAGGACGGCGGCGACGGTCGCCGCGTCACCGTAGTCGAGCATGTCCCGAGCGCGCCGTAGACCGGCGCCGACAGCGCTCCTGGCCGGTACGAGGGCGATGACGCCGTCGAGCAGCGCCTCGGAGCTCGGTGGACCGCCGGGAGCGGCGGTCAGAGCGGCTGCCGCGGCGACGGCCATGGCGCCGACGACGGCCTCGCGGTGCTGGTGCGTGGGGTAGGCCGAGATCTCGGCCTGGTGGGTGGCCTGCTCCGGGTCGTCCGCGTACCAGGCACCGAGCGGGGCGATCCGGGTCGCGGCGCCACTCCCCCACGAGCCCAGCCCCTTGAAGAGGTCGGGCGCGAGGACGCGCCAGTCGCCGCCTTCGCGGACCTGGTCCAGCAGCCGGGCCGTCCCCGCGCCGTACGCCCGGTCAGGGCCGCGGTGCTCGGCGAAGGACCACGCCAGGGCGTCCTGGTCGATGCGGTGGTGGGCGGCGAGGACGGCGATCACGGAGCAGGCCATCTCCGTGTCGTCGGTCCAGTGCCAGCTGCCGGGCGGGAGCTCGCGGCGCTTGAGCAGCGGATAGTTCGCGGGAACGAAGAACTGCGAGCCCAGCGCGTCCCCCACCGCCAGTCCGCGCAGGCCGGCCAGGGCGCGGCACAGGCGCACGTCGGGAGAGGAATCAGCGGTCATCGCTCTGCCACTCTATCCGGTGATCCCGTACGGCTCCGGGTCCCGCCATCGCTCGAACGGCCGGTCAAGGGTGTATCTGCCGTCGTCACCGAGAACGAGCATCCGCACCTCGGCGTTCCCCGGATTGGACAACGACTCGAATTCCGCGACCGTCCAGTGGAACCAGCGCATGCAGAACAGCCGCATCGCCAGGCCGTGGGTCACCAGGAGCACGTTGGGCGGATGGTCGGGGGCCTCGAAGCTGCGGAAGAGGCTTTCCAGGAAGCCACCCACCCGGTCGTAGACGTCGGCACCCGACTCCCCTTGGACGAAACGGTAGAAAAAGTGCCCGTACGCGTCCCGGTAGGCCTTCTGAAGCCGCACGTCGTCGCGATCCTGCCAGTTCCCCCAGTCCTGCTCACGCAGCCGGGGCTCCTCCCGGACCCGGATGAGGTCGGGGTCGAGGTGGAATGCCCGGAGAGTGTCATGGGTGCGCCGGTAGGGGGAGACGTACACGCTCACACGTTCCCGGCCGAACACCTCCCGCAGTTTCTTGCCGGTCTCCTCCGCCTGCCGCCACCCCCGCTCGGTGAGTGCCAGCGCGTGGTCCGGCTCGCGCTCGTACACGGAATCGTCAACATTGCCCGTTGACTCGCCGTGCCGGACAAGGACGATGCGCCGTGGTCGTGCCATGCCAGAACACTAAATCGGGTGACGGCTGATCGAGGACTCGGCCCCGCCCCATACGGCGTAGGTCACACAGAACCCGCGTCATGCACCACACGACGCACACGACCAGGGAGCCCGCCACTCACACCGTCCAGCTCGGCTCGAGCTCCACGATGTCGCCCGTCAGCGCCGCGATGTCGGCCTCCGTCTGGGCCCGCAGCGCGAGCCGTTCCACGCGCTCCGTGCGGTACTTGCCGTGCTCGGCGGACGACTGCCACATCGACAGGACGAGGAACTCGCTCCCCGGCGCCTCGCCGAAGAGACCGCGCACCATGCCGGGCGACCCGGCCATGGCAGGGTTCCAAACCTTCTCCTGCATCAGCGTGAAGTGGTCGGCGCGCTCCTCGTGGACCCGGCACAGGGCCACCCGCAGCAGGTCGGCGTCCGTGAAACGCGGCTCGAACCCCGTCTTCACGTCGAAGCGGTGGTCGAACAGCCTCACCTGCGCGTCCTTGAACGTACCGGTCTGGGCCGCGGCCAGCCGGTCGTGAGAGCGCGCCATGAAGGAGTCGTAGAAGGCACGGCTCTCCCAGAAGGCGAATATGTGCGCCGCCCCCGGCCGCGTCCGGCTCCAGCCACCGCCCTGCCCCCGAAACCCCGGCTCCCCCAGAAGCCCCGCCCACTTTCGCTGCCCCCGCTCGAAGCCGCGGCGGTCCACCACGGTGCAGCGAATCCACTTGACCAGCACCGCGCCATGGTAAGGCCACGGAGCGTGGCGCCGGTCACTCTCGCCCGGACCGCACCCGCGCATGCGCCTCCGTGTGCGTGGCACGATGGACAACAGACGTCCGGTGTCGAGCAGTTGGGACACGGCGACACACGGGGACGGGGAAGGGGGAGTCCGGTGAGCGGACTCGGCAAGGGGATCGGCAAGGTGGAAGTCGCGCTCAAGTGGGACCCGAGCCCGGCGGGGCGACCACCCACCGATCTGGACATCGTCGCCGCGACCTACGTGGCGAGCGATCCGCACGGCGCTCCCGCCTACGTGGTGCACTTCGACAGCCGCTCCCCCGACGGCACGATCTACCTCAACCGCGACAGCCGGGACGGCAGGGGCTTCGGCTGGGACGAGGTCATGACGCTGGAGCTGGACCGGCTCGCCGAGCGGTACACGCGCGTGGTGGTGGGCGTGATCATCCAGCAGCCCGCCGAACGCCGCACCTTCGTCGACGTCCGCAACCCGGGACTGCGGATCCGCGAAGGCTACTCGGTGCTCGCCGAGAACGACTTCGGCGATGTCCTCGGGGCCACGGCAGCCGCCGTCGCCGAGTTCGTGCGTGACGAGAACGGCAACTGGGGCGTGCACCCCGGTGTCCACGGCTTCGAGGACGACCCGGCGACCTTCCTGCGCAGCATGGGCAGGCTCCACCTGTCGTAGCCGGAACGGGTAAGGGGCGGCCGCCCATGGCGGTCGCCCCTTACTTCATGGCCCTTCCGTCTGCTTCACGGCCTCGCGGCTGTCAGCTGCAGCCGCTCGTCGAGCCGCAGCCCTCGCAGATGTAGCAGGAACCGGCCCGCTGCATCTTCGTACCGCAGGAGAAGCAGAGCGGGGCGTCGGCCTGGATGCCCAGCTGCATCTCCACCAGTTCGGCGCTGGTGTGCGCCTGCTGCGGGGCGGGCTTGGCCGCCTCGGCGTCGGCCTTCGGCGTGGCGACGGCCTTGAGGTCGGTCTGGCGCGGCGCCGACTGGGCCAGGCCCTCGACGTCGACCTCGTCATCGTCGATGGACTGCTCGTACGAACCGGTCTCCAGGTGACGCTGGCGCTCCTCGGCGGAGTGGATGCCGAGCGCGGAGCGCGTCTCGAAGGGCAGGAAGTCGAGCGCCAGGCGCCGGAAGATGTAGTCGACGATCGACTGCGCCATCCGCACGTCCGGGTCGTCGGTCATGCCGGCCGGCTCGAAGCGCATGTTGGTGAACTTCGAGACGTACGTCTCCAGCGGCACGCCGTACTGCAGACCCACCGAGACGGCGATGGAGAAGGCGTCCATCATGCCCGCGAGGGTCGAGCCCTGCTTGGACATCTTCAGGAAGACCTCGCCGAGACCGTCGTCCGGGTAGGAGTTGGCGGTCATGTAGCCCTCGGCGCCGCCGACGGTGAAGGAGGTGGTGATGCCGGGACGGCCCTTCGGGAGGCGCTTGCGGACCGGGCGGTACTCGACGACCTTCTCGACCGCGGTGCGGATGGTGTCCTCGGCCTTCTCGGCGATCTCGGCCTTCTCCTCCTCCTTCTTCTTGGCGGAGAGCGGCTGGCCGACCTTGCAGTTGTCGCGGTAGATGGCAAGCGCCTTGACGCCCAGCTTCCAGGCCTCGAAGTAGATCTCCTCGACCTCCTCGACGGTCGCCGACTCCGGCATGTTGACCGTCTTGGAGATGGCGCCCGAGATCCACGGCTGGATGGCGGCCATCATGCGGACGTGGCCCATCGGGGAGATGGCGCGCTCGCCCATGGCGCAGTCGAAGACCTCGTAGTGCTCGTGCCTGAGGCCGGGGGCGTCGATCACATTGCCGTGCTCGGCGATGTGGGCGACGATCGCCTCGATCTGCTCCTCCTGGTAGCCCAGGCGGCGCAGGGCCTGCGGGACCGTGCCGTTGACGATCTGCATCGAGCCGCCGCCGACCAGCTTCTTGAACTTCACCAGGGCGAGATCCGGCTCGACACCGGTGGTGTCGCAGGACATGGCCAGACCGATGGTGCCGGTCGGCGCGAGGACGGACGCCTGGGAGTTACGGAAACCGTTCTTCTCGCCGAGGCGCAGGACGTCCTGCCAGGCCTCCGTGGCGGCGGCCCACACCGAGGTGTCCAGGTCGTCCATGCGGACGGCCTGGGCGTTGGCGTCGGCGTGCTGCTTCATGACGCGCAGGTGCGGCTGCTCGTTGCGGGCGTAGCCGTCGTAGGGGCCGACGACCGCGGCGAGTTCGGCGGAGCGCCTGTACGCGGTGCCGGTCATCAGGGAGGTGATGGCACCGGCGAGGGCGCGGCCGCCGTTGGAGTCGTAGGCGTGGCCGGTCGCCATCAGCAGGGCGCCCAGGTTGGCGTAGCCGATGCCGAGCTGGCGGAAGGCCCGGGTGTTCTCTCCGATCTTCTGCGTCGGGAAGTCCGCGAAGCAGATCGAGATGTCCATCGCGGTGATGACCAGCTCGACGACCTTCGAGAAGCGCTCGACGTCGAAGGACTGGTTGCCCTCGCCGTCGTCCTTCAGGAACTTCATCAGGTTCAGCGAGGCGAGGTTGCAGGACGTGTTGTCCAGGTGCATGTACTCGCTGCAGGGGTTCGAGCCGTTGATGCGGCCCGACTCGGGGCAGGTGTGCCAGTGGTTGATGGTGTCGTCGTACTGGATGCCCGGGTCGGCACAGGCCCAGGCGGCCTCGGCCATCTTGCGGAACAGGCCCTTGGCGTCGACCTCTTCGATGACCTCGCCGGTCATCCGCGCGCGCAGGCCGAACTTCCCGTCCTGCTCGACGGCCTTCATGAACTCGTCGTTGACGCGGACCGAGTTGTTGGCGTTCTGGTACTGGACGGACGTGATGTCGTCGCCGCCCAGGTCCATGTCGAAGCCCGCGTCGCGCAGGGCGCGGATCTTCTCCTCCTCCTTGACCTTGGTCTCGATGAAGTCCTCCACGTCGGGGTGGTCGACGTCGAGGATGACCATCTTGGCGGCGCGGCGGGTGGCGCCACCGGACTTGATGGTGCCGGCGGAGGCGTCGGCGCCGCGCATGAAGGAGACCGGACCGGAGGCGTTGCCGCCGGAGGAGAGCAGTTCCTTGGAGGAGCGGATGCGGGAGAGGTTCAGGCCGGCGCCGGAGCCGCCCTTGAAGATCATGCCCTCTTCCTTGTACCAGTCGAGGATCGACTCCATGGAGTCGTCGACGGACAGGATGAAGCAGGCGGAGACCTGCTGGGGCTGCGGGGTGCCCACGTTGAACCAGACGGGGCTGTTGAAGCTGAAGATCTGGTGCAGGAGGGCGTAGGCCAGCTCGTGCTCGAAGATCTCGGCGTCGGCGGGCGAGGCGAAGTACTTGTGGTCCTCACCGGCCTTCCGGTACGTCTTCACGATGCGGTCGATCAGCTGCTTGAGGCCGGTCTCGCGCTGCGGGGTGCCGACGGCCCCACGGAAGTACTTGCTGGTGACGATGTTGACCGCGTTCACCGACCAGAAGTCGGGGAACTCGACGCCACGCTGCTCGAAGTTGACCGAGCCGTCGCGCCAGTTGGTCATGACGACGTCACGGCGCTCCCAGCTCACCTCGTCGTACGGGTGTACGCCGGGGGTGGTGTGGACGCGCTCGATACGCAGTCCCTTGGTGCCCTTGGTGCCCTTGGCTCGGGAACCTCGTGCCGGACCGCTCGCCGTCTCTGTCATGCCGCCTCCCTGTACGGGCGAAAACGCCCTGAAGTGCTCCGATGTTCCCGAAGCACGTGTTCTGTCTGGTGCTGCGGGCGCCCTCTCGCTGCCGCCCGCAACAGGTCTTCCTCGCCGCCGCTCAGCCGGTTCCGGACGCGCCGTCCGGGCCGGCCCGTCGATCAGTCGGCGGCGCGTGCGGGCACGGGGACCTCAGCCGTCCCTCCGCGCCCGCGTTCGTCTTCCTGGCTCCCCGCGACACCGCCGCCGTCCTCGCCCTCCGCGTCGGGGCGTCGCGACCCTTCCCTCAGTTCCGCGATCGCGGCCTCGAAGTCCTCCAGCGAGTCGAACGCCCGGTAGACGGAGGCGAATCGCAGAAAGGCGACGAGGTCGAGCTCCTGCAAGGGGCCGAGTATGGCCAGCCCCACGTCATGGGCGGCCACCTCGGCGCTTCCGCTGGCCCGCACCGCCTCTTCGACCCGCTGGCCGAGCTGGGCGAGCGCGTCCTCGGTGACAGGCCGTCCCTGGCACGCCTTGCGGACGCCATTGATGACCTTGGTACGGCTGAAGGGCTCGGTGACTCCGGACCGCTTGACCACCATGAGCGAGCACGTCTCCACGGTCGTGAAACGACGGGAGCAGTCAGGACACTGGCGGCGCCTGCGGATCGACGTGCCGTCGTCCGTCGTACGGCTGTCGACGACGCGGCTGTCGGGGTGCCTGCAGAAGGGGCAGTGCATGGACTCCAACCCTCCTCACAGCAGACTCAATAGCCTCGTTGGGCCTCATGAGCCCCGCGAAGCAGCCCCAAGCATAGGCGATGATCGGCGGGCTGAAGACCCGGGGGACCACAACTACTGGGCTGCTGTAGTCATCCAACCACTACATGTGGGGATTGGCTCGTACATCGACCCGCATGGACGCGTGTCGCAGAGGCGCGCATGCGACAAGTGCCCGCACAGGCGCAGGAAACACGCGGCCGCACGGCCGTATCGCCACGCCTCTTACGGAGATACCGTGGGCGCCGCACGGAGGACCGGTGGGACTCCCGGGCAGATGGGGACCGGTACTCGGTTGACACGATGCCGGATGGCAGACTGGGGCGCGACCCACGAGGCCGTCACCCGGCGGTGAAGAGTACAACAATGATCCCTTTTGTCCGCCAGGTGCCGCGTTAGCCATACACCCAAACACATGATCAAGTCCGGCAATCCGCGTTTTTTCACTCGAACGTGTGTTTGGCGCAACCTTTCGAAAGCAACTACCGTTGTGCAGCAGGGAGACCATCGAGAGGGGCCGACGTGACCACCACCGCAGACAGTGCCATCATCACTGCCCAGGACCGCTCCCAGGGCCGACTCGAGCCGGTGCATGCGATGAACGAAGCCACGAATCCCGAGGGGCCCAAGCGCTCCCTGCCGGGCCGACCTCCAGGCATCCGCGCGGACAGCTCGGGCCTCACCGACCGGCAGCGCCGGGTGATCGAGGTCATCAGGGACTCGGTGCAGCGGCGCGGCTACCCGCCGTCCATGCGCGAGATCGGCCAGGCCGTCGGCCTCTCCAGCACCTCCTCGGTCGCGCACCAGCTGATGGCGCTCGAACGCAAGGGTTTCCTGCGCCGTGACCCGCACCGCCCGCGCGCGTACGAGGTCCGCGGCTCCGACCAGGCCGCCACGCTGCAGCCCACGGACACCGTGGGCAAGCCGGCCGCTTCGTACGTCCCGCTGGTCGGCCGGATCGCCGCCGGTGGCCCCATCCTCGCCGAGGAGTCGGTCGAGGACGTCTTCCCTCTCCCCCGGCAGCTGGTCGGCGACGGTGAGCTGTTCGTCCTGAAGGTGGTCGGCGACTCCATGATCGAGGCTGCGATCTGCGACGGCGACTGGGTGACGGTCCGCCGTCAGCAGGTCGCCGAGAACGGCGACATCGTGGCCGCGATGATCGACGGCGAGGCCACCGTCAAGCGCTTCAAGCGCGAGGACGGCCACGTCTGGCTGCTCCCGCACAACGCGGCGTACGAGCCGATCCCCGGCGACGACGCGACCATCCTCGGCAAGGTGGTGGCGGTACTGCGGCGCGTCTGACCGCCGCACGGGCGACTCCTCACCTTCGCCCCCTGACCGGGCCCCGGGACCCCTGCGCCGGTTCCGGGGCCCTGCGCTGTGCGGGTCCGCATCCGGACCACAGGTGGTCTGTCCCGGCACCGGGACAGACCACCTGGCGATCACTCCCCCTCCGCCTGCCTCGCCACCGCGTCGATCGCGGCAAGCGACCTGCGGACCTGGTTACGGTCCGTGGTGAACCAGAAGTCGGGCAGTGATGCCTTCAGATAGCCGCCGTAGCGAGCCGTGGCCAGTCGCTGGTCCAGCACGGCGACCACACCCCGGTCCCCCGACGCCCGGACAAGACGGCCGGCGCCCTGGGCCATCAACAACGCCGCATGCGTCGCGGCGACCGCCATGAAGCCGTTGCCGCCGGCGTCCTCGACGGCCTTCTGGCGGGCACTCATCAGCGGGTCGTCCGGGCGCGGGAACGGGATCTTGTCCATGACGACCAGCTGGCAGCTGGGTCCGGGAACGTCCACGCCCTGCCACAGGGACAGCGTGCCGAAGAGACAGGTCTTCGGGTCCGCCGCGAAGTTCTTGATCAGCTCGCCCAGAGTCTCCTCGCCCTGGAGCAGGATCGGGAACTCCGGGATACGGGTACGCAACTCCTCCGCGGCGAGCTGGGCACCCCGCATCGAGGAGAACAGGCCGAGCGTCCGGCCGCCCGCCGCCTGGATCAGCTCCGTCAGCTCGTCGAGCATGTCCGCGCGGTCACCGTCGCGCGCGGGGCGGGCCAGGTGCTTGGCGACATACAGGATGCCCTGCTTGCGGTAGTCGAAGGGTGAGCCGACGTCGACTCCCTTCCACTGGGGAAGGTCGTCGCCCTCCGTGCCCTCGGGGGCGAGGCCCAGCGAAGCACCGACGCCGTTGAAGTCGCCGCCGAGTTTGAGGGTGGCGGAGGTCAGAACGACGGAGCGGTCCGCGAACAGCTTCTCCCTCAGCAGCCCCGACACGGACATGGGGGCCACGCGCAGGGAGGCGCCGAAGCGGTCGTGGCGCTCGTACCAGACGACGTCCCACTCGGAACCGTTGGCGATCCGCTCCGCCACGTCGTGCACGCTCTCCACGGAGGCCAGCGCCTGCTTGCGGACCGCGTCCTCGTCCTGGACGGACTTGTCTCGGGTCGCACCGAGCGCCGAGATGACGTTGCGGGCGGCATCACGCAGTGCCAGCAGCGCGTAGCCGAGGTCCTCCGGGATCTCTTCCAGGCGGCCGGGCAGGGCGAGCTCCATCAGCCGCTCGAAGCCCTCGGCGGCGGTCTGCAACTGGTCGGCGGCCTTCTCGTTGACGAGCTTCGCCGCCCGGCGCACCGCGCGGTTCACCTGCCCGGGGGTGAGCTCACCGGTGGCGACCCCGGTCACCCGGGAGACCAGTTCATGTGCCTCGTCGACGATCAGCACCTCGTGCTGCGGCAGGACCGGCGCGCCCTCGATGGCGTCGATCGCGAGCAGCGCGTGGTTGGTGACGACGACCTCGGAGAGCTTGGCACGCTCGCGGGCCATCTCGGCGAAGCACTCGGCCCCGTAGGCACACTTCGAGGCGCCCAGGCACTCGCGGGACGAAACCGACACCTGGGCCCACGCCCGGTCGGAGACACCGGGCGTGAGGTCGTCGCGGTCCCCGCTCTCCGTCTCGTCCGCCCAGTCCCGCAGCCGCAGCAGGTCCTGGCCCAGCTTGCTGGTGGGTGCCGCCGCCTCGAACTGGTCGAACAGGCCCTCCTCCTCGTCCTGCGGTACACCCTCGTGCAAGCGGTGCAGGCAGAGATAGTTCGACCGTCCCTTGAGCATCGCGAACTCCGGGCGGCGGCGCAGCAAGGGGTGCAGGGCGTCGACCGTGCGCGGCAGATCCCGCTCCACGAGCTGGCGCTGCAGGGCCAGGGTGGCGGTGGCCACGACGACCCGCTCCCCGTGGGCAAGCGCGGGTACGAGGTAGCCGAGCGACTTTCCGGTGCCGGTGCCGGCCTGGACGAGCAGATGCGAGTTGTCGTCGATGGCGTCCGCGACGGCTTGGGCCATGGTCACCTGGCCGGGGCGCTCTGTACCGCCGACGGCAGCGACGGCGGCATGCAGGAGTTCGGGGAGTGAGGGCTTTGTCATAGCGCGACCACCCTACGGCTCGGGACTGACAAAGGGGCGATCAAGCCGGGGACCAGGGACGGGACAGCGACGCACCAAGAGCGACGCCACCGTGACTCCTGGTCACAGCAGATGGCGCAAGGACCGGTCTCGGATCATGAGGGCGGCCCGCTTGGCGGGCAGTTCGAGCTCGGCGGAGAACCGGAAGCCGGCGTTGAGGAAAGCGGCTACCGAGGGTGCGTTGCGAAGGTCGGGTTCGGCGATGACTCGGGCACAGGCAGGACGCTTGTCGAGTACGAGGTCGGCGACCGCTCGCAGCAGGGCGCTGCCCAGTCCTCGCCCGCGGTCGCCGACACTGCCGATGAGCAGATGGACACCCGTGTCGTGCGGTCGTGCCGCGTAGTGGCGGGCCAGGGGATCGAGATCGGCCCGGTAGATCTCCCAGTAGCTCATGGGCGCGCCGTCGAGCAGACCCAGGCACGGCACGCTGCGCCCGTCGCCGTGGACCTGCGCACACAGATGGGCCTCGGTGACGCTCGGCGTCCCGGCCAGATGCCAGAACTCGGCGACGGCGGGATCGTTCATCCAGCGGTGGATGACCGGCAGATCCCGATCGACGCGGACGGGGGCCAGCTGGAAGGCACCGACGGACGTGACCGTGGGGCCCCAGTCACCGATGCCGCCGAGGAGGTCGTCCGTGACGGGCGTGTCCATGCGTGACGTCTGCGCGAAGAGCGCGACGAACTGGTCGGGGAGACGCAGGTCGAGCGTGTCCTCGCTGTCGGCGCCCCCTCCGCTCGCGTCGGTGTGGGCACCGGGCTGCGGGCCCGTGTCGTTCAGGGCGGTGGTCGGCTCGGTCCCGGCAGCGGGGACGCGGCCGGCGTCGGTGCCGGCGTCGGTGGGAGGCATGGCGCGCTCCTCTCGGGAGACGGGGTGGGGCATGGTCCTCGGGGCCGAAGGGGGTGGGTGACGGTCGGGAGGAGTGAGCGGGACGGGTGACGGTCAGGACGGGGATGATCAGGAGGCGTGACGGTCAGGACGGGATGATCAGGAGGCGTGACGGTCAGGACGGGAGATGGTCAGGAGGCGTGACGGTCAGGAGGTGGTCGGTCAGGACGGCTGATGGTCGGAAGGTATGACCCTCAGAGGTTCAGGGGGTTGGTGATGGTGACGTAGACGGATTGGGTGTCGACCGGACCTACGAGTTCGTCGAGGCCGTGCAGTCGGGTCAGCAGGTTGGCCTTGCAGCGCAGGACCGGCCCGTCGAGCAGTCGGGCCGGGAGGGCGGAGCGGAGTCGGGCGGGACCGGACGCGCAGCCGCCCAGAAAGCGGCGGAAGGCGGCCAGCAGCAGCTCCTCGTCCGCGAGGCGCTGTGAGCCGAGGGCACCGATGAGACCGAACACGTTGTTGACGGCCAGGTAATAGGCGAAGCGTTCGTCGGTGACGTGGTCCGGTACGAAGGTGTCGCTGTGCTCGCCGATGCCGGGCAACCGGGCGTCCAGTTCGGCATGCCGGGACTCGCGGAAGTAGTAGCCCTGGTTGTCGCGGTAGCGGCCGCCCGCGGGCCAGCCGTCGGCGTCCAGCAGGAGCAGCGTGTTCTGCTGGTGTGCTTCCAGGGCGATCCCCGCCTCGCCGTCGAGCCAGAGCAGGGGGCGGACCACCTGTTCGAGGTAGCGCAGGAACCACTCGGCGGCGACGGCGCCTTGGGGGCGGCCGGTGCGGGAGGCAAGGCGGGTGACGACCTCGGCCAGCCGGGACCGTAGGACCGGGGAGCCATCGGGGAGGTGGCACGGCCGGGGGGCGACGAGCCCGGCGATGCAGGAGACGTCGTCCGAGGGCCGGAACGGGTTGTGCCGGATCATCACGTCCAGGCCCGGCACGGGGGCGCCGTCCGGGGTGTCGACGGCCAGCCAGGCCGGGTCGCGGACGATGTCGAAGCCGGGGTGCGCGGCCCGCCACTGCTGTGAGAGGCCGCCGCGCAACAGGCGGTGGACCTCGACTCCACGGTGCAGTTCCTTGCGGAGGTTCTCGCGGCGGGAGTTGGTGATACGCAGGCCCAGGGACAGCTTCAGCATGGCCGGAGCGCCGGAGCGGTGGACGGTTCGCACGGAGGAGGTGGGGTGCCAGGAAGGGCCGAAGGGGCCGAGGTCGCGGAGCAGTCCGTCGTCGAGCAGGGCCACGGTCTCGGCACGATGACGGACCTCGCGCAACTGCCACGGATGCAGCGGCAGGGCGGCGAATCCCTCGGGCAGCTCCAGCCCGGCTCCGGCGAGCCGGATGGTGAGCCGGTCCGCGGGGACGGGTCGGCCGCGCTCGGTCCAGGCCGAGTCGGTGGCGAGTACGGGGCGGCCGACCGCCATCCAGTGCAGGGGGAAGGAGCCTCGCAACTCCGGTGAGTACGCCCGTGCTTCGGCCTCGGACAGGCCTTCCCGGCTCTTCGGGGTCGGGTGCAGCGGATGCCCGAGCAGAAGGGCTTGCTCGGCGGTCAGGAAGACGTCGGGTCCGTCCGCGGGACGCTGCCTGCGATCGCTGAGGAAATGGGCGGTGCGGCGGACGGAGTCGGCGACCCGGGCAAGAAGATCGACGACGTCCGCACCACCGGGCGCTGTGCCGGCACCGGTTGCCTCCTGGGCGACGCCATCGGTGCGCTCTCCGGCGGGGGCCGACGCGGCGGGGGCCGTCGTCGGTGTCTCCCTGGTGAGCAGGGACGCCACCGTGAGGGCGTCGGCCGGTGGGGCGTCCTCCGGGGCATCGGCCAGGCGGGGCAGGCCGAAGCGGTGCCATCCGGTCGGGGACCAGTAGCGAACCGGGACGTGCAGCGCCGTACCGCTGGCCGGGAGGGGGATGCGGAGGGTGTCCTCGTCAGGAGCCGCGATACCGGTCTCCCGTACCCAGCAGCGCAGGAGGTTCTCCGCGGCCGCGGCCTGGGCTGCGGTGTGCGGGTCGGGGTGCTCGAGGAGGTCGGTGGTCGCGCCGTCCCACCGCTCGGCGTTCGGTGCCGTTCGTCTCGGGTGGGGCACCGTCTCGGTCGCGTCGTGGGAGCGGCCCTGGGGCGAGGGGTTGGCGTTCAAGACGGTTCCTTGCGGGTCGTACGGATCGTGGAAGACGGTTCCTTGCGGGTCGTACGGAGCGTGTGGTTGCCGGGGTCGGTGCGCGGGCGCATCGGGGCTGCGTGGGGTTGGCTGGTGCGCCGCGGGCCCGGTCGGGTCGGCCGAGCCAGTCTCCGGAACTTCGGGCCGCAGGGGCGGAGCGTGTTCCTACTGATCCCGGCCGACCGCCCGACCGGTCCGACCGCCTCGGTCGACACGGTCGGTTCGATCGTGGCTGTGGGACACCGCCTCGACCGCGTCGGCGAGGCGGTCGAGTACGGCCGACGCCTGCTCGTCGCTGATCGTCAGTGGGGGAAGGAGCCGTACGACGCCGGCGTGGCGGCCACCGAGTTCGACGATGAGGCCGCGTCGCAGGCACTCGCGCTGCACGGCGGCCGCGAGTTCCGGTGCGGCGGGGCGGGGTGCGCGGCCTCGGTCCGCCGTGGGTTCGTCCCCGCTCGTGTCCCACGGGCCCGGCACACCGGGTGCGGCCGTCCCCGATGTCCCGTCCCCGTCCACGCGGCCGTCGTCGCCCCGCTCCGGCTCGCCATGGGGGTCCACCAGTTCGAGGCCGATCATCAGGCCCCGCCCCCGCACATCGCCCAGGCACGGGAAGTCCTGGGCCAGGAGCCGTAGTTGGGAGAGCATGCGGGAGCCCAAGGTGGCCGCCCGCTCGGCGAGGCGGTTTTCGCGGACGTGGGCGAGCGTCGCGGTGCCTGCGGCCATGGCGAGTTGGTTGCCGCGGAAGGTCCCGGCGTGGGCTCCCGGTTCCCAGGCGTCGAGGTCGTCACGGTAGATCACGACCGCCAGCGGCAGGCTGCCCCCGATGGCCTTGGACAACACCATCACATCGGGTGTCACTCCGCTGTGTTCCACCGCCCAGAAGGCACCCGTGCGCCCGACGCCCGTCTGGATCTCGTCGGCGATCAGCGGGATGGACCGGTCCGCGGTGATCTGCCGGATGCGCCGCATCCAGGCGTCGGGCGCGGGGATCACGCCGCCCTCGCCCTGCACGGGTTCGAGGATCATGCCGGCGGGCTGTGGTACTCCGGACTTGGGGTCGTCCAGGAGGGACTCGGTCCAGCGTGCGGCGAGTTCGGCGCCGCGGGCGCCGCCGACGCCGAAGGGGCAGCGATAGTCCTGCGGATAGGGCAGGCGCGCCACCCTCACGTCGGAGGCGTGCCCGGACGCGGCCAGCGCTCCCGCGGTCATCCCGTGGTAGGCGCCGGCGAAGGCCAGGATGCCGGTGCGGCCGGTGGCGGCGCGGACCAGCTTGAACGCGGCCTCCACGGCGTCGGTGCCCGCCGGTCCGCAGAACTGCACCCGCGCCCGGTCCGCGAGCCCGGCGGGCAGGGTGCGGAACAGTTCGGTGATGAAGGCGTCCTTGACGGGGGTGGCGAGGTCCAGGGCGTGCAGCGGTGCGCCCGAGTCGAGGACCTTGCGGATGGCCTCGAGGACCACGGGGTGGTTGTGTCCGAGGGCGAGAGTGCCCGCGCCCGAGAGGCAGTCCAGGTAGCGGCGGCCGTCCGCGCCCTCGATGGTGAGTCCGCGGGCGCGGACCGGCACGATCGGCAGGGCGCGCGCATAAGTACGCGCCGCCGACTCGCGCGCCGTCTGGCGCCGCAGAATCCCGTCGTGCGCGGCGCGCGCCCCCGCGGACGCGCATCCCCCGGGCGCAGACTCGGTCACGGTCACGGCTCCCTGTCCTCCCGCGGTCCCAGGCGTCCCTGTCCCAAGGCGCACGCCCGCCTCGGGGCGAGTCGGTGTCCTCGGCGAAGGGGGACCTGGACGCAGGCATCAGGCCCCCCACCGCTACAACCGCGGACAGTCCACCTGGTTACGGGTTACCTCAAGATCATTACCACGACGGTGCCGTTGCCGGTCCGATCCGGCCCGGCCGCAGGTGTCAGGCGCTGACGATTCCCACGAAGAGATTGATGGCGCTGGCCAGGATGCCGGTGCCGAAGACGTAGGACAGCAGTGTGTGCCGGAGCACGATCGCGCGGATCCTGTTGCTGGAGACGTCGGTGTCGGACACCTGATAGGTCATACCGAGGTTGTAGCTGAAGTAGAGGAAATCCCGGTACGTCGGCGGGTCGTCCGAGTTGAAGTCGATTCCGCCCCCGGCCTCGTAGTACAGACAGGCGTACCGGGTGGCGTACATCAGGTGCAGCGCCGCCCAGGCCAGGAAGATCCCGCACAGCGCGGTCGCGGCCGCGACGTGGCCGGTGTCGGACTCGCCCCGCACGAGCAGCAGCACGATGGCGACCAGTGCACACAGCGCCACCGTGACCACCGCGAGCTCCTCGGTGACCGGCCGGAAGTCCTCACGTCGGGCATTGCGGTGGGTGGCCTTGGCATCCATCGGCCACAGCACGGCCCAGCCCGCCACGACGAAGATCAGCTGCGTCGCGGCGATACCGGCCAGAACGCCCAGGGCCGCGTCGGTCGGCAGTCCGACGGCCACTCCGGCCACGGCTCCCAGGACCACCGACCCGGCGAGCCGGGGCACGGCATCCAGGGGCAACCAGGTGCTCATGCGCCATCACAGTAGTCCCGTGGGCGCCGGCCGGCCCGGCGGAGCCGGACACCCCGGTCACGGTGCCGGCCTGGCTCCGCGGGCCGAGCTAGCGTGATGCGATGCGCCATGAGGTGACCGAAGCCGATACCGCGGTGGCGATGGGCAGCGGGGACGTGCCCGTGCTGGCCACCCCGCGGTTGATCGCCTGGATGGAGGCGGCGACCGTGCGGGCCGCCGCGCCGTACGCCGAAGCGGGCCGGACGACGGTGGGGACGGCCCTGCGGATCGAACACCTCCGCGCCACACGGGTCGGTGGACGCGTGGACGTCTGCGCCGAACCTCCGGTCCGCGTCGCTCGCCGCCTCACGTTTCGGGTACGGGCCGTCGACGGTTCGGGGACACTGGTCGCGGCCGGGGAGATCGACCGGGCGATCGTCGACCGGGAGCGGTTTCTCGCGGCGGCGTACGATGCGGAGCAGCCCGGCGAGACGACATGACGGACCGGCAGGGCGGACCCGACGGGACGTCAAACAGCTGGGTCCGTGGATGATTACCAGGTCAGGCGGCTTGTAGCCGAACCGTTGCCGTTCCGTCGGCAGCACCCCACAGCGAGCGCATAGTGTGTGATGCCGTTCCCGCACGCCGTGAGAACCGTATGAGCCCGGACGAGACATCGGACGAGACATGCCGGAATCGCGGCCGCATCACCAAGTTCGTTCACATCAGGGGGAGTCACCAGCATGCGACCCATACGGCCGTCCTTCACCGTTCGCCGACGAGGAGGCGCGCGCCGCACAACCTCCCCCGTTCTGGCCGCCGTTGCTCTGGCCTCGGCGCTGGCGCTGACCGCCACCGGCTGCGCCTCCGGCGACAGCAAGGCGGACGGCCAGGCCTCCGCCTCGGCGACCGCGGGCGACACCGGCGACGGCAAGATCCAGATCCCGGACGACATCCGGCAGAAGCTCAAGGAACACGGGATCGACATCGACAAGTGGAAGAACGGCGCCTGGAAGAACTGGAACAAGGACGACTGGCTGCGCGAGGCGAACGACTTCATCAACCCGATCATCAAGGGCCTGTGGAATCCGGACCGGATGCGCAAGGCCAACGACCCCGACAAGGGCGTCGACGAGAACGACATCTCCGGTGACCAGGGTGTCACCGACCCGACGCCGGCCCCGGTCACGGCACAGGCGGTGCCGCCGACGTACCACGTCAACGCGGCGACGGCGGGCAAGGTGTTCTTCGACTCGCCGGAGGGCACGATGGTCTGCTCCGCGACGGTCGTGGAGGACCCGGCCCACCCGGGCAAGTCCAACCTGGTGTGGACGGCGGGCCACTGCGTGCACGCGGGCAAGAAGGGCGGCTGGTACCGCAACATCGCCTTCGTGCCGTCGTACAACAACGCGGGCAAGAACGCGGCCCAGTTGAAGGGCGTCGCCAAGGACGAGGTCGCTCCGTACGGGGTGTGGTGGGGCGACTGGGCGCAGACCTCGCAGCAGTGGATCGAGCAGGGCGGCTCGACCGGCGGGCAGGGCGCCTCCTACGACTTCGCCGTCATCCACGTCACGCCGGAGAAGGGCGGCAACGGCAAGTCCCTGGAGGAGACGGTCGGCGCGGCGCTGCCCGTGAACTTCAACGCCCCGGCCGTGCCCAGGGTGGAGAGCATCACCGCGACCGGCTACCCGGCCGCGCCGCCGTACGACGGCCAGCGGCTGTACCAGTGCCAGGACAAGCCGGGCCGGCTGTCGATCAAGGCGTCGGACCCGACGATGTACCGCATCGGGTGCACGATGACCGGCGGTTCGTCCGGCGGCGGCTGGGTCGAGACGGGCTCGAACGGCAAGCCCGCCCTGGTCTCCAACACCTCGATCGGTCCGGTGACGGCGGGCTGGCTGGCCGGTCCGCGGCTGGGCCCGGTGGCCAAGGGCGTGTACGACTCGGTCAGCAAGAAGTTCGCCGGACACTGAGCACCAGGCGGGTACGGCGGCCGGTGAGCCCGGTATGAGAAGGGCCCGCCCCCCGGTGTCCGGGGGGCGGGCCCTTCTCATGCCTTCGCGCGGAGCGCGCGGCGCCGTGCCGTCGGTCAGAGCGCGGGGGCGGGCATGTACGGTGCCAGGTCCGCGGCCAGCTCCTCGTGCACCAGCGCCTTCAGCAGGGTGCCCTCCGCGGTGTGCTCCTCGGAGATCACCTCGCCCTCGGTGTGGGCACGGGCGACCAGCTTGCCGTGGGTGTACGGCACGAGCGCCTCGATCTGGACGGACGGCCGGGGCAGCTCGTTGTCGATCAGCGCGAGCAACTGGGCGATGCCCCGGCCGGTACGGGCCGAGACGGCGATCGAGTGCTTCTCGACCCGCAGCAGCCGCTGGAGGACCAGCGGATCGGCCGCGTCCGCCTTGTTGATCACGACGATCTCGGGCACGTCGACGGCGCCGACGTCCCTGATCACCTCGCGTACGGCGGCCAGCTGCTCCTCCGGGTCCGGGTGCGAGCCGTCCACCACGTGCAGGATCAGGTCGGAGTCGCCGACCTCCTCCATGGTGGAGCGGAACGCCTCGACCAGGTGGTGCGGCAGGTGCCGGACGAAGCCCACGGTGTCCGCCAGCGTGTACAGCCGGCCGCTCGGGGTCTCGGCCCGGCGCACGGTCGGGTCCAGGGTCGCGAACAGCGCGTTCTCGACCAGGACGCCGGCGCCGGTGAGGCGGTTGAGCAGGGAGGACTTGCCGGCGTTGGTGTAGCCCGCGATGGCGACGGACGGCACCCTGTTGCGACGCCGCTCCTGGCGCTTGATCTCGCGGCCGGTCTTCATGTCCCCGATCTCCCGGCGCATCTTCGCCATCTTCTCGCGGATCCGCCGCCGGTCCGTCTCGATCTTGGTCTCACCGGGACCGCGCGTCGCGAGGCCGCCGCTGCCGCCGCCCATCTGCCGGGACAGCGACTGACCCCAGCCGCGCAGCCTGGGCAGCATGTACTGCATCTGCGCGAGCGCGACCTGCGCCTTGCCCTCGCGGGACTTGGCGTGCTGGGCGAAGATGTCCAGGATCAGGGCCGTCCGGTCGATGACCTTGACCTTGACGACGTCCTCCAGGTGGATCAGCTGACCCGGGCTGAGTTCACCGTCGCAGATGACGGTGTCCGCGCCCGTTTCGAGGACGATGCCGCGCAGTTCGTCGGCCTTGCCGGAGCCGATGTAGGTGGCGGCGTCGGGCTTGTCGCGGCGCTGGATCACGCCGTCCAGCACGACCGCGCCCGCGGTCTCCGCGAGGGCGGCGAGCTCGGCCAGCGAGTTCTCCGCGTCCTGCACGGTTCCCGAGGTCCAGACGCCGACGAGCACGACCCGCTCCAGGCGGAGCTGTCGGTACTCGACCTCGGTGACGTCCTCGAGCTCGGTGGACAGACCCGCGACGCGGCGCAGGGCCGCGCGGTCGGAGCGGTCGAACTGGTCGCCGTCCCGCTCTCCGTCGATCTCGTGGCTCCAGGCGACGTCCTCTTCCATCAGGGCATCGGCCCGAAGACCTTCGGGATAGGTGTGCGCGAGGCGCTTGGCTGCCTTGGAAGAGGAAGAAGAGGAGGTCATTGGGTCCTTACGTCGTTGGGGAATCCGTACCGCGGCGACGGGGCTGCGATGCGGTCGGGGGGGGGCTGCCACAGCCTTCCCGTCACCTCTCACAACGCACGAGTACCCCGGGAGATTCCCGTGTCCCGTGCCGCGCCGACCTGAAGATGGTCGCACGGCACGGCCCGTCTCGTCACGGTGTTATTTCTTCCCCCTGGCCAGGGGCGGGGTGGACTTCCAGTCCGGGTGGCCGGGCATCGGCGGGGTCTTCTCGCCGTACAGCCAGGCCTGGAAGAAGCCGCCGAGGTCACGCCCGGAGACGGCCGAGGCGAGGCGCTCGAAGTCGGCCGTCGTCGCGGTGCCGTCCCGGTGCATGCGCACCCAGGCGCGCTCCAGCAGCTCGAAGGCCGGCTTGCCGATCTCCTGGCGCAGCGCGTACAGGGCGAGCGCGGCCCCGTCGTAGACGTTGGGACGGAAGATGCTGATCTTCTGGCCGGGCTTGGGCGCCTTGGGCAGCGCGGGCGGTCCGCCCGAGGCGCGCCAGCGGTCGGATGCGCCGTAGGCACTCTTCATACGGGCCTCCATGGGCTTGTGCGCCGTCTCCTCCGCGTACAGGGCCTCGTACCAGGTGGCGTGCCCCTCGTTGAGCCACAGGTCGGACCAGGTGCGCGGGCTGACGCTGTCGCCGAACCACTGGTGGGACAACTCGTGGACCATGATCGACTCGACGTACCACTTCGGGTAGGCGCGGTCGGTGAACAGGTCCTTCTCGAAGAGCGAGAGGGTCTGTGTCTCCAGTTCGAAGCCGGTGGTCGCCGAGGCCATCAGCAGGCCGTAGGTCTCGAAGGGGTACCGCCCGACCTTGTTCTCCATCCACGCGATCTGCTGCGGCGTCTTGGCGAGCCACGGTTCGAGCACCTGGCGGTCCTGGGTGGGGACCACATCGCGGACCGGCAGATGGTGCGGGCCGGTGCGGTGCAGCACGGTCGAGCGGCCGATGGAGACCTGGGCCAGTTCGGTGGCCATGGGGTGCAGGGTGCGGTACGTCCACGTGGTGGACCGCCCGTCGCTGTGGACGCCCGTGGGGAGGCCGTTGGCGACGGCGGTGTAACCGTCCGGCGCGGTGACCCGGATGGTGAACATCGCCTTGTCGGAGGGGTGGTCGTTGCAGGGGAACACCAGGTGGGCGGCGTCGGCCTGGTTGGCCATGGCCAGGCCGTCCGTGGTGCGCACCCAGCCGCTCTCCTGCCCCTCCTGGGGCACCGGGTCGCTGGTGTGGTGCACGGTGATCCGCATCCGGCTGCCCATGGGCAGCGGCTTGCCGGGGGTGATCACCAGGTCGTCACCGGCGCTGGTGAATTCCGCCGGCCGGCTGTTGACCTCGACGGAGGCGACCGTGCCGTGCGCGAAGTCGAGATTCACGCGGTTCAGCCGCGTGGTGGTCCAGGCGTCGATCGTGGTGACGGCCTGGAGCGGCTTGCCGTTGGCGCCGGGATAGCTGAAGGAGAGGTCGTACGACGACACGTCGTACCCCGGGTTGCCCAGGTACGGGAAGAGTCGGTCGCCGATGCCCAGGGGCGCGGGGGGACTGCTCGCGGCGACCAGGCAGAGCGAGGCGGTGCAGGCGAGCAGCGCCGCCTTCAGCGGGCGGCGGGCTCCGCCGCGGTCTACGGCGTCCTCGGCACCGGGCCGATGGGCGTGGGAGCAGGACGGTTCGGCACCGGAGCGGGAGGAATGGGCCTGCTTGCGAAGGGTGAGCGCCATGGACCACGGCTACCAGCGCGCACACACGCCACGGCGGCGACTCGCGCCCGGCACACCCGAACGAGGTCTTCCGGCCCGTCAGACACCCGGTTGCCGGAGCTGGGTGCGGCTCACGTCGTACACGCCGGGGACGTTGCGCATGGCCCGCATGAGGGCGGGGAGGCGGGCCGCGTCGGGGAGTTGGAGCGTGTACGTGTGGCGGACGCGCTGCTGGGTCGGCGGGGCCACGATCGCCGAGACGATCTCGACGCCTTCCAGGGCGATGGCCTCGGTGAGGTCGGCCAGCAGATGGGGGCGGCCGAACGATTCGGCGAGCAGCGTGACGCGGCACTCGGTGGTGTCGCCCCAGTGCACGCCGACCTCCGCGCGCCCCGCGCTCTTCATCCGCGAGACCGCGGCGCACTCGATGCGGTGCACGGTCACCACTCCCCCGCGGACGGCGAAGCCGGTGACCTCGTCGGGTGGCACGGGCGTACAGCAGCCCGCCAGCCGCGCGGCTGCGCGGGGACGGTCGACGACCACCACGCTCGCCGTGCCGGGGCGGGCGGCGGTCGAGCCGTCGGCCGCGCGGGCGGCCGCGGCGGGGGCGGGTTCGGGCTCCGCCCCCGGGCGGGAGGCGGAGCCCCGGGACCGGGCCGGGCCGGACCCGGTGGCCCCGGCGGAGGGTGCGCCGCCGCGCGCGGGCGCCGGACCGGCGGTCCGTCTCGCGTCCGCCGGGCCGTCGGGGCCCTCGTCCTCGGCCGGTGCCGGATGAGTCGCCAGCCACCGCTGGATGGCGATCCGGGCGGCCGGGGTGTGCGCGTGGTCCAGCCACTCCCGGGACGGCTCGGAGGCCGGGTCCTGGCCCATGAGGAGCTGGACGGTGTCGCCGTCCTTCAGGACGGTGCTCAGCGTGGCGAGGCGGCCGTTGACGCGGGCGCCGATGCACGCGTGCGCGTCCTCGCCGTACTGGGCGTAGGCGGCGTCCACGCAGGTGGCCCCCTCCGGCAGGCCCAGCGTGCCGCCGTCGGGCCGGAAGACGGTGATCTCGCGGTCCTGGGCGAGGTCCTCGCGCAGGGTGGACCAGAAGGTGTCCGGGTCGGGCGCCCCCCGCTGCCAGTCGAGGAGCCGGGAGAGCCAGCCGGGACGGGTGGGGTCCGCGCGTTCGCCGTCGGCCGGGTCGTCGGAACCGGGAGCGTACGGGTTGCCCAGCGCGACCACACCGGCCTCGGCGACCTTGTGCATCTGGTGGGTACGGATGAGGACTTCGACGACCTGGCCGTCGACGGGGGTCGCCCCGGGCGGTTCCGTGCGAGCCGGGGGCAGGGCGACGGCGGTGTGCAGCGACTGGTACAGGTTGAACTTGGGGACGGCGATGAAGTCCTTGAACTCCGAGACGACCGGGGTCAGGCAGGTGTGCAGTTCGCCGAGGACGGCGTAGCAGTCGGCGTCCTCTCCGACGAGCACCAGCAGACGGCCGAAGTCGCACCCGCGCAGCCGGCCTCGTTTGCGGGCCACCCGGTGCACGGAGACGGTGTGCCGTGGCCGGATGAGGACTTCGGCGGGGATGTCGGCCTCGCGCAGGACTCCGCGGACCTCTTCGGCGACCAAGGTCAGCGGGTCGTCGGAGCGCCGCGCGTTCTCGGCGATCAACTGGCGCGTGTGCTCGTACTCCTCGGGGTGCAGGATCGCGAAGACGAGGTCCTCCAGCTCGGTCTTGAGCGCCTGCACGCCGAGCCGTTCGGCGAGCGGAATGAGGACGTCCCGGGTCACCTTGGCGATGCGGGCCTGCTTCTCCGGCCGCATGACGCCGAGGGTGCGCATGTTGTGCAGCCGGTCGGCGAGCTTGATCGACATCACGCGGACGTCGTTGCCGGTGGCGACGAGCATCTTGCGGAAGGTCTCGGGCTCGGCGGCGGCGCCGTAGTCGACCTTCTCCAACTTCGTGACGCCGTCGACGAGGTAGCGGACCTCCTCGCCGAACTGTTCGCCGACCTGATCCAGCGTCACGTCCGTGTCCTCGACCGTGTCGTGCAGCAGGGACGCGGTCAAGGTGGTCGTCTCGGCGCCGAGTTCGGCGAGGATGAGGGTCACCGCGAGCGGATGGGTGATGTAGGGCTCGCCGCTCTTGCGCATCTGCCCGCGGTGCGAGGACTCGGCCAGGACGTAGGCGCGGCGCAGCGGTTCGAGGTCGGCGTCGGGGTAGTGGGCGCGATGCGCCTCGGCCATGTGTCCGATGGCGTCGGGCAGCCGGTCGCGCGCGCCGGGGCCGAGCAGTGCGGCCCGGCCGAGGCGGCGCAGGTCGATCCGGGGACGGGCCTTCCTGCGGGGCGCCGCGGGAGCAACAGGGCTCGGGGTCGCGGGATTCGTGGCATCCGCACTCATCGGCACCTCCGGCTGCGTGGACCGGTGGACGGGGTGCCCCAGGGCGTACGCGGCTCAGGGGATGGCGTCGGATTCCCCCGTCCGGGCCGGTGCTTGATGCTACCGAGCCCAGCAGGCCCGACCGACCGTCTCCCGCCGAGCGTGAAACGGATCACCCATTCGAGCGACCAGTAAGAGGTTTACGGTTTTCCGTCACCTGACGGGAGGTCAGCCGTGGATTCCCATCCCCGGCCGGTCTTCGCGCGTGCATGTTGCCTGCACCGCACCGCCCCGACGATGGGACGGCGGGGCGGTGCCGGGTTCAGCGAAGTGCGGTTTCCAGCCACTCCGAGTCGATCTCGCCCTCGGCGACGATCACCGCGGGACCGGTCATCTCGATCTCGCCGTCCGGCCGTTCTGTGATCACCAGCGTGCCGCCGGGCACGTCCACCGTGTACGTCGCCGGGACTCCGGTGGCGGCCGGGTCGGCGCCGTCCCGCCGGGCGGCCGCCACGGCGACGGCGCACGCGCCCGTGCCGCACGAGCGGGTCTCGCCGGAGCCGCGCTCGTGCACGCGCATCGCGACATGGCGGGGGCCGCGGTCGACCACGAACTCGACGTTCACCCCGTCCGGATAGGCGGAGGCCGGGCCGAAGGGCGGCGGGGAGAACAGGTCGCCGGCGTGCGCGAGGTCGTCGACGAAGGCCACCGCGTGCGGATTGCCCATGTTCACGTTCCGGGCCGGCCAGCTGCGCTCGCCGACGCTCACGGTGACCTCGCCCTCGGGGAGGCGGGGCCTGCCCATGCCGACGGTGACGTCCCCGTCCTTGGCGAGGTGGACCGTCTTCACGCCCCCGCGCGTGGCGATGGCGAGGTCGCCCTCGGTCACATGTCCGGCGTGCTGGAGGTAGCGCGCGAACACCCGCACGCCGTTGCCGCACATCTCGGCGATCGAGCCGTCGCCGTTGCGGTAGTCCATGAACCACTCCGCCTCGGCCGCCATCTCCTTGGCCTCCGGGTGCGCGGCCGACCGCACGACGTGCAGCACGCCGTCGCCGCCGATCCCCGCGCGCCGGTCGCACAGGGCGGCGACGGCGGCCGGAGACAGGTCGACGGCGTTCTCGGGGTCGGGGACGATCACGAAGTCGTTCTCCGTACCGTGCCCCTTGAGGAAGGCGATCCGCGTGCTCATGCCTCGATCGTACGGTGTGGGTACGACACCACGGCGATCATGCCCGCGGAGGGGCGGGGGCTGGGTCCGGGGCGGGGGCGGGTGTGCGAGGGGGCCGGTCGAGGGCTCCGGGGGCGGGGTGCTCAGCGAAGGCGGGCCACGCGCCATACCGCCAGGACCGCGACCACGGCGACGAGCAGGATGTACGCGGCGATCACCCGCCAGTCGGGGCGTCGGGCGGAGCCCCGGGGCGGGAGGCCCGGCCAGGTGTAGCCGACCCGGCGGGCGGCCATCATGCCCCAGCCGGCCGCGCAGGAGCAGATCAGCAGCCCCAGCATGGCGATCACGGCGCCGCTGTCGCCGAAGTCGAAGGCCAGCGGGAAGGCGAACATCAGGGAGCCGACCGCGGCCAGACCCACGATGGGGGCGAGCTGCCAGATGCGCAGCCGCCGCTGCGGGCGCAGTTCGACCTCGACCTCGGGCCCCGCGAACATCTCCTCCGGCTCCGGGCCGTCGGCGGTCACACCCTGCGACTCGTCGGGACCGTCGGGGCTCAGCGCACCCTCGTCCGGATCCTCGACACCGCGCTCCACGGTGCTGTGCCTGGTGTCTTGTGCGGTGTCGCGAGGGCCGGCCTCCATCGCCACGCGCCCTCCCAACTAGGACTCCATTTGGCTGATCGAAGCTCGATGATGGCACGGCACCGGAGGCCTCGATGACGGCCTGGGCGTCCCGATGCCATGACGTGATCAGGCTGTAACCGGTCGTTCGACCAACGCCAGTGCGAGGTGCGGAAGTTCTGTGACATCCGCCGCAGCACCGCTCAGCCAGTGAACACGCGGGTCACGCCGGAACCAGGAATCCTGGCGACGCGCGAAGCGTTTGGTGGCGCGTACGGTCTCCACGCGCGCATCTTCGAGCGTGCACTCCCCGGCCAGCGCCGACAGGACCTGCTGATAGCCGAGCGCCCGCGATGCCGTGCGCCCCTCGCGCAGGCCCTGCGTCTCCAGGGCGCGGACCTCGTCCACGAGCCCGGCCTCCCACATCCGGTCGACCCGGCGCGCGATGCGCTCGTCGAGTTCCGGGCGGGCCACGTCGACGCCGATCTGGATGGTGTCGTACACGGAGTCGTGGCCGGGAAGGTTGGCGGTGAAGGGCCGGCCCGTGATCTCGATGACTTCCAGGGCCCGGACGATACGGCGGCCGTTGCTGGGCAGGATCGCGCGGGCGGCCTCCGGGTCGGCGGCGACGAGGCGGGCATGCAGGGCGCCGGAGCCACGCACCGTGAGCTCCTCCTCCAGCCGGGCCCTCACCTCGGGATCGGTGCCGGGGAACTCCAGGTTGTCGACCGCGCCGCGGACGTAGAGACCGGAGCCGCCGACGAGGATCGGCCAGCGCCCGGCGGCGAGCAGCGCGTCGATCCTGTGCCGGGCGAGCCGCTGGTACTCGGCGACGGAGGCCGTGACGGTCACGTCCCAGATGTCGAGGAGGTGGTGGGGGACGTCGCCGCGCTCCTCGGGCGTCAGCTTGGCGGTGCCGATGTCCATCCCGCGGTAGAGCTGCATCGAGTCGGCGTTGACGACCTCGCCGCCGAGGTGTTGGGCCAGAAAGACGCCGAGATCGGACTTTCCGGCCGCGGTGGGGCCGACGACGGCGATGACGCGGGGGGCGAAGGGTGCGCTGCTCACCGCACCAGTCTCGCAAACGTCACGGCGGCGCCTCGAACGAGTTACGTGACGGCGCGGGTCCGGGGTCGTTGCCCGTTGCGAGGTCCCCGCGGCCGGATTCCGGCAGCGCTGGTCCGGGCCGTTGGCATACGGACCCACCGGGCCACGCGGGATTTCGCCCGCACGAGTAACGTATGGAGTGGATATGGGCGTTTTTGCGCGACTTTTTCGGAGGTCAAAGGCTGCGGAGGAGGCGTCGCCCGCCGAGGAACAGGGCAAGGCGGCGGAGGCCGGCTCCGAGGTGGATCAGGCGGCCGAGGCGGAGGGATCTGCCGAGGCGGACGGCGGCACCAGGGGTGGCACGGAGGGCGGCGCGGCCGGGACACCGGAGGTGACGGGGGCGACGGGGGCGAAGGCCGACGGCAGCACCCCGAACGGCGAGGCGTCCGGTGCCGACGGTGTGGAGATCCCCAAGCAGCAGTCCTCCGACGAGACGATCGAGCAGGAGGCCGGCGAGGGCGCCCGCACGTAACTGCCCCGCGAGGGAAGGTGAACCATGGGTCTGCTGCACGACATGAAGGTCAGGCTGGGCCCGACCATGCACAGGATGTCGGATCTCGCGCAGCGGCAGGAGGTCAGGATCGAGCACGGTCTCGACAGGGCCGCGAAGCTGATCGACGACAAGACGAAGCACAAGTACAGCGAGAAGATCCAGGCGGGCACGGGCAAGACCAAGCACGCCATGGAGCGGCTCGTGCACAAGGAGGGCGCCCCGGACACGGGCACCGGTGCGGCCCCGGGTACGGCCACCGGCACGGGTACGGCCCCGGGTACGGGCACGACGCCGGGCGGCCCCGCAGCGACGCCCCCTCAGGAGCCACCTACGGCTTCCTGAATGTCCCGAACGTCCTGAACGGCACATCGGCGGACGGCCGCGGAGCCCGGGCTCCCGGCCGTCCGCCGTGTCGGCACCTGGGGGGTGCCGTCTGGATCCCCGGGTCGGGCTGCGGCGCATGGTGCGGTGCATCGCAAGGCGGAGCATGACCCGCGTACCGGGCGTACTCGGGTCGTGCGACGACGCGGCGAGGTGCCCTGCCAGGCGTCGCGGACCCGGGGTGATCCGAACGACACCCCCTGGCCGAGCCCGGACGGCCGCAGGCCGTCACGACCAGGTCGCCACCAGGTACCCCACCCCGTAGGGAGCGTCCTCGTACCGCAGCGCGCCGGACAGACCGGCGTTCTCGGCCGCCCCCGCGAGAATCTGCCAAGGAGCCCGGCCCGATGCCTTCAGCTCGTGCGCGAGTTCGACGTCGAGTGCCTTCAGGGCCGCCACGTCCGCCTCCCCGAGCGCACGCGCGATCTCCGCGTCGAAGGGGGCCGCCCGCTCGTCGAGATAGCCGGGCGCCTTCAGCGACCGGCAGGCGCTGGCGTCACCCATGACCAGCATCGCCACCCGGTCCGGCCGTGCGGCGATCTCCCGTCCGGCCTGGACGCACCGCTCGGGCTCCAGACCCTCCCACACGCCGAGTCCCTCGATCGGGGCACCGGACCAGCCGGTCCGGTCCAGCAGCCAGGCGGCGACCGCGAGCGAGACCGGCAGCGCACCGGCGGGCGCGACGCCCGTTTCCGGGCCCAGCGTTACGTCCAGGTCCACGCCGAAGCCGCGGAAGGTCCCCCGGGCACCCTGCGGGTGCGGACCGCGCCCTGACTCTGCGGCGGGTCCCACGACCACGAGCCGGTCGGGCCGGGCGGCGGCGAGCACGCCCAGCGCGTCCGTGCACGCCGCGCGCGCCGCGTCCAGTTCGGCGGCGGCGCCCGCGGCGACCTCGGGCACCAGCACGGGCGGGCAGGGACAGACGGCAGCGGCGACAAGCATGATCGGCAGCGTAACGCCGCTCACCCACCGAGCGGCACCTCGCGCCCGGGCGCACCCCCTGGCGACCGGATCAGTCGCAGCCGCAGCCGCTGCCCGTGGCGACCGGCAGCGGCTCGGGGGCGCCGATCCTGGGCAGACCGAGCATGACACCCGTGGGCTTGGCCGTCTCGGCGGCGGTGCGCTTCTCCCAGGCGTCGCCCGCCCGGGTGCGGCGCACGGCGAGCACCGGGCCCTCGGCGAGGAGGTGGTGGGGGGCGGCGTAGGTGACCTCGACCGTGGCCACGTCGCCGGGGCGGACCTCCTGCTCCGGCTTGGTGAAGTGGACCAGGCGGTTGTCGGGGGCGCGGCCGGAGAGACGGTGGGTGGTGCCGTCCTTGCGGCCCTCGCCCTCGGCGACCATGAGTTCGAGGGTGCGGCCGACCTGCTTCTTGTTCTCTTCCCAGGAGATCTCCTCCTGAAGGGCGACGAGACGCTCGTAGCGCGCCTGGACGACCTCCTTGGGGATCTGGTTCTCCATCTCGGCGGCGGGGGTGCCGGGCCGCTTGGAGTACTGGAAGGTGAAGGCCTGCGCGAACCGTGCCTCGCGCACCACGTGCAGCGTCTGCTCGAAGTCCTCCTCGGTCTCGCCGGGGAAGCCCACGATGATGTCCGTGGTGATCGCCGCGTGCGGGATGGCGGCCCGCACCTTCTCGATGATGCCGAGGTAGCGCTCCTGCCGGTAGGAACGGCGCATCGCCTTCAGGACCGGGTCCGAACCGGACTGGAGCGGCATGTGCAGCTGCGGCATGACGTTCGGCGTCTCCGACATGGCGGCGATGACGTCGTCGGTGAAGTCGCGTGGGTGCGGCGAGGTGAAGCGGACGCGCTCCAGGCCCTCGATGGTGCCGCAGGCCCGCAGCAGCTTGCTGAACGCCTCGCGGTCGCCGATGTCGGAACCGTACGCGTTGACGTTCTGACCGAGCAGCGTGATCTCGGAGACGCCCTCGCCGACCAGCGCCTCGACCTCGGCCAGGATGTCGCCGGGACGGCGGTCCTTCTCCTTGCCGCGCAGCGCCGGGACGATGCAGAAAGTGCAGGTGTTGTTGCAGCCGACGGAGATCGACACCCAGGCCGCGTACGCGCTCTCGCGCCGGGTCGGCAGCGTCGAGGGGAACGCCTCCAGCGATTCCGCGATCTCGACCTGCGCCTCCTCCTGGACGCGGGCGCGCTCCAGCAGGACCGGCAGCTTGCCGATGTTGTGCGTGCCGAAGACGACGTCCACCCAGGGCGCCTTCTTCACGATGGTGTCGCGGTCCTTCTGCGCCAGGCAGCCGCCGACCGCGATCTGCATCCCGGGCCGCTGGGCCTTCTTCGGGGCGAGGTGACCGAGGTTGCCGTAGAGCCGGTTGTCGGCGTTCTCCCGCACCGCGCAGGTGTTGAAGACGACGACGTCCGCGTCGCCGTCCGACCCCTCCGGCGCCCGGACGTAGCCCGCCTCCTCGAGCAGCCCGGCGAGCCGCTCGGAGTCGTGGACGTTCATCTGGCACCCGTAGGTGCGGATCTCATACGTCATGGATGAACGAAGGTCCACTGCCTGGCTCCGGTCGCTGCTGCTGGTCATGCCTCAAGGGTAGGCGGTTCCTGGGAGCTCCTTTCCCGCGCTTCCCGGAGTGGGTGCCCCGCAACGGCACTCCCGGGCTGCGCGGCCGCCCAGCTGATGGAGAGGTGACTCGCCCGTGAACTCCGTAGCCAGGGCGCCCGAGGACCTCGTGCAGGCCCTCACAGCCGCCGGGATCAGGGACGAGCGGCTGCTCGAGGCCGTGCGCACGACGCCCCGGGCGGCATTCGTCCCGGCCGGTCAGGTGGCCGCCGCCTACCGTGACGTACCCATCACCATCGGACAGGGACAGGTCACCACGCAGCCCTCGCTGTCGGCCATGATGATCGAGGGCCTTGAGCTGGACGGGTCGGAGCACGTCCTGGAGGTCGGTACGGGCCTGGGCTTCCAGACCGCTCTGCTCGCCCGGCTGGCCGCGGACGTGGTCAGCATCGAGATGCGGCCGGACATCGCCCGCCGGGCGCACGCCAATCTCGCACGTCAGGGCGTACGGAACGTGGAGTTGCGCATCGGCGACGGCAGCGGCGGGGTGCCGGACCGGGCTCCGTACGACGCCGTCCTCGTGTCGGCCGCGTTCCCGGAGGTGCCCGCGCCGCTGGTCGCACAGGTGCGGCCGGGCGGCCGCCTGGTGCAGCCGATCGGGCCGGGCGGGCACGAGCAGGTGGTGTGCTTCGAGCGCACCGCATCTGGGCTGCAGCGGGTGCGGGTCCTGACTGCGGCCTACTTCGTCCGGCTGCAGGGGCGATACGGCTTCCCTCCGGACGATGGGGCCGCTCGTTGAGGCGTTCGGTGAGGGACGCTGCACGCGGCTGCGCGCGAGCCCTCCCTATTTGGTCCGCGACGCGTACGGCGCCCAGCGTAATGTTGTCGTGTCGCCGTCACCCCGTCACCCGATTCCCCAGGGGCGGTGGTCATGCGATTCCCCAGGTGGCCCGAGCGCGCAGTCCAGCGCCTGTCGACGGCCTTCCGCCTGCGGCACACGTACGCCGGTCCGGACGAGGACGGCACCACCACCGCCACCCACACCGACTCCCTCGGCCACGCCAGCACCTACCGCGCCAGCCGGCACGGCCAGATCGTCGCGATCAGCGACCCGCTCGGGCACACCGCCCACCAGCGGTGGGATATGCGCCACCATCTGCTCAGCCGGACGGCTCCCTCGGGGCACACCACCCACTGGGAGTGGAACGGCGAGGGATGTGGGCCCGCCGGCGGCGGTGCACTGTGTGCGGATCAGCGGGCGATCGAGACCGCGAAGGGCGCGAATCCGCTGGACCGAATCACGTGCGGTACGAACAGTATCGCGGCCTCTGTGGCGCGGGCGGTCTGGATTCCGCCGAGATCAGTGATCCACTCCTTGCGCCAGCCGAGGTCGGCGAGCAGTTCACGGACGGTCTGCTTGGCCTGCGGGTCGTCGCCGGAGAGGAAGGCGTCGGGCGCCCGGGTGAGCGTGTCTGGCGCGGTCATCACCGGGAAGAGCATGGTGTTGAGTGTCTTGACGACGCGCGTTTCGGGGAGCGCTTCCTGGAGTTGCTCGGCGAGGCTTGAGCCGGGGTAGAGCAGGTGGGCAGGCAGTCCGTCCGGTCCGTCGACGGTGGCGTTGGAGACGTCGACGAGGATCTTGTCGCGCAGTTCCTCGCGCAGCGCGACGAGCCGGTCCAGCGAGCCGGCTCCCGGGGTGGCGTTGATGACGATCCGGGCTGTCCGGGCGGCGTCGGCGGCGGCGCCCGGCGCGCGGTCCGCCACCCTCACCTCATGCCCTGCCCGCGTGAGGGCTGTGGTCAGATTGCCGCCGACGCGGCCGTTTCCGAGAACTGCGATCGTGGTCATGCTGATCTGGTCCTTCCGTGCGTGCAGATTGTGGTGCGCGGTCAGCGTGAGAGCGTGGCGACGGCCTCGGCGTGGACGCCGGGCGCGGCGGCCAGGAGGCTCTCGCTCTGCGGGGTCCAGGGGCGGCCCTCGGCGTCGGAGATCTGTCCGCCGGCCTCGGTGACGAGCAGCGCCCCCGGCAGCAGGTCCGCGCGGGCGCCGGCGAACTGCCAGAAGGCGTCGATCCGGCCGGCGGCCACGTTCAGCAGGTGCAGGGTCGCGGGCACGGCGGTGCGGACGACGAGCGCGTCGAAGAGCATCGCGGTGATCGAGGAGCCGACGCGCCGCACGACCTTCTCGTCCTCGTCCGGCCGGGCCTGGCTGGTGGCCACGATGCTCAGGCCGAGGTCCGCGGTCCGGGAGACGTACAGCGGCCGGCCGTCGAGGTGGGCTCCCGCGCCGGAGAGCGCGGTATAGGTCTCGCCGGTCAACGGCAGGTGGACCGCGGTGAGCACCGGCTGGTTCTCACGCACGAGGGTGGCGGTCACCGCCCACTCCGGCAGGGCGTGCAGGTGGTTGACGTTGCCTTCGGCCGGATCCACGACCCACCATTCGCCGGGCGGGAGCGCCCCGCCGTCCAGTTCGTCCTCCACCCAGCCGGCATCCGGGCGCAGGCGCGCAAGGCGGGGGCGCAGGATGTCGAGGGCCGTGTCGTCGTTGGCGGCGAGCGCGCGCATCAGCTCTTCGCGGGTCTGGTAGCGGACCACCTCGCCGAAGCGCTCGCGCAGCGCCGAACCGGCCGCGCGCACGGCGATCGCGGTCTGACCGAGCAGGTCGGCGTCGGAGGCGGCGACGTCGGTGGTCTGAAGCATTTCGGGCACGGTGAACTCCCTTTTGAGAAGGAGGTGATGGGGCCGTTCGGGCCGAACTGTGGGCTCTGTCCAGCGCTCCGGTCTCGAAGGTATACAGCCCCTTGATTAACTTCAAATGCATGTAAAGCACGGCTAGGATTACTCACATGCAATTGGATTTGAACCTGCTGGCCGCGCTCGACGCGCTGCTGGAGGAGGGCAGTGTGGCCGGGGCGGCCGCACGCATGCATGTCACCGCCCCCGCGATGAGCCGGAGCCTGGGCCGAATCCGGCGCACGACCGGGGATCAGATCCTGGTGCGCACCGGCCGCACGATGACCCCGACGCCGTACGCGATCGCCGTCCGGGAACAGGTGCACGAGCTGCTGCACCAGGTCCAAGGGGTGCTGGCACCGAGCCGTGAACTCGATCTGGCAACGTTGGAGCGCACCTTCACACTCCGCTGGCATGATTCCCTGGTCGCCTTGAGCGGCCCCGCACTGCTCTCGGCCGTGCGCGGTCAGGCGCCGGGCGTGCGATTGCGCTTCGTCGCGGAATCGAGCATCGACACCCCCGAGTTGCGGCGCGGCGAGGTGGACCTGGAGGCGAACGCCAACCGCCCGAGCGCACCGGACATCCGTGCCGAGAACGTGGGCGAGACCCCCCTCGTCATCGTCGTGAGGCAGGGGCATCCCCTCACCCGCGTCAGGACCGTCACCGCACAGCGGTACGCCGCCGCTGAGCACGTGGCCGTCTCGCGACGTGGAAACCTCAGCAATGCCATCGACGACGCCCTCGCACGGCTCGGCCTCACCCGCCGCGTGGTGGCGACCGCGCCCACCGAAGCGGCCGCGCTGGAGTTCGCGCGCGGCTCCGATCTCCTGATCAGCGTCCCCGAAGCCACCACACGGTCAGCGGTCGCCGACCTCGGCCTGGTCGTGCTCCCCCTCCCCCTCGAACTGCCGTCGGCACCGATATACCTGTCATGGCATCAGCGCTACGACACCGACCACGCCCACGCCTGGCTGCGCGGGCTGGCGCGAACCGCGCTGGCCATGGGCGGAGCGTCGTCGTAGTCGGCGCCGTCCGGCCGCTTCCCCCCTTCAACGTCAGCAGCGGCTTGTCCGTGCGGGTGCCGGCCGTGGGGGCGGCCAGACCGACGCCGGAGAAACATCGGGGTCACCGATCCCCTCGGCACGACGCTGTCCATCGACGCGGACGCGGCCGGTCTCCCGGTCTCGGTCACCGACGCCCACGGCGGGACCACCATCTGCACCCGAGACGCCTTCGGCCGCCCGCTCGCGCTCACCGATCCGCTCGGTGGCGTGACCACCCTCACCTACGGCCCCTTCGACCTCCTCGCCTCCCGCACCACCCCCGACGGCGCCGGCTACACCTTCACCCACGACACCGAACGCCGCCTCAACACCGTGACCGACCCCCAGGGCTCGACCTGGACGTACACCTTCAAGGCGCGCACGGACAGCCTCGTCCGCCGCAGCCCGGCCCCGGGGCACCCGGCTGCCCCGATCGGCATCGGCGGACCGGTGGGCCTGGCAGTTCATCATCACGCGGGCAGCGATGACGATACGTTGATCCCATGGATCTCCTCAGGCCAGTCGTCCAGCCCTACGCGTGGGGCTCCAGGCATGTCATCGCCGGTTTCCAGGGGCGCCCGGTGCCCTCCGCCGGACCCGAGGCGGAGTTGTGGATGGGGGCTCATCCGTCGGCTCCGTCCGGGGTCACGCGTGAGGGACGCGAGACGACGCTCGACGTCGTGGTGGCCGCGGATCCGGGGCGGGAGCTGGGGGCCGAGTGCCGGGACCGCTTCGGCGGACGGCTGCCCTTCCTGCTGAAGATCCTGGCCGCCGAGAAGGCGCTGTCCATCCAGGTCCATCCCGACCGGGCGCAGGCCGAGGCCGGTTTCGCCGCGGAGCGGGGCCGCGACGGCGCCCGGACCTATGTGGACGACTGGCCGAAGCCGGAGATCCTGTGCGCACTGACACCGTTCGAGGTGCTGGCGGGGTTCCGGGAGGCTGCCGATGCCGCGGCCGTGCTCGACGTACTGGGTCTGCCGGAGCTGCGCAGCGTGAGCGGCGTGCTGCGCGCCGGTGGCGGGCCGGAACGCCTGACGGAGGCGCTCCGGCTGGTACTGACCTGGCCGGAGGCGGAACGGGACCGGCTGATCGACACCGTGGTGACCGCCTGCGGGCGGGTGGCGGCCGAGGGCGGTACGCACGCCGCGGCGTGCGACGCGGTGGTACGGATGTCCGCCGACCACCCCGGAGACATCGGTCTGCTCGCCTCACTGCTGTTCCGGCACTTGGTTCTGGAGCCCGGTGAGGCCCTGTTCATGCCGGCCGGAGGGCTGCACGCCTACATCAAGGGCGTCGGCGTGGAGCTGCTCGCCAACTCGGACAATGTGCTGCGCGCCGGGCTGACCTCGAAGCACATGAACGTGCCCGAGTTGCTCCGCATCGTCGATCCGGCCGTCGAGGTGCCGGTCCTGCCGCCGCGGCCGCTGCCGGGTTCAACGGCCGTGAGCGTGTACGACTCCACGGCGCCCGAGTTCCGGCTGTACCGGTTCAGCCTCGACGGCGAGCCGGTCGAGGTGCCGGCGGGCGGGCCGAGGATCGCGCTGTGCGTCGAGGGCGCCGCGGTGCTGCGGGCCGGCGACGGCGGCGAACTCAAGCTCTCCCGTGGCGACTCGTGCTTCCTGTCCGCCGCGGACGGCACGGTGACGGCCGCGGGTGACGCGACGCTCTTCGTCGCGACCGTCGGCTGAGAAAAACCGAGAGAAGACCGAGAGAAGACCGAGAGAAGACCGAGAGAAGGCCGCGAGAAAGGGACCCCGGGCGCGGGCCTGTGTCGGTCCGCGCCCCGGGCGGATCCCTCAGCGGTCGATCACACCCGACCGCAGGGCGAGTTCACGCACCTCCAGCAACCGGTCCTTGGGCATCTCGACCTGCTCCACGGCGGCCTTGGTCTCGGTCGACCGGCCGCCCTTCCAGATGATCGACCCGTCCTGTGCCGTGCGCAGCGACTGCGTCTTCAGCCGCGGCCCCTGGATGACCAGGGAGAAGGTGTTCGTGGCCGACGTGACCGAGTGCACCATGTGCTGATCGATGACGTAGGAGTCGCCCTCGCCCTCGGTCCGGATGGTGTTCGGTACCAGCGGCTGGGCACCGTCGCTCTCCAACTGGGCCCGCACATACGTCTCCGGCCCGTACAGGCGGTGCAGATAACGGCCCTTGAGGATCCGGGTGTGGAAGGGCCAGCGGTGGCTGTGCGGAAAGTGGGTTCCCTGGTCGAAGCGGTGCAGACGAATGCGCAGCATGCTGTCGGGATCGTCGAACAGCACGATCCGGTCGCCCCACCACTGGCGCTCCGACAGGTTCAGCAACTGGGCGTCGTCCAGGGCGTTGTCGATCAGTTCGCGCAGGGCGCCGGGGCTGCCCACCCGGTGGGTCACCTGGCCGGCCACGTGCTCCGCCACCTCGATCCGCGACCAGTCGAGCCGCTGCAGCCGGGTCAGATCACGATCCATTTCTCCACTCTCCAACTCTGCTTCGGGGGACGCCACATCGCTCAGACGACGGCGACCGCGTAGGTACGGAGCACGCGGGCGGCCGCCGACGCGAGCTCGCCCGGGGTCACCCGCCCCACGCCCAGGACCAGGTCTTCGGGCTCCCCGCCGTCGAGGGCGGCGAGGGCGGCCCGGTAGGAGGCGAGCGGCACGTCGGACGCCTCGGCCCCGGCCCGTTCGCGGGCCGCCGCCCGTGCCGCCTGGAAGGCAGCCTCGTCGAGCCGGCCGGACGCGATGAACTCCAGCAGCTCGCGGACCAGGGACTCCGCCGTGGCGACCCAGTCGGTGTCGAGATCCAGCCGGGTCTGCCACAGGCCGCAGTCCTGGTAGCCCTCGTAGGTGGCCTCCAGCTCGCAGTCGATGCCGATGTCCGTGTACAAGGTGCTCCGCAGCAGGGAGGCGTCCCCCGGACCGAACAGTTCGGCGAGCACGCGCGCGGCGGCCGAGGCCGGTGCCCTCCGCGCGGCGGTGATACCGCCCGCCGCCACCCGGGCGCGTGCGGCGGCACCGGCGGCCCTCAGGTTCACTCCGCCGGAGGAGACGGTCTCCATGGGCGGTGCCTCGCGCTTCATGACCGCCTGGGACCCGGGAGCGGATTCCGGCAGGCTCCCCTCGGGTGCTTCCAGCACGCCCAGCGCCTGCGGCACCAGCGTCTCGGGGCCCGCCACGACGACGACCGGGGCACCGCTCGCCATGACGTCCCGGTGCACCGCGGAAAGGTCCGGTGTGCCGCCGCGGCCGGAAGCCGGTGCGCCACCCCGGCGGGAGGTCGGGCGTGCCAGCGGGTGCTCACCGAAGAGGAGTTCCCTCAGCCGGGTGCGGGCCGCGCACGGCTCCTCGCCCGGCGCCTCGCCCGGAACCTCGCCGTAGGTGCCGAGGGCGGGCCGGGTCACGGCCGTCAGGAAGAGCGGCAGACAGTCCGCGACGGCGGCGGCGGGCATCCGGCACTGGAACGTGAGCGTCTCGTGGCCGACGTCGGCGCGGACGACGGCGCCGTGCCCGGCCAGCAGGTCCGCCAGGGGTGTGCCGTCGGTGCCCGGTGCCCCGGTGAGCACACCGTGGGCCAGCGGGGCGAGGGCCGCGGCTGTGGCGGCGTCGTGATCGCGGACGCCTGTCGGCAGAACGACGGTGACCGTGAGGTCGTCCTCGGCGGGTATCACCAGAATCATGGAACGTGCCTTCTCATGGAATCGCCGGTTGCCGAGGTGCCGCGCGCCGGCACAACGGTCATCGGGGTGCCGGTCATCGGCACGTCGGTCGTCGGGGTGCCGGTCATGGGCGCACCAGTCGTCGGGGGTGCGCCGGTCATCGGCAGGCGGCTCACCGGCGTGCGGCTCACCGGCGTGCCGGTACGTTGATCAGTGCGGGCAGCTGTGCCAGCGAGGTGATGACGTGGTCCGCCTCGGCGAGCCGCTCGGCCGGGGTCGTCGCGGCGAAGCCGACCACGCGCATCCCCGCGGCTCGGGCGGCCTGCACGCCCAGTGGGCTGTCCTCCACCACCAGCGTGGTGGCGGGATCGGCCGCCATCCGGTCCGCCGCGTGCAGGAACAGGTCGGGGGCCGGTTTGCCCTCGGCGACCTCGTCCGCGCTGAACACCCGGTCCGCGAGCAGCGGAGCGAGGCCGGTCACGCGCAGGGTCAGTTCGAGCCGGTCGCGCTGCGAGCTGGAGGCCACGCAGAACCGTGTGCCCCCTGCCGACAGTGACTCCAGGAGCTCGTGCGCACCGGCCACCGGCCGCAGTCGGCTGCCCAGCGCGTCGAACAGGCGCTGCCGGTAACGCTCCTGGAAGCCGGCGGGCAGCTCACGCCCCAGGCGCTCCTCGGCCAGCTGCCGGACCCGGGCGAACGAGCCGCCCATGTACGTCCGGATGCTCTCCTCCAGCGTGGTGGGCAGCCCCGCCTCGGTGAGCATCTCCGCCAGCAGCGCGTTGGCCAGCCGCTCGGAGTCGACGAGCACCCCGTCGTTGTCGAAGACCACGAGTTCCACCGGGTACGTCACCACGCACACCCCCCAGTCCCTCCGCCCGCGAACTCCACGAGCTCCTCGATGTCGGCCGCGCAGTCACCGCAGCCGGAGTTCGCGCCGGTCGCCGCGCGCAGTGCCGGCAGGTCACGGTGGCCCTGTTCCAGTGCCGCCACCAGCTCGCTCTCCGTGACCTCCATACAGACGCAGACCACCGGATCGTCGGTGTCACGCATGCGGCCGCTCCCCGTCCAGGACACCGAGCGCCAGATCCAGCACCTCGGTCATCCGGTCGAGTTCGTCCGGGGTGATGACCAGCGGGGGATGGATGTTGATCACGTCCGGTGCCATGCCCGTGGCTGCGACCAGCAGGCCGAGATCCGGATGCGCCGTGGCGCAGAGCTGCCGCAGCCGCGGGGCGTGCGGTCCGCTGAGCACGATGCGCGCGGTGCCGCCCGTGGCGTCCACCCGGTCGATCACGGCGGGGTGGTCGGCGGCCAGTCCGGTCAGCCGGGTCCGCAGGCCCTCGGCCAGTGCGGCCACGTCCGACCGTACGGACTTCCATCCCTCCCAGCGGTCCAGCACGGTGTCGACCACGGCCAGTGCGTGCGGGATGCCGACGAACGTGGAGGAATGGCTGCCGGGCGGGTAGTGGTCGGCGTCGGCCAGCGGCTCACGTGCCCATACCGCGCTCAGCGCCGCCCCGCCGTTGCTCAGCCCCTTGCTGGTCACGACGACGTCGGGCTCGACACCGGCCAGTTCGAAGCCCCACCGCGGACCGACCCGGTGCATGCCGGTGAAGATCTCGTCGGCGATGACCACGGCCCCCTGGGCACGCGCGTGCGCGACGGCCGCCCGAAGCAGTCCGGGGTCGGGGACCACCATGCCGCCCACGTTCTGCACGGCCTCGAAGACGAACGCCGATGCCTTGCGCCCGAAGCCGGGTCCGCCGACGCCCGACAGCTCGGAACCCCAACGGGTCACCGCGCCGACGCAGCCGGTCCGGCAGCCGTCCTGGGAGGCGGCGGCGTGCGGACAGGTCCGGCAGTCGGGGCTGGGCAGCCGTACGACCTCCAGCCCCCACGCGGCAAGCAGTTCCCGGTAGCGTGGGCTGGCGCTGAGCATGCTGGTGATCCCGGACCGTCCGTGGAAGGCACCCTCGAACACCACGACCGTTCCCGGGCCGTTGGCACTGAAGGCGATCCGCAGCGCGGTCTCCATGCCCTGGGCCCCGCCGAGGTCCAGTTCGACGCGCCCCGGTGTCCCCAGCACATCCGAGAAGAGCCGCTCCAGGCGTTCGAGCACCCCCAGCCGCAGCGGGGATTCGCAGAACGAGGGCAGCGCGGGCAAATCGAGGCAGCGGCGCGCGGCCTCCTGCAGGATCGACGCGTCGTAGCCCAGGGCCACCGTGCCGTTCGCGGCCTCCGCGTCCAGGTAGCGGCGGCCGTCGTCGGCCTCCAGGAAGCATCCGGAGCCCCGTACGAACCGGGGCACCACCGCGGAGCGGTAGATCAGGTTCCCCGCGCCGGCGAACGGCGGTACCGCGGCGCCGTTGGTCACACCCGGCACGGTTCGGCCTCCTGCTCTGCTGTCGGCTGTCCGCCCGCGGCGGCGCGCCAGGCCGCGGCCGACGAGGTGGGCAGGATCGGGGCGACTCCCGCCTCGTTGCAGTCGATCCATTGGGTGACCACGGTGAGCACGTCCCACCGGGCGGCTTCGTCCGTCACCGGGCCGCGCCGCAGCTCGGCGAGCCACTCTCCGATCCGGTCCGGGGTGCCCGCAGCCCGGGCGAGCGCGGCCCACCGGCCGGACCCCGCGGACAGCCGGCGCAGGGCCGCGGTGACGTCGAGGTCGTGGGCGGGGATCGCGGCGTGGACGGTGTCCAGAAGGGCGTGCGCGGGGTCCTCCGCCTGCGGTCGTCCGGTGTCCCAGGACCCCGTCCCGGACAGCGCGTCACGGCACCAGTCCCAGCCCGTTCGGTAGGAGAAGAGCTGCAGTTCGCGTATCACGTCCGCCGGGTCGTCGGCGGTGTGCACGAAGTTGAACAGCCCGTTGATCCGTCCGATCCGGGTCCGCAGGTCCCCGTGTCGGGCCGCCTCGGGGTCGGCGGAGCCCTTCGCCGCGGTCAGCCGGACGCTGGCCGGCATCCAGGCGGGGCGCCGGGTGTCGTGCAGCAGCACCAGCAGGGAGGGGCCTGAGCCGAGCAGGTGGTCGACCACGTCGATGCGCTGGGCGGAGGCCGCGTTGAACTGGTAGCGCCACAACTCGCGGGTGAGCAGCGGGTCGAAGCGGACGGTGGTGGCCGCGGCCGGGACCCAGCCCTCCTCGCGCAGAATGCGCAGGATCAGTTCACACCGCCGGCCCGCGACGGCGTCCGGCTTGAGTACGACGAAGGTGACGTCGTGGCTCCGGCGCAGCGCGGTCATCCCCGCGAAGGCCCGCAGGCCCTCCCGGGCGTAGGTGTCGTAGCGGTAGACCTCGCGCTTGGCGGGGTCCGCCGTGAGGGTGTCCAGCGCCGTCGAGGCCACCGCCGAGCCGGGTGCCGCCGAGCCGGGTGCCGCCGGTGCCGTCCTCATCCGAGTCTCCTTCCGCCGAGAGGTGTGGGCCGGCCGTCGACCAGGACGATCCGGCTGCCGTCCTCGTGGGTGCCGTCGGCGAGGGCCAGGCGTCCGGCCGCGAACGCACGCACCGTCCACTCCAGGCAGGGCCGGTCACTGACGGTCTTCTGGAGCAGTTCCTGTTCCCAGGCGTCCTCCGGAGTGGCCCGGCGCTCCTCGACCGCCACCGGCGGGCCCATGCAGAGCACCGCCCCGCCGTCCTGGCTGCCGTCGACGACGAAGCAGGAGGTCCGGGTAGCGGTGTGGCCCGCCGCCATGGCGAGCCGGACCGGGTCGTTGCCGACGAGCAGCCGCCGGCCGTCGCCGTCCAGCACCGAGAGGTCGCCCGGATGCTGGTTGATCATGCGGCCGGCGTACCGGTCGAGGAGGTTGCCCTCGATCCAGCGGTGGTAGGCGAGCACGACGAGGTCCAGCGCCCCGTGCTCGGCCTCCCAGGCCGCGATGCGTCGGTCCAGCGCGTCGTGCCACTCCCGGGCACGCTGCCGGTACCGGAGCCGTCCCTGCGCCCCGTCGGCCCTGGAGGCGAACCCGCAGTACGCGTCGAAGTCGCCGGTCCAGGTCTCCACACCGGCGTCCCGGGCGACGTCCAGGGCCTTGGCCCTGCTGCCGTGGGAGGCCACCAGGCAGACCTGGAAGGCGGCCGGCTCCCGGTCCCGCAGGCTCAGCAGCGTGCCCAGGTTCGCGCCGGTCGCGGAGACCAGGACGGCGATCCGCAGTGGGCCGGACGGACGCAGCGGCCCGAGCGCGGTCGTCCCGTGCGGTGCCGCGCTCATACCGCGGCTCCGGCGGACTCGGTGAGCAGTTCGAGCGTGACCGCGCAGCCGGGCCGTTCGGGGTTGACCAGGTGCATGTGCCGGGCATCCGGCACGCTCCGGTGCTCCGGCTCCAGACCGTCCGCACACCACTGGTCGAGCTGGGCGTCCGTCAGCGCGTCCGGTACGGCCTGGTCGTCGGCCGCCCGTACGACGACGAGCCGGGCCACGTCCGTACGGTCCGGGCGGGGCGTGGCCCCCTCCAGCGTGCCGCCCGCCCTCAGGTGCGGGCCCGCGAAGTGACCGACGGCTCCCCCGCCGACGCCGAGCGCCTCGGCACGCGCCAGGTCGACCACCGGGGCCGGCAGGACGAGCCTGCGACCGGCGCCCCGCCCGGCCACCGCGGCCATCGCCAGGTGGGCGCCTGCCGAGTGGCCGGCGAGCACGGCCTCGTCCCACGCGGGGTCGAGTGCCGAGAGAGCGTCCAGCGCCGCGACGCCGTCCTCGGCGGCACCCGGCCAGGCGCCGCCGTCCCACACCGGCCGGTACTCGACGACGGCGACGGCCCGGTTGCGGCGGACCAGCGCGACCGCGAGCGGCTCGAGGTCGCGCGCGGTGCGGTCGTGCCGCCAGAAGCCGCCGTGGAACAGCACGACCGTCGACGTGGCCGCGGTGTCCCGGGGACCGTAGAGGTCGATGCGGTGCCAGGGCGACGGACCGTAGCGCAGGACGCTCTCCTGGACGCTCACAGCACTCCGATCGCTTCCAGCCGCGCGACCCAGTGCTCGAAACGCCCGTCGGTCATCCGTACTTCGGCGCGCCGCTCGGCGGACTCGTCGGCGGCGCCCTCGCGCCACCAGACATGGCCGCCGTCCTTGCGGATGATGAAGGCACGGCGCTTCTGTGCCGGGCTCTGGATCATCAGCGAGATCGTCTCGGGCTCGGTGATCGTGGTGTGCAACTGCTCGTGGTGCAGCGTGATGCTGTGCCCGGCGGGCTCCTCACGCACGAAGTACGGCCAGAACCGCGTGATGTCCGCGGTCTCGTCCAGCGGCTGGTCGGTCGCGTACAGGGTGTGCTGGTAGGAACCGCTGAGGATGTACGCGGTGAAGCTGAAGCGGTGGTTGTGCACCCGTTCGTACTGGTCGGTGTTGGCCAGCCGCAGCCGGATGCGCAGGCCCTTCTCGGGCGCGTCCCAGATCACGATCTTGTCGTCGAGCGAGTGGCACTCGCACTTCTCGCGCAGTTCCGGCGTCCTGCGCACCCGGTCGACGAGAGCGCGCAGCAGGGCCTTGTCGTCACCGATCCGGCGAGCGATCCGCTCCGTGACCTCGGCAGCCGCTTCGAGGTCGTCCCAGCGCACGGCGGGCAGGGAGTCCATGAAGGCGACGACGTCCGCATCGGACAGCGGTCCCTCGTCGCTGAGCACTGCGGCCTCGGCCTTGGTCGTCGTCATCAGAGGACCTCCATGCCCTGCAGACGCTGGGTCAGCTCGTCGAAGTACTGCTTGCTGATGCGCTTGCTCACCCGGCGTTCGGCCTTCTCCTTGTCCTCGCCGAAGCGCCACCACACCCTGCCGGTCTCCCGCTCCGTGATGATCGACCGCTCCTTCTCGGCGGGGCCGCGGAGGAAGAGTGAGACGGTGTTCGGGGTGGTGAACGTGGTGTGGATCTCGCTGTGGTGCAGCGTGTAGCAGTTGCCGGCCACCTCGCGGGTCACGAACCGCGGCTCGACGCGCAGATCGCTGTCGCGGGCGTCGAAGTCGTCCTGGACGTCGTCCGGGATGTCCTCGGGGCGCCCCACCAGCTGGTGGCGGACGTGGCGGTAGCTGCCCCGCATGATGAGCGAGGTGAACGAGAACCGGTGGTCGTGCGGGCGGTCGCGGTGGTCGTCGGTGGACACGTGGACCCGGATCCGGAAACCGCGGTCGAGGGCGTCGTAGATGACCAGCTTGTCCAGCAGCCGGTGGTGTTCGCACTTGTCGAAGAGGTCCTCCTCCTCGCGGGACCGCTCCAGAAGTTCGCGCAGCGCGGCCTTGTCCTCGGACAGGGCGAGCAGGATCTCCCTGGTCTGGGCACGTGCTTTGGGGAGGTCCGACCAGTCCACCGTCAGGCGGTCGAGTGCGTCCAGCATGTAGTGCTCCCTCGTGGGTTGGCTTCGGGGTGGAGGCGGTCAGCCGTGGTGTCGCTCAGCGGCGGCTCCCGCTCCCACGGCCAGTTCCGTGGGGGCGCCGGTGCCGAAGGCGCGATGGGCCGTACCGGCGGCCAGCTGCCAAAGCGACGCGTCGGCGACGCCCATCTCGCGGGCGTTGCGCATCTGGCGCGCCAGTGGCTGGGATCCGGCCGCGACGATGCCTCCGTCCTGGTACCAGAGGCCGTTCTCCTCGGTCTGGTGCAGGGCCTGACCGCCGATCCGCGCCGAATCGCAACGGTCGGTCATCATCATGGAGTTGCGATGGCCCATGAGTTCGACGGCCCTGGTCGCGATCGCGAGGTCCACGTGCTCGCCGTCGAAGTTGATACAGGCCGAGATCCGTCCGCCGGCCGCCTCCTGCATGATCGCGGCGGGCACGGGGCCGGCGATCCGGTCCATGTCGGCCAGCGTCCAGCCCGGAAGGTCGTACGCGGCGAGGGTGGCGTCCCGCTTGGCGCGTGCGGCCGAGGTCCGGAAGGCGTGGCGGATGTTCAGCGGCATGTCGTTGAAGAGGTGGTCGGTGATCACCCGGGTCCCCGTGCCGGTCCACTCGCTCTGCCAGGCCAGGTCCACGATGTCGTGCACCAGTTCGGCCGAACCCCTGGGGTCCTCCCGGGTGAAGTGCCCCAGCGCGGGCCGGACTCCGTGCGCCATCAGCAGCGGCACGATCCAGTCGAACCGCGGGTGCCGGTCGTCCAGGTTGTCGTGGAGTCCGGAGGCGGCGGTGAACGCGTCCGGGGACATCACCGTGTACACCAGGCCCAGATCACCGAGGCACGCGAGCCGCTCCCACTCGTGCCGGGTCGGCGCCCACACCGTCGTGGCGGGAGTGCCCCCGTGACTGGCGAGCAGCGGGCCCTCCAGCGCGATGCCCACGATGTGCGGGAGCCTGCCCGCGGTGCGCAGCGCGTGGTAGCGCCGCATGAACTGCTCGAACTCGCCCAGCCTGGACTGCCGCAGGTAGAGCGTGGGAATGCAGGAGACGTTCTCCTGTGCGCAGTTGCGGTCGAGCAGGAGCAGGTCGAGGGCGGCGAACTCGGAGAAGTCCACTTCGCCGAACCCGTGGCAGTGCACCTCGACCGGCAGCCCCAGGTCCCCCTGATTGTCTTCCAACGTACTGTTGCCCATTGCAGGCCTTCTCTCTGTCACACGAGGGTTCCAAGGCGCTGGATCTTCTCTGCCGCCTCCGGGTCGTCGAATGCCTGGAGCGCCTCGAAGTACCTGACGGTCTGCCGGGACGTCGCCGCCAGGTGACTGCGCACGGCCTCCGGCGTGTAGGTCTCTGCGAGGACCCGTTCCGCGTCGTCCGCCGTCAGCCCGTACCCGGCGAGCTCCTGCCGGACGGCGGGCAGGTCGGGTCGCAGGAACGCCTCGATCAGCTGCGGGATCAGCCGGGCCGACCAGCGCCGTTCCGCCGGGGACAGCTGCCCCCACAGGTAGCGCAGGAACACGGCGAAGTACGCGTGGTGCCGCCCCTCGTCCAGGGCGTGGTCCCGGATGGTGCCGCGGACCGCGGCGACCACGTCGGGCCGCTCGGGGACCTCGGCGAGGGTCGCCGAGATCAGCGTCTCCGAGACGATGACGAACAGCATTTCGGCCAGCGCCCGGTGCTCGGACGGGAGTTCCTCCAGGATCTCCCGCAGCCGGAGCAGGAAGTACGGTTCGGCGGGCAGCCGCGGCGCGATCCCGGTGCGCTGCTGGACCTGCCGGGAGAGGTCCACCGAGAACAGGGTGTGGTAGGCCTCGTCACAGTAGATCTTGTAGGCGTCGAACCGCATTTCCTCGGGCAGTTGCACACCGATCGAGCCCTGCGCGATGCCGAGCACGGTCCGGTTGACGACCACGTACTCCAGGCGGGCCGTGAAGTCGAGGTAGCGGTAGAGGTGCTGGACGAGCACCTCTTCGAAACGGCCGGCCGGGAGGTTCTTGACCAGCGGATGGCGGGCGATCGGCACGAGATCGGGCGAGAAGTAGTGCCGGCCCTGCTCGTCGTTCTCCAGCCGGCGCCGGGGCGCCTGCCGTACCCCCGCCCGCTCGTACCAGCTGCCGAACGGGCTGCGGTAGGCCGGCTCCTGGCCCGTCTCGTCGGCCTCGGCGGCTTCGTCGGGCCGCGCCTCTCCCACCGGGCCGGAGTCCGCGGGGCCGAGGCCCATCACCAGCTGCTTGGGACAGTAGGACAGCGCCGTGCAGCCGACGAACATGCCGACTATGCCACACATCGGTTACCCGACCATGTCGCTGGCGGCGAGCTCGGTGAGGAACTCCGCGCAGTCGGCCACTGCCTCGTCCACCGAGATGTCGTACTGCGCGGCGACCTTCTCGCCGATCTGCCGCACCGTGGCCACGCCGTCCACCTGCTTGAAGATGAACTCCGCCACCTCGTCGAGCTCGAAGGCCAGGGAGGCGTTCGCCACGAACAGCTTGCCGCGGAACTTGCGCACCCGGGCGTCCAGACTGCGGACCGGTACGACGTCGGGGCCGAAGGACTTGGAAGACGGCATCAGATCTCCACCTCGATCGAAAGGTCCTTGCACAGCGTCACGACCCGGCGCACCCATGCGGCGGGGTCGTCCGCGTCGTAGTCGGCCATGGTCTCCAGGGCCCAGAACGTCTCGAAGGGGATGAGCTCCAGCCCCGCCTCCTTGACCCGGCGTGCCCTCCACTTCGGCGTCCGCGAGCCGTAGTTGCCCGAGCCCTCCAGGACGGCGTCCACGGAGTGACCGAGAGCCTTGCGGGCCGCCATCACCGCGCTCTCGATGTCCCCGACCTCGAGCATGCCGAGGGCGTCCTCGACATTGCCGTCCGCCTCCGCCAGCGACCTGGTGGTGACGAAGGCCCGGTACGCCGTCTCGTCGAGCTCGGCCCGGCGCCGCTTCAGCCAGTCCTCGCCGAACAGCGGCAGCCCCGTCACGATCCGCTCGAGGAACAGTTCCTCGGTGTCCACCATGGCCTTCAGCGAGGAGACACCGGCGTCGAACTGCTCCCAGGAGACCTTCTCGAGCATCTGGTCCACCTGCGAGTCCAGCCAGTAGGCGACCTCCCAGCGGCGGCCGTCCATCTGGAACATGTAGGTGCTGATCGTCTCGTGGGCGAGTGGCACCGGCACGGTACGGGCGCCCTCGACGCCGGGCACGGTGCGGGAGACCAGGTAGAAGTCGAAGTCACTGGTCGGGTTGGCCCAGCCGCGGGCCACCGAGCCGACGTTGAATACGGTCAGGGTGTCCTCGGGCACCAGGCCACGGCGCCTCAGTTCGTCGACACACCCGCTGAGGTCGAGCTTCATGACCAGCCTCTGTCGTCGTCTTCGCGCTGCAGCTCCAGCACGATGGTCGGAATGTTGTTGAGCACATGCGCCAGCACAGCGGGGTAGACCGAGCCCGACACCACCGTCAGCAGCAGCATCGTGGCGGCGGCCGAGATCTCCACCGCCGTCGAGCGAGTGGTCCCGCGCCGGTTGGTGCCCGGCTGGATGTGATGGCGCGCCACGAACGCGATGGCACCGAGCAGCCCCAGCGGCGTGGTGGCACCGGCCAGCAGGACCGGCGCGCGGAACACCGCCTCCTCGCCGACCGGGCAGACGGCGGTGGCGAAGGCCCGGGCGGCCCCGTGTGCTCGCGGCGTGGGACCGAAGACAAAAGCCAGTTCGCCCGAGAGCAGTGCCTTCATGCGCATGTTGCTCAGCGCGATCAGACCGGCCGACGTCAGGGCCGCCAGCACGAACCACCACCAGTCGGCGCCCGTGGTCAGCCAGTTGGGGCGGGTGACGGCGGTCAGCACGAGCGCACCGATGGGAGCGAGCAGACCGGCCAGGGTTTCGGTCCAGAAGCTGATTCCGCTGCGCATCGTCCGTGGCACCCGCCACGGCAGGATCATCAGGCCCACCTCCACCACGAGCAGCACCGCCAGCACCCGCGGGGTGGTGGAGCCCAGGCTCCACAGCCCGATGGCGAAGGCGACCACGCAGGAGACGGCCGTCAGGCGCCGTACGTCGAAGTCGTAACGCGACAGGTCGAAGGTGGACACGTACGGCCGCTTGGCCGCCCGTGGCCGCTTCGTCGCCGGCGTGTCGCCGGCTCCGCCGGTCGACAGGGTGTCCGTCGTCACCGGATCACCGCCGTACGGATGACGCCGAGTTCGAGAGCCTCGGCGATCAGCGGTTCGACGCTCTCCCGGCTGTGCCCCAGGGATTCGACGATCTTGGCGAGGCTGGACACGCCGTCCAGGGAGCGCAGCACCCCGAACCACTCCGGGGTCTCCGTCTCGTCGATCACGAACTCCACCGCGCCGTCGATCACGACGTACCAGACCGTGTCGGCGTCCGGGGAGTGCAACAGCAGGACGTTGTCGGCGACTTCGGCCGGCGCGTCGAAGTCCACCGGCGCCCGGCGCACGACGGCCGCCTCGATCTCCTGCTGCTGGGTGTCCCAGTCGGTCACCGGGACGGACAGCGGGACGGGGGCCTTGGCGGCCAGCGCGAGCGGGGTGGCGGGCAGGTCGGTGCTGAGCTGCTCCAGGAGCCCGAGGTTGACCACATGGAGCAGGAACTCCACGTGTCCTGCCGTCGGGTCCTGTTCCAGCCGGCGCAGCGTGGCCCGGACGTTGTCGGCGTCGAGGTGCTCGCGTGCGCCGGGACCGCTGAGCGCCTCGTCCAGCAGCCGGTCGCCGTCCTGGGCCAGCATGCGGGTGAAGGTGCGGTAGGTGTGCCGGACGCCCTCGCCGTAGAAGAAGGGGATCTTCGGGCGGGAGATGGCCTCCTCGGGAAGGATCCCGGCCATGGCCCGTCGCAGGATCTGCTTGTCCCAGACGAGTCGGGGGCGCAGTTGCTCGGGGACGGCGGCGATGAGTTCGACCAGACGGTGGTCGAGGAACGGAACGCGGGCCTCGATGCCGTTGCCGGCCGCCGTGCGGTCCTCGTGCCAGCAGTTGTACTGCTGCACGTCGCGGTACTTCCAGCGGTGCAGCATCTCGTACGGATCGCGGGCGGTGCCGCCTGCGGCCTCGCGCAGTACCGAGGCCCGGACCAGCGGCAGGTCGGACTGCTCCCACCAGGCGCCCAGGTCCGGCTTGCGGTGCTGATCGCCCCGGATCCCCATGCGATTCACGTTCGCAACGAAGTCCGGCCACTCGCCGCCGCCCGCGAAGGACACCGTGTAGCCGCCGTTGAACTCGTCGGCGCCGCCGCCGAGGAGCATCGCCTTGATCTCGGGCGCATGGGCTCCCACGTACCGGTACAGCTCATATTTGTAGTACGACTCCGGGCCGGCGAGTGGCGTTTCCAGCTGCCACAGGAACTGCTTCCACTCATCGACGCCGGGCGTGGACGACGTATCGAAGAGAACCTGGTGATTGGTGAGACCGAGCCAGCCCGCGATGCGATGGCCGTATTCGGCGTCGGAATTCTCGAGTGTGCTGCCGTTGAGTGCCGTGAACGTGCGGGGCTTCAGATCCGAGAGGGCGGCGACGGCGGCGGAATCGATTCCGCCGCTGAGGAAGAGGCCTATCTCGACATCAGCCATTCCGCATTCTTCGACGGAATTGGCCAGCGTTTCTCCGTACCGGCGGACCAGTTCGTCCTCGGAGCCGGTTCTCGATCCGTCGAACTCGGGGAATTCCCAGTACCGGTGGGTGCGCGTGTCGCCCGTGTTCAGATCGAAGGTGACAACGCAGCCGGCCGGGACGAGTTCGATTTCCTCGTACCAGGTCCGGGGCGGGCCGTCGTCGAAAACCATGGCGCCGGTCATCATCTGGTCCGACAGCGCGCCGGCCCAGTCGATCCGGCGCGGGCAGGCCGCATCCTGGAACAGCGCCTTGATCTCCGAGGAGAAGACGATGCGCTCGTTGTCGCGGTGGTAGAAGAGCGGCTTGATGCCGAAACGGTCGCGGGCGAAGACCAGGCGCCCCCGGCGCCGGTCCCACAGCACGAGGGAGAACATTCCGCGCACCGAGTCGAGGAACGCCATGCCGTCCCGCCGGTACAGGTGGAGCAGCACCTCGCAGTCGGATCCGGTGCGCAGCCGGGTGCCCCGCGGCAGACCGGCGGCGAGTTCCCGGTGGTTGTAGATCTCCCCGTTGGCGATGAGGACCAGCTCGTCGTCCTCGGTGCTGAGCGGCTGACCACCGCCGACCGGATCCACCAGGGAGAGCCGTACGAAGCCCAGGCCCACGGGGCCGGAGCGGTGGTAGGCCTCACCGTCGGGACCGCGGTGCGCGATCACACCGGTCATGCGCCGCAGCAGATCGTCCGCCGCGTCGCCGAGCGAGCCGCCGCCGAGCCGGGCGACTCCGGCCAAACCGCACATACGCTTTCCCCCGCCGTACCGAGATTCCAGAAAGTAGAAGAACGGTGCGGTCGTGCCGCACCCGGTGGGTGCGGCAC